>CALMRA010000189.1 GCA_937872065.1 uncultured Eubacteriaceae bacterium | reverse complement strand
GTTCGCGACTCTGGGGGGACCAGAATCGTGCTTTTGCGATCGTTTTAATGTCGTTTCCGACGAGCATTCCGCCGCCGGAGGTCGTGATAATCTTGTTTCCGTTAAAGGAGAGTACCCCCAGGTCTCCGAAGGTTCCGCATTTTCTTCCTTTATAAGAGGATCCCAGTGCTTCTGCTGCATCTTCCAGAACCGGCGTGTTATGTGCTTCGCAGATTTCAAGAATTCTGTCGTAGTCCGCGCTTTGTCCGTACAGGTCCACTACGATCACTGCTTTCGGATTCGGGTATTCTTCGAATGCTTTTTCCAGCGCTTGAGGATCCATATTCCAGGTCTCATATTCGCTGTCAATAAAGACAGGCGTCGCTTCGAGATAAAGAATCGGATTCGCGCTCGCAGAGAAAGTCAGGCTCGAACAGAAAACAAGATCGCCCTGTTTGACGCCAAGTGCTTTAAGTCCGAGATGGATCGCCGACGTACCGGAGACGAGTGCGGCCGCGTCGGCCGTGTTGAGGTACGATGCAACGTCTTTTTCGAACCCGTTAACGTTGGCGCCCAGCGGGGCGATCCAGTTGGTATCGAAAGCCTGCTGAATAAATTCAAGCTCTTCCCCGCCCATATGCGGGGAAGATAAATATATACGTTTTTGTTTAGACATGTTTATTCTTCCTGTTTCAAACGAAATAACGCTTTAATGAACATGAACCTTTTCTGAGCCGCGGAGATTTTTTAAATCAATTACTGCAGTCCCGGATGTTTCTGCAGCAATATTCGGTTTCGCTGCAGCAGATCTAACAATCGGCCTATCTATTTTATAATGATACGTATCTACCAGACTAGCAACCACAGCTCTGATATCTGAACCTTCATCATTGCAGCTGTTCCACAGCGTATTCAGATCGCTGCTGAACTGATCTTCGTCAATCGGCATCTGCTTCCCGATAAAGATCAGGTCGTTCTTCGTCTTCTTCAGTCCTTCTTCATTCATCAGAAGCTCTTCGTACAGCTTTTCGCCTGGTCTCAGACCCGTATAGACGACATCGATATCGACGTTCGGTTCGAATCCTGAAAGCTTGATCAGGTTCTTCGCCATATCTGCGATCTTGACAGGCTCACCCATATCGAGCACGAAGATCTGTCCGCCCTGGGCATAGAACCCTGCCTGCAGTACCAGTGATACGGCTTCCGGAATTGTCATGAAGTAGCGGATAATGTCCGGATGGGTGACCGTTACGGGTCCGCCGGCTGCGATCTGCTTCTTGAACAGCGGGATTACGCTGCCGTTGCTGCCGAGAACGTTACCG
>CALMRA010000188.1 GCA_937872065.1 uncultured Eubacteriaceae bacterium | reverse complement strand
CTCCGGTATAAATCAGACCGAAACCGCCCTGTGCTCTTTCTTCATAAAAAGCAATGCCTTCGTCTGTGATCTCACCTTTATCATCAAAATAGTCATGCATCAGCATTGGCGCCATAATGAAACGATTTTTAATTGTCGTTCCGGCAATTTTATACGGGGATAGAAGTTTTTCGGTCTGGGTCATTTGGATACTCTCTTTCATGGATATCGACTTTTCTGATTTAACTGTAAATGCTGCGGGCGGCTTAATCAATTTAGAGAGAATTGGAATCAGTAAGAAAGCGGACTCTTTCTATTGTTCTGATCCGGGAACAGATATTATTCTATAATGTGTCAGTTTAGCTTATACTACTGATATAAGAGAGCGATTTAGTAAGGAGTTTGATGATGAGCAAGAACAGGAAGCGTCATTCACAGAAGGCGATAAAGGAAGCGTTCTGCAGCCTGCTTTGTGAAAAGCCGATCGATAAAATATTCGTGAAAGAGATATGTGAACAGGCGGATTACAGTACGATGGCTTTTTACGCCAGTTATGAGGACAAGTACGATCTCGCCAGAAAAATCGTGGTGGACGAAGCTTTATTATATGTGGCCGGCAGTGTTGAAACTGCCGATCCTTCCGGATATTTCGGGAAGGAGCTGACACCGACTCTGGTTAAGACGGCAGCTTCATTTTTCAATCACGTTAAAGCCGACAGGCAGATTTACGAGTGTATTTTTTCGAACCGGCTCCTCGATAACGGCATAACCTATTTTGCACACGCCTGTGTCGAACCGCTGCGGACCTCTTTCAAATTTGAAGAGAACAAAGATCAGTCTCTGAACGAATACACGAATTTCTTCATTGAACAGACGATCACAACTCTGTTAAATGCAGCCAAATACTGGCTCGAGTCGGATTTTAATCTCTCCGCTGAGGCGCTGGCAGAACTGTATGTGAAGTTCAAGACCGGCTGGCTCGACAGCATAAAGCTCAACGACTCGGAAGATTCCGTCACCATATCGTTTGTCTGATAAAAAACCGGTCAGATGATAAATAAACGGATCGAATATTAAAGATAAAAAATAAAGACGGGAAAACTCTGGGTGAATTCAGATAACATGATACCTGCCGTCAGTTGATTGTTGATGAATAATCGGATTAGTAATGATGGTGCTCGCACTGATTTATTCAGATTTTTTCTAAAATTATGAAAAATATCTGATTCTACTATTGTATTGCTGTTGTATTTACGAATGGGTATTAAAAAAATCGAAAATTGTAATTTCAAGTTGGACACTGAGCTAAAAAAAATCCACAG
>CALMRA010000187.1 GCA_937872065.1 uncultured Eubacteriaceae bacterium | reverse complement strand
TCGAACCCCGGCCGCGATCACCGTGCCGGCCCCTGCCGGTCGGCGGCACGCCGGCGGAGCTTGCGGAGCTCATCAATAAGCTGCATCGTCATCAGATCGGAGTTATTCTGGATTTTGTACCGGTTCATTTTGCGCTGGATCCATATGCTCTTGCCGAATTTGACGGAACATCGCTGTACGAATATCCGAGCGAGGATACGGGCCATTCTGAATGGGGCAGCCGTAATTTCAACTACTATCGGGGCGAAGTCCGCAGCTTCCTGCAGTCGGCTGCAGATTTCTGGATCGACGTCTATCATGTGGACGGACTCAGGATGGACGCGATTTCAAATGCGATCTACTGGCAGGGAAATAAAGAACGCGGAATCAATGAAGGAGCGGTGGACTTTGTTCGTGAGATGAATCAGGGGCTTACCAGACGTTATCCGAATGTTCTCAAGGTTGCGGAGGATTCCACGAGCTATTTGAAGGTGACCGCACCGGTCCAGTATGACGGTCTCGGTTTTGACTATAAATGGGATATGGGCTGGATGAACGATACGCTCGCGTTTTTCGAAACAGACCCGCTGTACCGGTCTAAAGAGATAGGAAAGCTTACCTGGAGCATGCAGTATTTTTATTCCGAGCTGTACCTGCTTCCGCTCTCTCACGATGAAGTAGTCCACGGCAAGCGGAGTATCCTTGACAAGATGCCCGGAAACTATGAACAGAAGTTTATGCAGGCTCGCCTGTTATATTTGTACATGTTCACGCATCCGGGCAAGAAGCTCAATTTTATGGGCTACGAGCTGGGACATTTTTCAGAATGGTCGGAACAGCATCAGCTCGACTGGAATCTTCTGGGATATCCTGCACATCTGGATCTGTACCATTACCTGAATGCGCTTAATAAAGTTTATCTGAAAACGCCGGCACTGTATCAGGAAGACTATGATCCGGCAGCCTTTCGTTTTATCAAGACGAACAGAGGCGATGTCCTCGCCTTCGAACGCAGGGGCGGTACACAGAGAATCCTCGCCGTATTTAACTTCGGCGGCTGCGATTATCCGGAAGTCGTGCTCAGTATGCCGGAACCGGCCGAGCTGACAGAAATCTTTTCCAGCAGCGGTGAGTCCGGAAACGACCCGGTGCTCCTGTCGGACGAACGGGCAGTCTCCGTACGTTACCCGCAGCCGGGCAGAGAATACAGACTTACGCTCAATCTGAACGCGCTTTCCGGGATTCTATATACCGTGAAAGAAATGCCTGTAAAAGAAACCGCAGCAGAAACGGTCCGCACAACGGCGAAAAAAACGGCTGAAGCTGCGGATATAGAAGCTGATGAAGAAGAAGAATAAAATGAAAGCCCCGAATAAACAGGGCAGCCAGAATGAAAAGAAAGCCCCGAATAAACAGGGCAGCTCGAATAAAAAGAAGGCCCCGAATAAAAAGGGCAGTCTGAAGAAAAAGAATCTTTTATGGTGGGGCGGAGTCCTTCTGACGATCTCCGGGATACTCGGAGCGGGATTCGGGATCTATACAGTTTATAAGGGGATTCTTATGGTCGGAGCCGACTCCGGCCCCTACAGCAGCGTGCTGACTAATCTGAATATCACCCAGTCTCAGGCTTCGACAGCGGTGATTACTGTCGGAAGTATACTTCTGGTCTATTTTCTGATTGTTATCGCGCTGGGCGTAATCGGAATATTTACCTGGCACCGTACATTTACGAAGCGTACGCTGTTCTGGACAAGTCTTGTGATTATCGGATTAGACATTCTGTTTTATTTCCTGGGCGCAACGGATCTGTGGCTGCTGCTGGTAACAGGAGCGGCCGGTCTTGTATACTGTGTCGGAGTCTATAAGAATTTTACGCCGAAATTAAAACAGATATAAATAAACTGTCGGGCAGTATAGAATACAGAATATGAAAAGACCCGGTCGCCATTACTGGCGACCGGGTCTTTTTCGAGATTCTAACCGCTTACTACAGAAAGCTCTGCTGTCCGGCGGCAAGTTCGCTGTGAAGCGGAACGCTGTAGTCGCCGATAAGCGGGGATGCGCTGACGGGATCTGCCAGCCATTCGGCAGTTCTGTCGGCTGGAATAAGCACCGGCATTCGATTGTGAACCCGAGATACAGTTTCGTCAGGATCCTTTGTCAGGATCACGAAGCGGTCATCGCCGGTTTTCCGGTCCGGCTGCCAGAGACCGCCCAGATACAGGAGATCTTCCGGACCGTTAAATACGAACTGTCTCTTTTCAGGATCCCATTCGTAAAAACCGGTAGCCGGGATCAGACAGCGCCGCTGCCTGAAATCATCTTTGAACATCCGTTTGTCCGCCGCTGTATCCGCTCTTGCATTGATCAGGAGCTGTTTCGGTTTAAACGGGTTTTCATAACCCCACTTGAGCATCGCCATTTCAGGCCCATGGTCCGTTTCAACGAAAACCGGCGCCTTTTGAGACGGATAGATATCTCCCCGTCTCGTTTCAAGCTGTTCGGTTCCCGGAGCCTGAGCGAGCGAAGGCGGCATCTGAGTCAGGATATCTTCTCTGTCCCTGTCACTGAGAAAAACGAATCTACCGCACATTGTTCCCTCTCATTGTTAAACGGGCGGATATACGA
>CALMRA010000186.1 GCA_937872065.1 uncultured Eubacteriaceae bacterium | reverse complement strand
CATCTGTCTGTATCGGTCTTCGGCTTTGCCTTGAGGAACTTCGCGGGCTTTCCGTCGAGTCCCAGCGGCGTATAGTAAGCTGCTTCGGGATCTCCGGGGATCGAAGCTGCCGGCAGGACCTTATCGATCTGAAGATTCGATACGACGCTGTCGGCCAGGCCGGCTATCAGGCTGTAGTCCCGTTCATCCGGTCTGTCTGCGGAAAGCGTGTCTGAAAACACATGGGGCATACAGAACGCGCCTGCGCCTGTGACCTTAAAGCCGTCAGCCGTCAGCAACGACGCAAGCTCGGCCAGAGCGCTGTCGTATGCACGGCCTCCGAATGTGACGACCGGTACGACGGGGCCTGCTCCGCTGAAGCCCTGCTGCACAAAATCCTTAAACAGATTGGGCGTCTTCCCGGCAAAGACCGGCATGCCGAAGATAACCAGATCATCCTCTGCAAACTGATAATGGTCCTGTCTGTACTTCGGCAGCGTCCAGTCTGTCGTTTCGAACGGTACCTTCAGTCTGCCGGCAATTTCTTCAGCCAGTCTGTCCGCGATTATTTTCGTATTGTCTGTCGGACTGAACACGACAGCTTTCACCGCACCGATTTTCATATCTGACTCCTGTTCTTATTCGTCTGTTACGCCGGCTGAGAAGCTCCAGTATTTCGATATCATTTTCCTGATCCCCAAAAGCGATACCGTCCTCAGGATCGATAAATTATCCTTCGTTCTCCCAGTCTTCCCTGCTCAGGCAGGTCACATGCTCTGTCCGTATGTCGTCCATCAGCGCCCAGTGGATATCCCGGTTCGTATGATGATACCGGAAGCCGCATTTCTCCTGAGCGCGCTTCGACTTAATATTCCCTTCGAAACAACCGCACCAGAGCTTCTCGAGACCGAGATCCTCGAAGCCGTGGCGGATCATCTCTCTGCAGGCTTCGGGTATAAGGGCCTGTCCCCAGAAGGGTACTCCGATCCAGTAGCCGATCTCCCCTTCGGTATCCGGCAGATCGAGATTGCTTGATTTTCCGATCATCAGTCCGACACTGCCGACTGCGACATTATTATCCTTCAGGCAGACCGCATAGGTCTCGTCAGCCGACAGAACGGTCCTGATAATCTCGAGACTGTTCTCGACGCTCGTATGAACAGGCCAGCCGGCGATGGGCCCTACTTCGGGATCCTTCGCATACTGGTATAGTGTTTCGGCATCTGCGTCTGTCCATGGGCGCAGGATCAGTCTGTCTGTTGTAAGGATCATCACAGCCTCCAGTAAATTAAGTTTCTTTATGAATTTCCATTCGTTCCGCTTTGCTCCTACACAAAACCCATTTGTCTCGGAACAGCTGCATCGTCTAAATTATCCCTGAAACGAGAAAAGCCCGGAGGCCTCTGTCGGCATTCCGGCGCTTTCTCAAACCGGCTGTGCTCCGGTTCAGTGTCCTCTGTGTTTTTCCTTCCGCTTCTGCTGTCTGAGCTCGAATCTGCGGTTCGCTTCTTCCTCGCTGCGCTCGCGGTTTCTGATCCGTCGCGCAGTTTTGTTCTGCTCATGCTGAAGCTTGATCGCCTGCTGCGATCTGGTCCCGATTCCGGTCTCCAGCATCTGTTTTTTCGCCTCACGCTGCATCCGCTTCGGATTCCGTTTCGTTTCCTTCACTTCTTCCGTTACTGCCGGACTGAACTTGAGATCTCCGAAATGTCTGAGAATAAACTCGTAAATTTCGTAGTCCTTCGGTTCAGAGCCGAAAACCACCCTGGCCGCAGACAGTCTGCCGTCTTCACAGCGTTCGAAAACGCCCGTCCAGAACGGATCCTCGAAAAACACCGTAAGCCTGCATTCCGTTTTACTCATGACTATCCCTCCATAAAGAATGTAACGAGTAAAGAACGGACAACCCGGAGGGGCAGGTTACTTACCCCGTCTCGGACGGGACGGCCGGGCTACCTACCGGCTCTGGCGCGCAGGATACGTGCGTTGCGTTTTTATCTTCACTGCATCCCGGCTGTATGCCGGTTTTATGCATCTTTATCGTATCACAGGCTGACGGCTGCGAAAACAAAAAGAACCTGCCCGGGGGGTGAGGCAGATTCTTGTTGGAAGCCCTTCGAAGGCTTGAATTTTTATAACTGTGAACTTCCGCAATATCGCAGTGAGCTTACATTTTGCCGCCGTATACCGGGAACATCCCGAACTGGCCGTAATCGTGGACGTTGTCCAGCGCGCACAGCGTCTTCATATCCTGATCGGAGATTACGAAATCCACGTCTCCGTTCTGTTTCATATGCTCCGGATTCGCAGTCTTCGGCAGCGGGAGCAGCCCCAGCTGCAGGCAGTAGCGGATGCACAGCTGCGCGATGCTGACGTCGTACTTCTTCGCAATTGCTTCGACTTCCCTGTCTTCAAGAATCACGCCGTGAGCGACAGGCGAATAGGCTTCGACGAGGATATCCTTCTTCTTGCAGAAATCGATGATCCCGAAGGGCGTATTTCCGATATGCGCGAGGATCTGATTGACCATCGGCTTGACCGATCCGTTATTGCAGAGGTTATCGATGTCTTCTTCGTCGAAATTCGAGACGCCGATCGCACGGAGCTTTCCCGCTTTGTATGCTTCTTCGAGCGCACGCCAGGCTTCGAGATTTCCTTCGAAGAAACGGTCTGCAGACTGATTGACATTGACCCACGGCTGCGGGCTGTGGATGATGATCATGTCGATATAGTCGAGTCCCATCAGCTTAAGGGAACCGTCGATAGCTTTGACCGCTTCGTCATAGCTCTTGATTTCCGCCGCGAGCTTCGTCGTAACAAACAGCTGATCGCGGTCCACACCGCAGGTTCTGATCCCTTCGCCGACACCCCGTTCGTTGCCGTATGCTTGAGCCGTATCGATCAGCCGGTAGCCCAGCTTGACCGCTTCGCGGACAGCCTGTGCCGCCTTATCGTCATCGATAAACCATGTGCCGAGTCCGAGCTTCGGAATCTTCACGCCGTTGGACAGTGTATACGTTTCGTTTATCATATAATCTCCTTTTTCAGCAGATCTGCTGCATCTGCGGAATCATTAACCTGTTATAGAGAAGGTTGTACCCTTCTGTCACTCTCTGTTTTCAGTATAAATCCGCTTCTTCATAAAAACCAATTCTTATATTGAATTGTCAATCATGCCTGAAACGTATAGAAGAAGAATCGACAGGAGGCGGCTGTTCGATCGCTGAAAAAGTGCCGGCAAATGCTCCCGATTTGTAAAAAGTATATAATTAAAAGAAAAGTTGCATGTTTTCCACTCTGAAACACATAGTATCTAAAATATCGTTTAACGGCGCCGGCCCGTACAGTCCGGCTGAGCTGCGCCATCAACAGACAGGAAGCGACACAATCAAACCTCAAGTTAAAAAAGAAGAACCAGGCAAACGGGATATTTTTGAAACGATACCTGTTCCCAAAGCTATTGCAATAATGGCGGTCCCCACCATCATCAGCCAGCTCATCAATCTTATTTACAACATGGCTGATACCATATACATAGGGATGACCGGCGATCCGTATAAAACTGCTGCCGTTACACTGGCTTTTACACTCTTTATGATGACCGTTTCTTTTTCCAACCTGTTCGGTATCGGGGGCGGCAGTCTGTACGCCCGCTTGATGGGTTCGGGGCAGACGGCGGAGGCAAAGAAGGTAAGTGCTTTCAGTTTCTACGGCTCTATCATAATCGCCGTACTTTACTCCCTGCTCATCGGCCTTTTTCTCGATCCCATTCTTAATCTGCTGGGCGCCTCTGCGTCTACCATCGGTTTTGCCAGGCAGTATGTCTGGCTGGTGGTCATTCTGGGAGATATCCCGATTATTCTGTCCATGACCTGCGCACATCTGCTGCGAAACGCTGGGTACGCGAAGCAGGCCAGCATCGGCCTGAGCGGCGGCGGAATATTGAATATTATTCTTGATCCGCTGTTCATGTTCGTACTGCTTCCAGAAGGCATGGAGGTGTTCGGAGCGGCTTTTGCGACGCTGCTGTCAAATATTATTGCAGCCGTCTATCTGGTCTGGATGATGAAAATAAAATCAGGGACAACATCGCTGAGTATCAATCTGCATGACGCAGTGACAATAAAGCGCGCCGAACTGAAGGACCTGTTCGCAGTCGGGGTTCCCTCCGCTATCCTGACCGGGCTTTTTGACGTAGCCAATATAGTCCTGAACTCCCTTATGGCAGCCCACGGCGATCTGGAACTTGCGGCAATCGGAATCGTCATGAAAGCGGAACGCCTGCCAAACGCCATCAATATCGGGCTGTGTCAGGGTATGCTTCCGATCGTGGCTTACAACTACGCATCGCAAAATCTGAAACGCATGAATCAGACCATCCGCTGTGTCCAGAAATACGGCCTTATCATCAGTGTTTTAAGCCTGATTCTCTTTCAATTGTCTGCGTCACCAATTGTCCGTGTCTTTTTGAGCACATCTGCGGGAGACACTGCGAGTGCAGCCGCTGTTATCGGATTCGCCGTGGTTTTTCTGCGCATCCGATCCTTTGCATCCGTACCACAGTTCCTGAACTACAACACCTCATTCTGCCTGCAGGCTGTAGGCGACGGACGCGGTACCCTTCTCCATGCGGTGGTGCGAGAACTGGTTTTCTATATTCCGTTTATGTATCTTCTCAACTACTATTTCGGCACAACAGGTCTGGCCAGCGCATTGATTCCCGGAGAAATCTGCGGAGCGATCTTTGCGCAAATCATCATGTACCGCTGGAAAATACGAAATCACTGCAGAGAGTTGTAAACAGAAAAAAGCCGGAATTCGTACGAGACGCGAATTTCGGCTTTTGTGCGCCCGGCGAGCACCGGGAGATTTAATTTCGTCTGTAATTAACGTTTTGAGACACTGCCGGGAGAATGGTCTTATCAGATCTTAAGTCCCGCTTCGTAGCCTTCCTTAGTCGCCGCAATGGCGTTCCCGGCCTTGACCGCGCCCCCTACCGTATAGACTTCGACATAATACTTTTTCGCGATTTCTTCCAGAGGATTATAGGCTTTATATCCGAATGCCGAGACCACAGTTTCCGCAGGAATCGTGATTTCTTCTCCTTCAGAATTCGTGTAGCTCACTGAATCCTTTCCGATAGACGAAACCTTCGCTTCCGTCACGACCTTCACGCCGGTATCGCGCATCAGATCCTCGAGGCAGATCTTTGTCATCGGCATCATATCGTTCAGGATGCTGTCCTGCATTTCGAGTACCGTCACGTCATGATTGACCGTCGAGATATACTGAGCGGTTTCTGCGCCGACTTCCCCGCCGCCGCAGACGACGACCGGACCTTCAACCGCGTATTTTCTGCCCAGCAGGATATCCTCTGCCGTCACCGCGTTTTCGATTCCGTCGATGGGCAGTGTCAGCGGCTTCGCGCCTGTGGCCAGGATAATCGCTTCCGGCTTTTCCGCTTCGATCAGATCTTCAGTTACGGGCGTGTTCAGGATAATCGGCACGTTCAGGTTCATCAGAGACGTTCTGAGCTGAGACGCGAAGGTCGAAAGCTCTCCCTTCCCCGTCGGATACGCTGCGGATCTGAACTGACCTCCGATTTCTTCCTGCTCTTCATAGACCGTTACGTCGTGACCGCGAAGCGCCGCGGTTTCTGCCGCAACCAGTCCCGCCGGTCCGGCGCCGGCCACCATAACCTTCTTCGGCTTGTCGGCCTTTTTCAGATCGTCTTCGTATTCTCTGCCGACTCTCGGATTGACGAGACAGGTCGCGGGATCCTGATACAACAGGTAGCCTTCGCATCCCTGGAGACAGCCGATGCAGTAGCGTACGCAGTCCAGCTGGCCGTTCTTCGCTTTTTCCGGAAGATACGGATCTGCCAGCGAGCCTCTGCCCATGCCGATAAAGTCCGCCTTGTCCATCGCCAGCAGAGTTTCCGCCATCCGGGGATCGTTGATACGGTTCGCGACGAGCACCGGAATATTCACGAGCTTCTTGACCTGCTCCGCGATATTCATGTTCAGAGCGTGATCCGTGAACATCGGCGCGATGATCTGATCCTTCGGCTTCGACGCGTAAACACCATTTGAGACATTGATCGAATCGACACCGAGATCTTCAAGATGGACGCAGAGCTCGCAGGTTTCGGCTTCTGTCCGCCCGCCCTGAACATATTCATTGCCCGACACCCGGATCTGAATCGGGAAGTCCGGGCCGACCGCTTCACGAACAGCTGTATAAACTTCATCCAGCAGACGGATCCGGTTTTCGAAGCATCCGCCGTATTCGTCGACGCGCTTGTTGACCAGCGGCGAGAGAAATTCCGCCATCAGATAGCCGTGGGCGCAGTGGATTTCGAGACCGTCGAAGCCCGCTTCCTTAACGCGGCCGGCAGCCTTTCCCCAGTCCTGAACCAGCTGATGGATTTCCTCGACAGAAAGCTCTCTCGTCGGCGTCATCATCAGCGGATCCACCGTCGCAGACGGAGCGACAGGTATCGTGTTCTGCGTTACCTGCATCGTCGTCTGTCTGCCCGGATGATACATCTGGCAGAAGATCTTCGAATCGTACTGGTGAATCGTATCCGTAAGCTTCCTCGAGCCTTCGATCTGCTCGTCCTTCCAGAGACCTGGAATTCCGAAATATCCCTTTCCGTGTTCCTGAACGGCATAGTCTTCAGTGATGATCAGACCCCAGCCGCCTTTCGCTTTTTCTTCCATATAGCGGATATATCTGTCTGTGATCATCCCGTCGTCCGTGCAGTAGTTCATGACCATCGCAGGTACGAACAGACGGTTCGGAATGACACAGCTTCCGATCTTATAAGGTGAGAATACTCTTTTCAGCATTTGCAAATCTCCTCGCGTAGTAGTGGCGCGATCCCCGTGGGATCCGGCTTTATCTACACTATAGCGCCTGCAAATATTTCACGATCAACAGCAAATTTCGCGCCGGTTTCTGCCTCTTTTCCGCTTCAAAACTGTACCCTACGAGTCGGATTACAGTCTTTTCGGGCCTTCTGTTCAAATAAAAAGGCGCCGAAACCCTGAAGTAGTTTCAACGCTCAATCGGCATTCTGAGCTCAAGATACCTGCGGAAAGTCTCCTGTTCGACACCTCTGCCGCACAAAACGCCGTATACGGGACCTGCCTGTCTGTAGCCGCGCTCACCAGCCTGCTGTATCAGTCCCGCCAGGCATTCATGGGAGAAGGCTCCGATTTCGCCCATATCAACCACCGTACAGAAGCACAGCTGCTGACCGACCTGAACCTTCCCTGCTTCGGGAAGCTCCAGCAGCGGCACATAATCGCTGCGGACTGCAAAGCACCAGGTGTCGCAGTCTTCTCCGAAAATGATGATATCGTCGGTAAACCGGATACCCTCTTCTGAGAATACGATCTCATTCACCTTGTCAGACGAGACGACATCGAAATATTCGTCGTTTCTGGAGTTCAGAAACGTATACCTGCAGATTGCGGGCGCCATCCGGATCCAGTAATTCCCGAGATTGTACCTGGACTCCTCGTTGCGGACAATCAGCTCGCGGGTCCGGTCCAGCAGCGCCTGCTTCATAACGAGCTCCCGTTCGAGCCTGTCCCTGTAATCCCTGAAGTATTCGAGAATCGTATCCGTATAATCCTTCCCCTTGACCTCGCTGATTTCCCGGATGTTCATATCGAAGGCTTTGAGCTGGATGGACTCAAGCAGAGCGAACAGATCCATCGTCGTATAGACTCTGTAGTTGTTGTCGTCACGCCGCTTCGGGCGGACTGCGCCGAGCTTCTCGTAATACCGGATCATCTCTTTCGAGAGATGGGTGATCTCGGAAAGCTCCCCGATCTTATATTCCATCGGCTGCCTCCTCCGCTGTATTTATTCTAAGAATATCACATAACGAAAAAACCGCCTGCTCAAAGGAGCAGACGGCTGGCTGTAATAATGCTTATTTTTATGTTCTGACGGAACCTTTTCGCGAAAAATTACTTCTGAGAATTGAAGTCCATCGCCATATTCGCAAAAGCCTGAACCTGTTCGGGTTCCGCATTGTAGTATCGGACATTCTTGTCGATCTTCGCGATTTCCGCCATTTCTTCCGGCGTCAGCTTGAAATCGAAGATGTTGAAGTTGTCGCGAATGTGTTCCGGATTCTTTGAGCCCGGAATTACGACGTCGCCGTTCTGAACATGCCATCTCAGGATGATCTGTGCGTTGGTCTTGCCGTATTTTTCTGCAAGCTTCGTGAAGACCACTTCGTCGATCAGCGCTTTGTCGCCGTGACCAAGCGGATACCAGGCCATCAGGCCCATGCCGTTCGCATCCAGGGTCTTCTTAAGTTCTGTCTGCGGATAATACGGGTGCGCTTCGACCTGTACCATCTGCGGCTTGATTTCCGCATTGTCGAGGATCCACTGCAGATCTTCTTCCGGGAAGTTTGACAGTCCCAGAGCCTTGACCTTGCCCGCCTTATAGCCTTCTTCCATCAGCTTGTAGCCGGCTTTCCAGTCGCCTGCCGACTGATGCAGGAACAGAAGATCGACATAATCCGTGTCGAGTCTTGCCAGCGATTCGTTAATGGCGTTCGCATCGGTGTAGACGGTCGGCCAGAGCTTTGTGACGAGGAAGATATCTTCTCTCGGAACACCGCTCGCCTTGATCGCGCGGCCTACGCCCCGTTCGTTCATGTACGCGTTCGCCGTATCGATGAGACGGACTCCGTCCTTCAGCGCCGATTTAACCGCGCTTTCCGCTTCGTCAGGCGAGAACAGGAATACGCCGATTCCGTCCATGGGCATTTTCACGCCGTTGTTCAGTGTTAAATATTCCATTTATTAATCTCCTTCTACTGTGGTTTCAAAAACTGTCCGAATGCATTTATTCAAAACACTTTTTCCGATATATGTGAACCGCCGCTGCTCCGAGTCAGATTCAGAGCCGCTCAGCGGATAAAGTTCGTTGCGATTCTCGTCTCTTCCTGCTGCGGATATTCGATGCCGGCTTTTCTGCCGTTTTCGATAAGCCTGAGCATCCAGGCCATATTCCGTCCGAGGACACGCATGATCTGCATGCCTTCTTCGTCCTGACGGACTTCTTCGGCATTTTTCCCGTGGACCTCGTTCCAGTATCGGGAAGCGACGACAGGCATCTGTCCGTGAAGAAAGTATTTATTTATCTGATCCAGTGCGGAAGAGGTTCCGGCCCGTCTCGCGCTCACGACTGAGGGTATCGGAGACCTCCTTTAACGCCGTATAGGTACAGCCGTCTTTATGAGGACTGCCGTTTACCAGTAATACCTTCATATAAGTACCCCGTTTAGTCCTTCTATTCCGGATCGTATTCCATATCCGATGTTTCGGTATAATACGAGTCGATCTCATCGATGGATTTCCGCAGATTATTCTTGACGATGTCGCTGCAGCTTTTCCCGACAGTGATATGGACCGGCATATTTTCCTTCTGAGCAGTCCGGTATACAAACGCCGCAGCCTTTTTCGGATCCCCGGTCTGTTTATGATTGTTGTCCCGTAGAAATTTGACGACGTTATGGGCAGCCGTTCCGTTGTATTCGGACATCGCAGATTCCGGATGTCTCATCGAGCTTGCGTCTCTGAAGTCGGTTCTGAAGGAACCCGGGCAGACCGCAGCCACCTGAATCCCGAAGGGAGCGAGCTCCTCGTTCAGAGCTTCCGACATCCCGACTACCGCGAACTTCGCGGCGTTGTAGGCGGAACACCCCGCGGCGCCTGCCATTCCGGCCTGTGAAGAGATGTTCAGGATCCTGCCGGAATGCTGATCTCTCATGACGGGCAGAACCGCCTTGATCATATTGCTCATGCCGAAGTAGTCCGCATCAAACAGATCTCTGAGCACATTTTCCGAGGTTTCTTCGAAGGCTCCGTTCATACCGTAGCCGGCGTTGATGATCAGATAGT
>CALMRA010000185.1 GCA_937872065.1 uncultured Eubacteriaceae bacterium | reverse complement strand
AGTATTTGGCGGAATACCGGTCGTAATAGATCCATGTTGGCTTTACGTCGTACTCTTCGACCATCTCAACGAACCAGTCTGTCAGCATATGATAATCAATCATATTGCCCGGGCAGACTCGAACAAATCCGCGTTCGATCCATTTCCGATAAGGAACCGAAAAGCATATATCTGAATTGTCGAGAGCGTCTTCGGGAATAAAGTACATCTGCTTAACCAGATAACAGGCGGATTCCGGATCGTAAAACAGATAAGTTCCGCAAGTCAAATCTGTTGTTCTGGATAGATCCGCGCCGCCGATCGCATAAGCGCCCCTGTGTTCGTCCATGTCGAAGGCAGCCGGATTCTCGATCTCAGACAGCGATAACCAGCACTGCCGCGCATTCTCCCGAATATCGAAGTCTTTCACCAGCACGCCGGCGAGATCCGCAGGATTATTTTTAGCGCGCTCGACTTTGCTTTTCAGGTCTTCAATCTTCTTGATCGTTCCGATCGCAGGATTAGCTTTGATCCAGCAAGTCGAATCCTTATATTCTTCCTTCCTGTCAAGCTCATAAATGACCGGAAGAAAATGCTCATCTTCGAACTTGCCTTCAAGAAGTTCCGTCGCATAGTCGTACATATCATCGAAAATACATTCCCGAAGTGTGCCGGCAGTTGTTATCATGATAAGCAGCGGCTGCCTTCTGGCACTCATGGACTGCTTCATGACTTCGTACAGGTTACGATCTTTTATCGCGTGTGCTTCGTCGATAATGATCCCGTGGCTGTTTAGACCGTCCAGCGTATCGGCGTTCTTTCCTAAAGCCATGAACTTACTCATGTTATCCGGATAGTATATATCTGACTTCCGCTTCTTCACATGGGCGGACAGAGCTGCGGACTGCTGCACCATTCGAACGGTCTCATCGAAAACAATTTTCGCCTGATCCTTCTTCGTGGCGACCGAATAGATCTCCGCGCCGGCTTCCCCGTCTGCTATCATCAGATAGAGCGCGAGAGCGGAAAGAAGTTCACTTTTCCCGTTCTTACGGGAAACCATGAAGAAAGTCTCCGTGTATTTCCTGAAACCCGTCTGCCGGTCGATAAACCCGAATAACGCCGATATGAAAGCCTTCTGGAATAGCTCGAGCTTGAGCGGCTTCCCTGCCCATTCGCCTTTACTGTGCTTGCAGAAAGTTTCGATGAAGTCGATCGGTCTCTGCGCGTGTTCCTGGCTGAATATGTACCGCGATTCTTCCCGGTCGCAGTCTGCGGACAGCTTCGAATAAATCCGCTTCAGCTTGTCGCACGCCTGAATTTCTCCGGACTGGATCGCGTCGTTATACTGCCTGATCCAGTTCATTCAGCTACTTTAAGCGCAGGAACCGCGCCGGCTACGAACTGATCGAGCGCGTCTTCCTGATCTTCCTTGATGCTTTCTGACAGCATGGTATCCAGCATCTTAATGATCGCCGTCTTTTTCCCTACGGTCGTGTTATAGGACTTCAGCGCCGGCGCTTCCTTGACACCGGACTGCGCGCCGTTGTGCCATTCGAGCACGACACCCGACGCCCTGATCTCTTTCCGAAGCGTCTGCAATGTCTGATTGATGAAGTTTAGCTCCGTCACCAGATCGCCGGCTTGTATCTTTTTCGATTCCGGCAGCCGTTTGATTAATTCGCTGTAATTTTTACTCATTTCCCTTTTTCCCGTCGCTCACAAATCCCTTCTAAGCGTTTTTAATATTCGTACAGGATAAACTGTACCTAAGTTTCGAAAAGTCTTCTTATATCCGAAGTATGTTCTTTGAGCCGCGTTGTATATCAGGCGGAACACCGGCAAAAGTCAAGAAATCCCTTCGGAGGTTTTTTATTGTACCCTCGCCGGTAGGTAATTTCTTGTTTTGTCAAGAAGACTCCCCCTACCCTTGTGCCGTTTCTGTCGTAACT
>CALMRA010000184.1 GCA_937872065.1 uncultured Eubacteriaceae bacterium | reverse complement strand
AGCACAGCCCTTAGAGAGGGGCTCCAATAACTACTACTCTATAATACAAGGAGAACTTACAATGGCTGAAAAAACGAACATTCCGATGACGGCGATCGATTCGGGAAGGCAGACCATCTGGCATCTGCAGAAAATGAAGGATGAAGGGCGCATGATCACAATGGTAGGAACCGCCTACCTGGATCCGCTGTTGTGGACCGGCGGATACTTGCCGTGAAAATTCCAGGCACGCTTTGCCGCGTTGTACAGGCCGCCTTCCACATTTGCATAGTATTCATGGTAAACGCGGGTGACCCTCTTATCGACGCCCAGCAGGAATTCATCGTAGATCTCCGCATTGTCGTTAAAGAAGTAAACACGCCCCTGATCAAAGGGAATAAGCGTACGGATCTGTTCGATCGCGTTGACACTGAAGCTGTGGGCGTCGTGGACGCTGCCGCACTGCATCAGAACCTGGACCATCCGCTCCCACGGGATCTGCGAAGCCATCATACTGCCCTCCCGGCGCCATTTTCATTACACGGAATAAAACTCTTTCAATTACCGTTACGGTTCGTTTATCTAAGTAGTTATCTATCATAAGTCCTGGGTTATTTCATCTTTAAATTTTTTTGAATTAGCGGTTGACAGAAGTTCACTGGAGTATTAATGTATTAAGTAGATAGTACAGTAACACAGTGATACAGAATTTACAGAGCTTCGGCTCTCAGAAAACGAGTTCCTCCGGCAGGCAGTCAGATTCAAGATCATAATTCAGGAGAATTAAAATGAAAAGAGTATTTGCGGTAAAGAGTTTTACGATGACGATGATGGCAGTCCTGCTTCTGTGCGCAATGGTACTGTGCGGGGGCGGAGCTAAGGCGGCGGACAACGAAGCGAAGACCATTGAGATCCATCCCGGCGATGAATGGCTTGCGATTTACGATGATCACTATATTATGAACGGCGGGGAACGACAGGAATGGACAGGCGAATATGTTCTGACAGGCACGAATATAGACGGCAGCAGTACGGCCGTTCCGTTTCAGGTGATCCTTGCAGCAGAATACAATGGCGATAACAGTGTTACGTTTGATAATCTGACAATCGTCAATTCCCCGGAAAGCCAGAAATGCGCTGTCTCTTTACAAGGAAACAGCCCCTATCTGATCATGCTTGCAGGACATAGTCGTATTCAGAGCGGTAATAATCAGGCAGGCATCTCTCTCGAACAGGGCATCGTGATAAGTGGACAAGGGAGTCTGGATGTTACGGGCGGTGAATACGGCGCCGGAATCGGCGGCAGCGATGCGATCTCCATATATGGTGGAACAGTTACAGCGACCGGCGGACAATATGGATCAGGAATCGGCGGCGGATATTGCGGGGAAGCAGATGATTTATCTGTTTCCGGAGGTACAGTTACAGCAGTCGGCGGAAAATACGGAGCAGGAATCGGCAGCGGGCCCAGCAGCAATTCAAGTGATTCTAGTTCAGGCTATGAACGTTATGTTAAAACTGTAGAAATCAATATAACGGGCGGTACTATTAATGCAGTCGGCGGCATGGACGGAGCAGGAATTGGCAGCGGACATTTCTCAGATGCAGATTATATCAGGATTTCCAATGCCACTATTACGGCGTGCGGCGGATCTGGCGGGGCAGGGATCGGCAGCGGCAGTTCTGGAACCTGCAAGATGCTGAGTATTGATCATAGCAATATCACCGCAGCAGGCGGAGAATATGGATCAGGAATCGGCAATAAAGCACAAGATCTGAGCATCACCGAAAGCGTGGTCACGGCAGTCGGCGGTACAAAAGGAGCAGGTATAGGCGGTTACTGCTGTTTAGACGGCACAATTACGATCGACAAGAGCACTGTTGATGCAAGAGGCGGAAATTATGCAGCGGGGATCGGAGGCAGCAGCGGTCAGGCCAGCGGGAAGATCACACTTGACAACAGTACTGTCACAGCAAAAGGCGGAGATTACGGAGCAGGAATCGGCGGCGGAAATCACGGCGATGGTGAAAATATTACGATAAACAGCGGCGTTGTGACAGCAGAAGGCGGAAAAAATGCAGCAGGAATCGGAGGAGGAGATTACGGAAACGGACGGTATTTTGCGATAAACGGGGGAACAGTCACAGCAGTCGGACAGGGTTCTGCCGATGATATCGGCGGCGGAGAATGGACCGCAGCCGGCAATAACGGGCCTCTTCAGGTCACGGGCGGATCGGTCAACGCCAACTTATATAAGAGCGAGGATCCGCTTCCCTACAACAATATGGATAAATCGGGCAGCCCGCTTATCCGCTATACGCTCACTCTGAAAAATGAGTCCGGGAATGCCGCGGCCGACTGTTCGGTCCAGGATATTCAGATCGGTTCCTACGCAGGAAACAAGGATACTGCCGGCACAAATAATACCAGCTCTTACGGCATCAAGGATATGAAGACAGATAACGACGGACAGATCTCTCTGTATCTGGATCATAACGCGATTCAGTACTTTACGACAGTTACGGTCGTCGCTGACGGCGAAACCTATACCGGTATTCTGTACCCGAACAAATCAGAACTGAGAAGCGGCTGTCAGGACGGCGGCAGCATCAATGCAGCGTCGTCGGATACAGTAACGGCTGATGCGCTGCCGGCAGAAACAGTCCCGGCCGATACGGCGCCGGCAGAAGATGTGAACGCGGCAGATACCGCGGCGGAAGACACGCAGAATACAGCTGCTGAAGCCGGTTCGGAAGAAAGCAGTGTTCAGACCGACAGTACCGGCGCAGCGGTTTCAGAAACTGTGGAAACCCCGGCGGCATAAGTACCAGAATTTAACAGGTTTCATTTAATCCGATGAACACAAAAACAGACAGACCCAAAAAGACCGCGATTATGCGGTCTTTTTTACTTACTGCTGGTTTATAAAGTTGAATCTACAGGAACGGGAAAATCAGGTCATTCCGATTCCAGCAGCGCTTTCTTTTTTGCTTCGTATTCTTCCTGCGTCAGCACTCCGGCGTCGTACAGATCCTTGAGCTTCGTCATATTCTGAGCTTTTTTGTCTTCAGACAGGGAGTCTTCCTTCTTCTGAACTGCATCCGATACGGACTTACCGAAGGAGTCCGCCATCATCCTGACGGAGCCGAGAGCGGATTTCAGCTTCGGCGCTTCTTTTTCTTCGAAATCCTCCAGGTCTTCGATACCGTCCTCCACCGATTCTTTAGCAGATTCGGCAGCATTGGATCTGGCGGCGCTGTTCATCATTCTGCTGAAAGCGCCCTTCACCTTGTCCATTCCGCGTTTCGGCGCATCTTCGCCGGTGATGAGCTGCATCGCTTCGTTCGTAAATTCCTTCGCTTCCTTCGTAGACGGGAAATCCATGATGAGCACCGTACCGGTCAGGTAGATCTCCATCTTCCTGCCGTCCTGGTTGATCTGCGGTCTGCCTTCGTAGACTTTGATATCCGCGACCGGATAGACATCGGCAGTGAACTTTTCCTTACGCATGTGCTTTTTTATTCTGTTCTCGATCACGATATTGTGATTGGTCAGATACAGCTGCACGCTTTTCCTGTCCATGGTAACCGTTCCACGGTAGAGGATTACCTCATCATCCTGAAGCTTGTATTCTTCCATGACTGACTCGCCTTTCTT
>CALMRA010000183.1 GCA_937872065.1 uncultured Eubacteriaceae bacterium | reverse complement strand
CTCTAAATCAAAACAGCCCCCTCGAAGCCTGCCTGAGTGCAGGCTTTCTTTCTAAATCAGGGAAACAATTATGACTGAACAAGAAAAATCACTGAGCGCAGAAGAAATCAGAAAGCTCGAAGAAAAAACAGCGAAAAAAGCCGCCGGAGACGACTGGCGTCTGCGCTTCCATCTGATGCCTCCGACGGGATGGCTCAACGATCCGAACGGACTGAGCGAAGATAAGGGAACGAACCATATCTTCTTCCAGTACAATCCGGCCGATATAAAGCCCGGAAAGAAAAATTACTGGGGACACTACCGGACCCGCGACTTCGTCAATTACGAATACCTGCCGCCGGCGCTGGCTTCCGACCAGGCTTTCGACAGCAGCGGCGTCTATTCCGGTAGCGCGATATCGACTCCTGACGGACTCAAAGCCTACTATACGGGCAACGTCAAGCATCCGGGAGACCACGACTATACCCATACCGGACGCGAGCATAATACGGTCCTCGCAGAAGACTTTGACGGAACGCATTTTAAGACAAAACGCGTCCTGATGACCAACGACGACTACCCCTCCGACGTCACTCTTCATGTCAGAGACCCGAAGGTCTTCAGGCGCGACGGAATCTGGTATATGGTTCTCGGCGCACGCAGAAACGACGATACCGGAGAAGTCCTGCTGTATCAATCGGACAACGGCGAAAACTGGGAGCTTGACGAGATTCTCAGATACGATCACGACTTCGGCTACATGTGGGAATGTCCGGACATCGTAAGTCCCGGCGAAGACGATTTTCTCGTATTCTCCCCCCAGGGTATCGAAGCCGACGGCGACCGCTTCAACAACGTCTACCAGACAGGCTGGGCAAAAGCCGAAAATCTCGGAAACCATACGAAGCTCGGCGCATTCCACGAGCTGGACCGCGGCTTCGATCTTTACGCTCCCCAGAGCTATGTCGACGAAGACGGACGGACCATCCTGATCGGATGGATGGGACTGCCGGACACGGAACCGGAATACGGCTATCCGACGAAGGACAGAGGCTGGATGCACGCGCTGACAATGCCCCGCGTCCTGTCGGAAAAGAACGGCCGTCTGTATCAGACGCCCCTGCCGGAACTGATGAATCTGCGCGCCCGTCATATGTCAGAACAGCTCGACGGCGCCGAAAAGACCTTCCCCGTTTCCGAAGCCTTCGAAATCTGGCTCACCCCCGATAAAAGCGATACGGAAGGAAAGCTTACGATCCGCGGCGGATGCGTTCTTTCATGGAAAGACGGACGTTTCACGATGAGCTTTGAAAACGCCGGAGACGACGTTAAAAGAGCCGGAGCGGGACGCGGGACACGCAGCGCGAAAGTCGGAGACGTTCAGGAAGTCCGCATCTTCTGTGATTCCTCGAGTCTCGAGGTTTTCGTCAACGGCGGAGAATATGTCTTTACGACCCGTTTCTTCCCCGGATCGGATATGACGGTCAAAGCCGAAGGGATTACCGGCGAAATGAATGTCTGGGATCTGAACGCTTTCCACATCGACCGCGAAGACGGAACTCCCCTTTACCCGAAAAAAACCGTTTGACAACCTCGGCGGTTAAGTTTATTCTAGCTTTATCAATAAAATATGATTGTTAAATCAGGCAGCGACGCCCACACCGGACGTCGCTGCCTTTTTTTATTCGCAGAAATAGGAATCACTAAGTATTTCTGCAAATTCACTTTAAGGAGATCTTTATGCGACTTAACCCGAAAGAGCAGGAAAAGCTGCTGCTTCATCTGGCCGGTTCGCTCGCCCGCGAACGTATGGACCGGGGTCTCAAGCTCAATTACCCCGAATCAGTCGCGCTGATCAGTTCGGAGCTGATGGAGCTGGCCCGCGACGGCCGGACCGTCGCCGAGCTGATGAGTCTCGGCGCAGAAATCCTGACCGTCGACGATGTCATGGACGGCGTTGCGGATATGGTGACGGAAATCCAGGTCGAAGCGACATTCCCGGACGGGACCAAGCT
>CALMRA010000182.1 GCA_937872065.1 uncultured Eubacteriaceae bacterium | reverse complement strand
AAGGAAGACGACCTGGACGGCGGCGAAGGCGCGGGCCTTACCGTTCCGTCGGAGGCGAAGGAATTCGTCGACAGGACCGGGATCGATTCGCTGGCGGTCGCCATCGGTACGGCTCACGGGATCTACAAGGGAGAACCCCACGTCGATGTGGAGCGCCTTAAGGAAATCCGCGAAGTCGTCGATATCCCGCTGGTCCTTCACGGAACATCGGGTGTTCCCGACGATACGGTCAGAAAATGTGTCGCAGCCGGCATCTGCAAGGTGAACTACGCGACGGACCTTCGTATCGCGTTTTCAAACGGCGTTAAAAAAGTGCTCGCCGAAGACCCGGACATTTTCGATCCGAAAAAATACGGAAAAGCCGGCCGGGACGAAGTACAGAAGTACGTGGAACAGAAAATGGACGTTGTCGGAAGCACCGGCAGAGCGTAAGCACGCCGGCGCAGCACAGCGAATATATAGAAATATTATAAGGGAGAAAAAAGATGGATTTAACTGAAAAAGAGATCATGAGCCAGCACGAAGCGCTCAAGAAAACTTACGACCTGTTTATGGACAAGAAGGACGAAACTGAAAAGTTTTTCGAAAAGAACGGGCAGAGAAAGTTCACGATCCTCGGCTGCGGTTCAAGCTACATGCTCGCGAAATCCGCGGCCCGTCTGCTCTCTGCAGTTGAAAACACCGAAGCCACCGCGATTGCCGGCGGCGACCTGCTTATCCACGAAGAGTATTACAAGAACAATATCAAAGACAGCATCGTGATCGTCCTGTCCCGCTCGGGCCAGACCTCCGAAATCGTCCGCGATATCGAAATGATCAGGAAAGACTTCGACGTTCCGGTGGTTACGATGACGATGAAGGACGACAACGCTCTGATGCCGATGAGCGAGCTCGACTTCACGATGGACTGGTGCTACGACAAGAGTGTATGCCAGACCCGTACCGTCACGAACCTGTATGCCGCGATGCTCCTGTTCACCGCGCTGTACAGCGGAGACGACAAGCTTGTCGATGCCGTCAGAAAAGCGGTCGACGCCAACGAAGCTTATAAAGAAGACAATCGTCCGACCCTGAAGGCGATCGCTCAGAAGGACTGGGAAAACGCGATCGTTCTCGCAGACGGCGCTCTGACAGGTCTTGCCGAAGAAGGCGCTCTGGCGTTCTCGGAAATCGCGATGCTCCCGGGCCAGTGCTTCAATATGCTCGACTACCGTCACGGTCCGATTGTCCTCAACGGCGAAAAGACGCTGACCATCGTCCTGCTCAGCCCCGAAGGCGGACAGCTGGAAGCGGATATGATCGCGGACCTGAAGACCCACAACGGCATTCTTGTGACCGTATCGACCGAAGAAGACAACAGATTCGATGCGGACGCCCATATCTGTGTCGGTGATATCGACGATTTCAGAGCCGAAGGGATCCCGTTCATCTACGTCATGCAGATGCTCGCCTACGAAAAATCGAAGCAGCTGGGCCGCAACCCCGACGCTCCGACCGGACTCGACGCGTTTATCACACTGAAATAAGCGGACGCAGCCATGATCCTTACAGTCACGCTCAACGCGGCCATCGACAAGCGGTACGTGCTTCCCGCGTTTGATAAGGGCGAAGTGAACCGGGTTGTCAGCTGCAGGGCAGTTCCCGGCGGCAAGGGGCTCAACGTCTCGAAGGCGGCTTCGAAAGCCGGCGCCGACGTTCTCGCCACGGGCTTTGTCGGAGGACACGCGGGTGAAGCGATCACAGGCGGTCTCGAAGACTACAATGTCGACGAAGAATTCATGAGAGTACCCGGCGAGAGCAGAAGCTGCGTCAATATCTGGGAAGAGGACAGAGGCTGTCAGACAGAGCTGCTGGAACCCGGAATCACGATCGCGCCTGAGGATTTCGACCGGTTTGTCGACAAGTTCGAACAGCTGGCTCAGAACGCGGACGTCGCGGTCATGTCGGGAAGTCTCCCGTCGGGCCTTGCGCAGGACAGCTACGGACGGCTTATCGAGGCTGCGCGCAGAGCCGGCTGCAGAGTCGTCCTCGATACCAGCGGTCAGACGCTTATCGAGGGCATCAAGGCGAAGCCCGATCTGATCAAGCCCAACGCGGACGAGATCCGGATGCTGACAGGCTCCGGCGATCTGAGTCTTCCAGGTCTGATCGAGGCTGCGAAGAAGGTCCGCGGTCAGGGGGTGGACAGAATCGTGATCTCCCTCGGTTCGGAGGGCTCCGTGCTTGTCTGCGGCGAAGGTGTCTACAGGGCGGTCGTGCCGAAAATCGACGCGGTCAATACGGTGGGCTGCGGCGATACGATGACAGCGGGCCTGGCGATCGGGCTTGAACAGGAGCTTTCTCCTGAAGAGACCCTGCGCATGGCAAGCGCGATTTCCGCGGCAAGCGCGATGAGCGACGAAACGGGCATGTTCTGCACGGAGGATTACGAAGAGCTTCTCCCGCAGATCCGGATCGAACGCCTGTCGGACTGACCCGCGCACCCCGAAACAGTCTCCCGGCTGTTCGGGGTGTTTTTTCGTGCGCCGGCGGGTTTGAATCCGGCTTCCGGAGACGAAACTTTTCTCAATCTTCTGGTATAATTAAAAAAATATTATTTTTTGCGTATAGGTGCAGACAGACGCCTGAAAATGCGCTAAAATAGTGATACTGTATACAAAGAACAATTAAACAGCGGCACAGGCAGAAACGATGACGCTTCTGATCCGGTGCGAAAAAGACTGAACAAAGGCGTTCGGAAACTGACTCTCGAGGAGTCTGCTTTCGTACGTCTTTTTTTATCCCCGAAAGGCCCGCAGGGGCCGCGGCCGACGGCGCTGTCAGAGGCGCCGTAAAGCGCGAACCGCGCCATACCAGAAGGAAAGCAGGACAGACATGTTAAAAAAAGAAGGAGAAATCAGGATCCCGTCGGGATGCGCGATATGCGGGATCATAGACCGTCTCGGACGGCGCAGCATCAACGGTCAGGCGGCGGTCGATTCGATCCGCGTCATGCACGACCGTTCCAACGGTCTCGGCGGAGGCTTCGCAGGCTACGGGATCTATCCGGAATACGCGGATTACTACGCGTTTCATATCTTCTATGACGATATGAAAGCCAAGGAAGCGGCGGAACGCTACCTGGACCGCCACTTCGAGATCGCCAGCATGGGCATCATTCCGACCCGGTCGGTTCCGAGCATCACCGATCCGCCGATTATCATGCGGTACTTTGTCAATCCGCTGCTCACACATCTGGACACGTCGGACAATATCGATGAAAAGATGTTCGTCGCGGACAGCGTCTTCCATATCAATACGAATATTGACGGCGCCTACGTCTTCTCGTCAGGCAAGAACATGGGTGTCTTCAAGGCGGTGGGTTATCCGGAGGATGTCGGCGAATTTTACCGGCTGGATCTGTACGACGGCTGGTGCTGGACGGCCCACGGCCGCTATCCGACAAATACCCCGGGCTGGTGGGGCGGCGCGCATCCGTTCGCGCTTCTCGACTATTCGGTGGTACACAACGGTGAGATCTCTTCCTACGATACGAACCGCCGCTACGCGGAAATGCTCGGCTACAAATGCTCGCTGCTCACCGATACCGAGGTTATCACCTACATCATCGACTATCTGAACCGTGTGCAGGGCTTCGATTTCGAGGACATCGCGAAGATTATCGCGGCGCCGTTCTGGTTTGAGATTGACGAAATGCCTGAAGAGGAAGCCAGACGCTGCAAGACGCTGCGAAACATGTACTCGAGTCTTCTGATCACCGGACCGTTTTCGATTATCTGCGGATTTACGGACGGGCTCATGGCGCTCAACGACAGACTCAAGCTGCGTTCGATGGTCGCCGGCGAAAAGGACGATATCGTCTATATTGCGAGTGAAGAAGCCGCGATCCGGGAAGTCTGTCCCGACATCGACAACATCTGGGCCCCGAAGGGGGGCGAGCCGATCATCGTCCGTATCGAGCGCGAAGACCAGCAGAAGTTCTAACGAGGGAATTCATGGGAATCAATTATCTGTATCCACAGTATGAAATACACAGGGACCCGATGCGCTGCATCAAGTGCCGGGTCTGCGAACGGCAGTGCGCCAACGAAGTCCATCATTACGACGAGGAGCTTGACGTGATGATCGCGGACGAAGCGAGCTGCGTCGACTGCCAGCGCTGCGTTTCGATGTGTCCGACCCGGGCGCTGAAAATCGTCAAGACCGACAATACGTTCAAGGAAAACGCGAACTGGAAACAGGACACGATCGAGGAGGTCTATCGCCAGGCGAGTACCGGCGGCGTGCTGCTGTCCTCGATGGGGAATCCGAAGGATTATCCCGTGTACTGGGACAAGATCCTGATCAACGCCTCCCAGGTCACAAACCCGTCCATCGACCCGCTGCGGGAACCGATGGAAACCAAGGTGTTTCTCGGCAAGAAGCCGTCGTCTCTGAAGATGGACAAGAAGGGGAAGATCGTATCGGAAATTCCGCCGCAGATCGAACTGGAGCTGCCCATCATGTTCTCCGCGATGTCCTACGGTTCGATCTCGGAAAACGCCCATAAGTCCCTGGCCAGAGCCGCGACGGCCCTGGGCACCTGCTACAACACGGGGGAAGGCGGACTCAACAAGGAGCTGTATCAGTACGGACCGAACACGATCGTTCAGGTCGCGTCGGGCCGCTTCGGCGTCCATGAGGATTACCTGAAGGCGGGCGCCGCCATCGAAATCAAGATGGGCCAGGGCGCGAAGCCCGGCATCGGCGGTCATCTTCCGGGACGGAAGATCGGGGCCAAGGTATCCGAAACGCGGATGATCCCCGAAGGCTGCGATGCGATCTCGCCGGCGCCTCATCACGATATCTATTCCATCGAAGATCTGCGTCAGCTTATCTTCTCTCTTAAGGAAGCGACCAATTACGAAAAGCCCGTGATCGTCAAGATCGCGGCCGTTCACAACGTCGCGGCCATCGCTTCCGGGATCGCAAGATCCGGCGCGGATGTCATCGCCATCGACGGCTACCGCGGCGGCACCGGCGCCGCACCGACGAGGATCCGCGACAACGTCGGGATCCCCATCGAGCTTGCCCTGGCAGCGGTAGATCAGAGACTTCGCGACGAAAAGATCCGCAACGATATCTCCATCGTCGTCGGCGGTTCCATCCGCTCCTCGGCGGATGTGGTCAAGGCCATCGCGCTGGGCGCGGACGCCTGCTACATCGGAACCTCCGCGCTTCTGGCGCTGGGCTGCCACCTGTGCCGCTCATGCCAGAGCGGGAAGTGCAACTGGGGCATCGCGACGCAGCGGGAGGATCTCGTCAAGCGTCTGAATCCGGAAATCGGGAGCGAACGCCTCGCCAATCTGCTTACGGCGTGGAATCATGAAATCAAGGAAATGATGGGCGGCATGGGGATCAACTCCATCGAAGCTCTTAAAGGAAACCGGCTCATGCTCAGAGGTATCGGTCTTACCGAAAAGGAACTCGAGATCCTCGGCATCAAGCACGCCGGAGAATAAGCGGGAGAGATATGAAACGCGTATATGTCAATGAGGAGGTCTGCCTCGGCTGCCATCTGTGCGAGTTTGAGTGCGCTTACGCGAACTCGGGCGCGCCGGATGAGACGGGACGACCCAACAATATGTTCAAGGCTTTTAACGGTCCGAAGACGCCGGTCGCAAGGATCCGCGTCGAAGAGGGCGAAATGCGCGGCGACGACAGGATCTGCTTCGCGGTTTCGTGCCGTCACTGCGAAACGCCGTACTGCGTCGAAGGCTGCATCACCGGCGCGCTGTCTGTCGAAGACGGCGTGATCAAGATCGACGACGAACGCTGCATCGGCTGCAGGACCTGCACGGTGATGTGTCCCTACGGATGCCTCGTCTACTCGGATCACCACACGATGCTCAAGTGCGAGCTGTGCCTCGAAAACTCGACCGGCTCTCCGGCCTGCGTTCAGGCGTGCCCGAACCGGGCCATCGTATATGAAGAAAGACAGTAATATGGAAGAAAATACGATCAGGACCCAATATCTTGTTATCGGGAATTCAGCGGCGGGAATCGGCGCCGTCCAGGGGATCCGGAGCGTCGACCCCAGCGGTCAGCTCCTGCTGCTCTCGGACGAGCCTCATCATACCTATTCACGCCCGCTTATCTCGTACTGGCTACAGGGGCGCGTCGAACCGGAGAATATGGTTTACCGGGATACCGACTTTTACGACGATAACGGCGTGACGGCGCTGCTGGGACCGGACTACCGCGTCGAATCGATAGACGGCGAAAACAAGACCGCGAAGCTTGCGAACGGTCAGACCGTCGTGTTCGACAAGGCCGTGATCGCCTCGGGCTCGGCGCCCTTCGTGCCTCCGATCGGAGGGCTTGAAACGGCTCAGGATGATTTTACGTTCACAAAGCTTGCGGACGCCCAGGGCGTCAGAGACGTTGTGGACCGGGTTAACGAAGAAGGCAGGCAGCCGAAGGTCGTGATCCTCGGAGCAGGACTGATCGGGCTTAAGGCAGCCGAAGCGCTCAACGACCAGGCCGAATCGATCATCATCATCGACCTCGCGCCCCGGGTGCTGCCCAGCGTCCTGACTGAGGGAACGGCCGGTTATGTGCAGGAGATCCTCGCAGACAGAGGCCTCGACTTCCGTCTCGGCAGGTCCATCGCATCCATCGGAGATCACCAGGTTACGCTGTCGGACGATGAAACCCTGCCCTACGACGTGCTGATTCTCGCGGCGGGAACCCGCCCGGCTGTGGGCTTCGCGAAGGAAGCAGGAATCGAATGCGGCCGCGGAATCCTGACGGACGAGCACCAGGAAACGAATATGGCCGGAATTTACGCTGCGGGCGACTGTACGGACAGCATGGACATCAGCTCCGGACAGGTCCGGAACATGGCGGTGCTGCCCAACGCCTTCATGCAGGGCCAGACTGCCGGAGTCTCGATGGCCGGCGAGGAAGCGGTTTACGACAAGGGCTTTCCGGTGAATTCCCTGGGACTTCTCGGCTTCTACATGCTTTCGGCCGGAAGCTATACGGGCGACGAGCTCGTTGTCAACGACGGGGAATGCGTGAAGCATTTCTTCCTCGGAGACGACAGGCTTAACGGCTTTATTATCTTCGGCGACTGCCCGCGGGCCGGGATTTACACGGACCTGATCCGCAATAAGACGGATCTGGCCGGGATCGATACGGACAGGCTCTTCAGGGAACCCGGAATCATGGCTTTCGGGACGCAGGCGCGCGCGGCGAAGGTCGCGCGGCCCCACTGATTTCCGGAGGTTGATATGAGAATAAACGCGACAGGAAAATACTATACGGACCTCAATCACGAGGTCAAAAAGACGCAGGACAGGGAAGTGGTTATCGACCACTGCCTCGGCCAGCGATATATCGGAACCGGCGTAACCGGCAAGAACATCATTATTCACGGAACGCCGGGCAACGCGCTTGGCGCCTACCTGAAGGGTACGGACCTGACGGTGTTCGGAAATGTTCAGGATGCTGTCGGCGACACGATGGATTCCGGCAAGATTATCGTTCACGGCTCCGGCGGAGATACCGTCGGGTACGGAATGCGCGGAGGCGCGATCTACATCAAGGGACATGCCGGCTACCGTGTCGGCATTCATATGAAGGCGTATCAGGACCATCAGCCGGTGATCGTCGTCGGAGGATCCACGGGATCCTTCCTCGGCGAATACCAGGCGGGCGGCACGATTATCGTGCTGGGACTGGACCGGAAAAAGGGCATGCCCACGGGCAGCTACCTCGGAACGGGAATGCACGGCGGTGAAATGTACATCCGAAGCTGCGAGATGCCCAGAGCGACTGATCAGGTGACGGTGACGCCCTGTACGAAGGAAGATCTTGAGAAGATTACCGACAAGCTCGAGTATTTCTGCACGAATTTTGACGTTTCCATGGAAGAAATTTTGTCCAGACCCTTCTGGAAGCTTGTCCCGAGCGCTTATAATCCTTACAATTCGCTGTATACAGCCTATTAAGGGAGAAATATGATGAATGCAGAAGAAGTGCTCAAGGCACTTGATTTTATTGAAGATAACGACGTACGTTTTATCCGCCTGCAGTTCTGCGATCTGGACGGCCAGAACAGGAACATCGCGGTTTCGGAGCTCGAATTCGAATCGGCGCTCAGAAACGGATGCCAGTTCCGCAGCTCTGCGATCAAGGGCTTCGAGAACGCGCCGCCGGATCTGAATCTGGTACCGGTCGCTTCGTCCATCCAGCTGCTTCCGTGGCGTCCCCAGCAGGGGAGCGTCGCGAAGGTCACCTGTGAGATCTGCTATCCCGACGGACGCAAGTATGAAGGCGATTCACGCGAGATCCTGCGCCGCGTCACGGATAAAGCGAAGCAGCGGGGAATTACCTTTGAAACCGGCGTGAAGATCGAATTCTATCTGTTCGAGCTGGACGAAAACGGCGAACCGACGAAGACGCCCGTGGATCACGCGGGCTTTTTCGATCTGGCGCCCCTGGACAAGGGTGAGAACACGAGACGTGAGATTATCCTTACCCTGGAGGACATGGGTTTCTCAATCAAGAGCTCCCACCATGAAGCCGGAAGCGGCCAGCATGAGATCGACTTTAACCGGTCGGATCCCCTTACGCTGGCGGACAATATCCAGACCTTCAAGACGGTGGTCAAGACCATCGCAAGACAGAACGGGATGCACGCGAGCTTTATGCCCAAGCCGCTCAACGGCGAACCGGGCAGCGGCATGCACGTGATGATCTCGATGCTTGAAAATCTGCAGGATGCCTTCCATTCCGACGACGGGCTGCTCTCCGACACGGGACTCGCCTTCAGCGCCGGCATCATGAAGAGACTGCCTGAGATCATCAGCCTGACCAACCCGACGGTCAATTCCTTCAAGCGGCTGGCCGGCGGCTTTATCGCGCCCCACGATCAGCGGTGGCACCCGACATCGGATGACGCGCTGATCCGGGTTCCGGAGGATCCCTTCGATCTGACGCGGCTGATCCTCAGGAGCCCCGATCCCTCCTGCAATCCCTACTTTGCCTTCGCCGCGATGCTCGCGGCGGGACTCGAAGGGATCGAAAGCCGGCTTGCTCCCGAGGACTGGGAGCTTGACAGACTGCCGGGAACGCTGGACGAGGCGGTCCGTACGACGGAAAAATCGGAGCTCGTCCGCGGGCTTCTTGGAGATTCGGTGTTCGAGACCTTTACAGCAGGCAAGAAAGCGGAATGGGACGACTATCTGACGACGGTCCACGACTGGGAATACGACCGGTATTTTGAGACGGTCTGACTGAAAAGTACTGATATGGAGGCGATATGCGCTTAGCCCTTATCATTTCGAAAAAAAAAGAAACCGCACAGAGCCTTTCTCAGATACTCAGACTGTTCCAGTTCGAGAAGATCGAATACACGGATTCGGCTTCGGACGCGAGGCGCAGAATCCAGGAAAAGGACTATACGCTGGTCGTGATCTGCTGTCCGCTGTATCATGAGCTGGGCGCGGATCTGGCCCTCGATATTCTCGAAGGAAACGGGCCGGAGGTCGTGCTCATCGTCAAGCGCGACGAGCTGGCCCAGGCGGAGACGAGGCTTGCGGAGGCGCCGTGCTTTGTCGTGACGACGCCGATCAACAAGGCTCTGCTCATCCGCGATGTCCGTTTCATGCTTAACGCCCGGGACAAGCGGGAGCGCCTGGAGCGGCAGAACAAAAAGCTGGCGAGCCGCATGGACGACTTAAAATTGCAGTATCGCGCCAAACTTCTCCTGATGGGACATCTTGACATGACCGAAGATGAAGCGCATCGTTATATTCAGAAGCAGGCGATGAACAACCGCCGGACGCCCGGGATGGTAGCGCGGTCTATCATCGATTTGTACGAATCGCGGTAATACTTGTGTTTATTCGGTTTTCAGATAGTGTATATTTATAGTACTGCAGGAAATTTATATTCCTGACTTGAGAACTGTACCAGGAGGTCATGTGATATGGGACGTTTAGCCGGAACGCAGACACTTAAAAACCTGATGAAGGCCTTTGTCGGTGAAAGCCAGGCTCGTATGAGATATACGTATTTCGCGAAGGTTGCGAATAACAACGGGTTTGAACAGATTCGGGATATTTTTATTGAAACTGCGGAAAATGAAACGCAGCATGCGAAGATGTTTTACCGCTATATAGCGGAATCTGAACAGGGACCGGAAGGCCAGCCGGTGGAACTGGAAGTCTCTGACAGAGCGACGTATCCGGTTGCGCTGACGGACGACACCTACGTCAATCTGGTCAATGCGGCCAACGGTGAAAAAGACGAATGGGGCACGCTGTATCCTGCTTTTTCGGAAGATGCGAAAAAGGAAGGCTTCGCCGATATCGCCGCGACCTTCGCCGCGATCGTTCTGGTCGAAAAGGCCCATGAAGCGCGTTACCGCAAGCTGGCGGAAAATGTCAAGGACGGCCTGGTATTCAAGCGTCCTGAAAAGGTGCAGTGGCGCTGCCTGAGATGCGGCTTCACGGTTCTTGCGTATGAAGCGCCGAAGATCTGCCCGGTCTGCGCGAATCCGCAGAAGGTTTTTGAAATCGCGGATTATAATTACTGATCTGCAAAGTCTTAGAACTGAATATGAAAATGAAAAGCCTGCGTATTTCCTGCGCAGGCTTTTTTTCATGTACTATTCTCCTGATCTGGTTTTCGTATTACTGTTAGCAATTTAACGTTATCCTACTCTACCCTGTTAAAATAGAATTAAGCAATTCTTCTGCTGAAACTGTGATTTACTATAAATCATTTGCTATAATATAAATTAATTCTAAATTTGGTATTCGATTTCAGGCAATACTGGCGTTTGAAGCGGATTCCGTTAATCACAGAGAGGATAGATCAATGGCTAAAAAACCAGTCTCGTGGAAAAATCTTTTTTCAGTCATCGCACTGATCATGCTTTTTGTCTTCTGTACCGGAACGATTTACGGTGCGGGCGACGATAAGTCTGCTGCGGATGGGACAGCTTCGCAGAGCGTTAATGAAACAGTGGAGGGGTCGGAGAGCAGCGGTGACCCGGATGCACAGACGATCGTGCTGCAGGATATCGGAACTGCCCTTGAAGCAGGCCAGACTGCGCAGATTCAGATCACTTCCCAGCCGGACTGGTTCGCAGCGGACTGTGTCTACGCATGGACTTCTTCTGATGAAACTGTGGCGACTGTCGATTCGACAGGAACGGTTACGGCTGTCGGAACAGGTACTGCCGTAATCACGGCGGAATGCAGCGGCGTTTCAGCGCAGACGGAGGTTACCGTCAGCGAGCCTGCTGCAGCAACGAACGACGAAATGGTCACGGAGGATGCGACGGAAGAAGCGGTTTCAGCACTGACCGCAACGGCGAGAGCGACGGCGGCTTCCGACACCGTTACCGTAACGCTGCCTGACGGACGCGTCATCAAGGCGTATCATGACGATACCTATTACCTGTTCCTGCCCAAGGACGTTGACAGAACGAGTATGACGATCGCCTTTAATTCGACGATCGGCAGCACGACGGCGTCAGGTGTCACAGTCTCCGATGACAGGCTTGAGCTGTCAGGTGATTTTTCAAATATCACGAACTTTACGGTTACCACCGACAGCGGCAAGGAAATCAAGGTCACAATCAAGCAGTCGGATCTTCCGAGCATGTACATCACGCTTAACGGAACGGATCTGAGTACGATCAACGGCGGCAGCAAAGATACAAAGTATCCGGGTAATTCGGTCATGCTCACCGGCTCCGACAGCGATCTGTCGGCAACCGGCGTGGAAATCAAGGGACGGGGCAACGCGACCTGGAAATATTCCAAGAGACCTTATCAGATCAAATTTGACAGCAAGACGGAAGTGCTCGGCATGGACAAGGCGAAGAAGTGGGTGCTTCTGGCCAACTACACCGACGCAAGCCTTCTGAGAAACAAGATCTCCTACGGCCTGGCGGAATCTCTGGGCATGGAAGGGACGCCGGCCTGCAGAAGCATCGATCTGTGGATCGACGGCGAATTCCTCGGCAGCTACCTGATCTGCGAAAAAATCGACATCGCATCCGGGAGCGTCGACCTGAACAATGACAACGCGGCTCTCGTCGAGCTGGACAACTCTCATTATCAGGATGAAGAAGACCAGAGCATCGTGTTCTCTTCCAGCAAGAGCGGCGCACATTTTGTCCTGAAGGAAAACAAGGGCGACGCACAGACAAGCATCTCGATTGTCAAGGACCAGATAGACGATTTTGAAACGGCGCTGTATTCGAATTATAAGGACTGGAACAAGATCAAGACGTATATTGATCCGGAAGAATTCGCGAAATACTTTATCGTCGAGGAATACACGAAAAACACCGACGCGATGTGCAGCAGCGCCTATATGTATATGGACGGTTCGGCCGATATTCTCCATATCGGTCCTGTCTGGGATAACGATAATTCTCTGGGGAATATGAACTATCCGGATGCCAGCTCTGTCTGGCTCGTAGACAATACCCAGCGTGGACCTCATATGGTCACCTGGTATTCCGAACTGATGAAGATTCCGGAATTCAAGGCGATCGTTTCGAAGATCTACGACGAACAGGCGAAGAGCGTGATCACAGCCGCGGTCAATTCGGTTAAGGCAGACGGAGAAGCGCTCAGCAATTCCGCCGATATGAACTTTATCCGCTGGAAGCAGCTGGGCAAGGCTTCACCGGCCTGGGGAAGCAGCATCACATTCTCTTCAACCTACAGCGGAAATGTCAATACGCTGTCTGACTGGATGAAAACCCGTCTGAATTATATGAACTCCAAGTACAGCGGGTATTCGGCGCCGATCAAGGACGGAAAGACGTACACGCTTGCGTCACAGCTCAACACCAGCAAGCTGGTCGAGGTCGACGGCGGCAAGACAGCCAACGGCGCGAACATTCACCTGTGGGCGAAGAAAACAAGCGCGAAGGAGCAGCAGTTTAAAGCCAAGCAGAATTCGGACGGATCGTGGACATTTACGAACGTCAAAACAGGTAAAGTACTTGACGTTGCCGGGAACGGTTCCGCAAACGGAACGAATGTAAACCAGTATTCATCCAACGGAACGAGCGCACAGAAATGGTGCGTGATTGATTTCGGAAGCGATGTTATTTCTTTAATAAACAAGAACGGAAAGGCTATGGATGTCGCGGGCTCAACCGCGAGCAACGGCTCCAATATCCAGATTTACAGCACGAACCGATCCAATGCGCAGAAGTTCAAGGCGGTCTCGACTTCAAGCTCGAGCAGTTCAGGCTCCGGCAGCTCAAGTTCCGGCAGCTCAAGCTCCGGCAGTTCGTCGAGTCTTCCGTCACAGAGCAACTCGTATCCGTACACGTATACCATCTCCTCGAAGCTGAATTCGAATAAGGTTATCGATATCGCAGGCGGCTCGACCTCTTCGGGAGCGAACGTCCAGCTGTATTCGAGCAACGGCTCCACCGCCCAGCAGTTCAAGGTGCTTTCTGCCGGCGACAGCAAATACTATATCCAGAATGTCAAGAGCGGCAAGGTGCTTGACGTCTCCGGAGCGGGTACCGCCAACGGCACGAACGTCGACCAGTATACGTATAACGGCTCGAAAGCTCAGCAGTGGACGTTCCAGAAAAACAGCGACGGTTCCTACAGCTTTATCAGCGCATGCAACGGACTGGCCCTGGATATTTCGGGAGCCTCCACCTCGAACGGGACCAATATTCAGTGCTATAAATACAACGGTTCCAATGCACAGAAATGGACGCTTAACAAGAAATAACGGCGAATTCTTTCGTACGGAGAAGTCTGTATGGAGCGTCGGTTGAAACAGTCTGAAAAGAACTGACGTTTATCACGCAGAAACCCCCGATGTCCTATGACAGCGGGGGTTTCTGCTGTTACGAAGATATTACAAAAGTACTGTTGCTGGAAAGTCCTGAACCTGTTACAATCGCTGCGATATCTGACAGGAGCATTGGAATGAAA
>CALMRA010000181.1 GCA_937872065.1 uncultured Eubacteriaceae bacterium | reverse complement strand
GCAGCACGATCTTTAACTAACGCAGCTATGAGAAGCTGATCGTTCTGCCGATCTCGGAATCTGTGATTGTCTGGAGTCGTCTGCTGTTCATGTACCTGCTCAATCTGGTCATGGCGGCGCTGATCATGCTTCCGGCAGGAATCGTCTGCGGCTTGCAGACCGGCGCAGGGTTCAGCTACTGGATCCTGTTTGTATTAGGAATTCTCTTTATTCCGATGATCCCAATCGCAGTGTCTTCGGCTGTCGGGGCGGTCATTGCGGCGCTGGCCTCGCGGATGGAGCATAAGAATGCCGCGTCGTCGGTTATGACACTGATTTTTATTTTGGCGATCATGCTGGTATCGTTCATTCCGGCGCTGGATCCGTCGATGACGGATGAACGTGTGCTCGGAATGACCATGTCGGCTGCGGGTTCGATGACAGCCTGGTATCCGCCTGCAGCACTCTTCGGGGACGGAGTGTTCGGTTCGCTCACAGGCTTTCTCGGATTTGCAGCGTTATCCGTCTGTATTTTCGCGCTGTTCGCGTGGATCATCCTGAAGAACTACGCGAGGATATGCAGGAAGCTGTCTGCTCATCATGCCCGAAGGAATTACGTGATGACGGAGCAGAAGGTTACCTCTCCGCTGCGCGCGCTGTATCAGATGGAGCTGAGGCGTTATCTGCAGACGCCTGTCTACGTAACGAATACGGCGGTGGGCTACCTGATGATAATCGTGTTCGGCATCGTGATGCTCGTTCTGGTCAATAACGGCCAGTTCGGGAACGATCCGGAGCTGATCCGGATGCTCGGTCAGATATCGCCGCTGGTGATCGGAGTCCTGATGATGATGAGCAGTACGACGCCCGCTTCGATTTCGATCGAGGGAAGACAGTGGTGGATTGTCAGGAGTTTTCCGGTCACGCCTAAGCTGATGTTCGATGCGAAGATTCTGACCAATCTGACGATGGCGATTCCGTCCTGTCTGGTCAGTGCGGTATTATGCGCCGTCGCATTCGGATGGAAATATTTTCCGTGGCTGCTGCTCGTGCCGGTCTCGTTTTCTCTGCTTGCTTCTGTATGCGGGCTGGCTGTAAACCTGAAATTTCCGCAGTTTGAATGGGATAATCCGACAGAAGTGGTCAAACAGGGGGCGAGCATGTTCGCGGCTGTCGCGCTATTTTTCGCATCGGCGGGACTGGCTGTGGTGATTTTTCTGACGCTCGGTTCGGTCTCCTATTTCGGGGCGATGCTGCTGGTAACGATGCTGTGTCTGGGCGGCGCCGCGCTGCTGTACCGGCGCATCCTTCAGACCGATCTGCGGAAGATTTACTGATCTGCTTGTCGTTTTCGAAAGACGGCAAAGGCTTGCAATATTGACTTGCTATTTCTGTAACTATATACTGATACGCACAGAAAGAGAGGCAAAATGAGTGTAAAAATAATTGTGGATTCTGCTTCGGATATTATCCCGGCGGATGCGGAGAAAATGGACGTAAAGGTTCTGCCTCTCAAAACGCTTATTGACGGAACAGAATATTTAGACGGGGTGACTATTACTCACGAAGAGTTTTACGATAAGCTTGAAGACTGTGACGAGCTGCCTAAAACGAGTCAGATCGCTCCGTTCGATTTTAAACAGGCTTTCGAAGATGCGCTTGAAAACAGGAGCGAGATCGTCGCGATCACGCTGTCCGGTAAGTTTTCGGGAACTGCTGCCAGCGCGAGAGCTGCTGCGGAAAAATTCGGAGACCGCGTTTACGTCATAGACAGCATGAATGCGACAGTCGGAGAGCGGATCCTCATCGAATACGCGGTTCGTCTGCGGGACGAAGGAGCTGACGCGAAGACCATCGCGGAAAAGCTTGAGGAAGCGAAGGGACGAGTCAGCCTTGTCGCTCTGTTCGATACGCTGGAATTCCTCGTGAAGGGCGGACGTCTTTCAAAAACGGCGGGTCTGGCTGGAAAGCTGCTTAAGATCAAGCCTGTTCTGGCTATCACGGACGGGGAGCTCGAAGTTCTCGGAAAGGCCAGAGGATCGAAGCAGATTCATAATTTTCTGAATCAGGCGATCGAAGACCGCGGGGGAATAGATTTTTCGATGCCCATCGGGGTCGCGTATACGGGAAATGACGACGCGCTGCTGCGCGGTTATATCGAGAACAGCCGTAGACTCTGGGAAGACGGAATCGAATCGCTGCCTGTTTCGACCATCGGCTCTACGATCGGAACCCACGCGGGACCCGGGGCCATTGCTCTGGCGTTTTTCGCGGATAAAACGGAATAAACTGATCTGAATTAGAATTAGCTCAAGAGAATTTAATTAAATCCATGCTTAAGACTTCGCATAACACAGCGGAGTCTTTTTTTATGTATAATACAGGTATTGTAGTAAGAAACGTAAACATTAAACGATGATCTGAAGGAGACTCCGATGCCTTACGATATCCTGAGTACTGTTTTTCTAAGCATCACAGTACTGATGTTTTTTAAAATGGAAGACCGCTTCTATCCCCCCAGATACGGCCGTGCAATTTCGGCAGCGGCCTGTATTCTTGTGGCGGCCTTACACGTCTATATGAGCATGAGCGTAAATTTAGGGGTATTTAAGCCGCTTGTAGTTTTGTTTAATTTGTTTGTATTGACTGCCTGGTTTCATAAAGACCTGACCTTTGAACAGGGGTTTCAGCTCACGGTTTTTATTATATTGTGGTTTGCCTGCATTGACTTCTTTACATCGATGATTTACGCGGTCGTCAATCAGGGAGTATATGACTTGCTCATCATACATGAAATGATGGCCACCCTTTTCGCCTATGGAATGATTCTGGTCTTAATTACTTATCAACCGGTTTATCGGATCATCGCTTCACAGATGCGGAGAACCCGTCTAGGGATGCATCGTCTGTTGATTATCCTTCCCGTGATTTCTACTGGTCTGTTGATCATTGCTCTTTACGGTTATATGCATTCTTATATGGATAATACGGCTTATCTGAACCACAGCTATCTAATGGGCGCCACTGTCGCAGCCTCTATTGTCTTATACTGGCTCTTCGGTCGCTTCGACCGGGAATATGAGGATCTCGAAGCGATCCAGCTTGCCCGGCAGCAGGAATGGATGAGACTGGAACGGCTTGAGAAGCTGGAAGCGGATTACCGGACCAGCAGGGAGTCTGCCCACGATATGAAAAATCATCTGATCGCTATCGAATCGCTGTATGATTCGGGGCAGAAGGCGGAAGCGGAGCGATATCTGGACAGGCTGCTTGAGCAGACGAAAATGGGCAGAGCCGCGGACTCAAGCGCTAATATTTAATGATTTAAGGAATAGTGATGTACTACGATATTCTGAGCACAGTTTTTTTAAGCATCATAGTACTGATGTTTTTTAAAATGGAAGACCGCTTCTATCCACCAAGATACGGCCGTATCATTTCAGTGGCGGCCTGTATTCTGGTGGCGACTCTCCATGTCTATATGAGCATGACTATAACAAGGAGTGTATTCAAGTCGTTCGTTTTTATGTTTAATCTGTTTATCCTGACAGTCGGGTTTCATAAGATATCGTCCTTTGAACGGGGATTTCAGCTTACATTTTTTATCATTCTCTGGTTTGCTTGTCTCGACTTCATTACATCGATTATTTACGGAATCGTCAATCATGGAATATATAACATGTACATCGTACATGAAATGATGACTACCCTTTTCGCCTATGGAATGATCCTGGGCTTCATTACTTATAAACCGGCTTATCGGATCATTGCTTCTCAGACAGGGAGAACGCGTCTTGGTCTCCATCGTCTTCTGATTATCCTTCTCGTAATTTCTGCGAGTCTGCTGGTCGTTGCTCTTTTCGCTTATCTGCATTCGAATATGGATAATTCGGCTTATCTGAGCAACGGCTATCTAACAGGCGCCGCTGTTGCAGCTTCTATTGGCTTATACTGGCTCTTCGGCAGACTGGACCGGGAATATGAGGATCTGGAAGCGCTCCAGCTTGCCCGGCAGCAGGAACGAATGAGACAGGAACGGCTTGAGAAGCTGGAAACGGATTATCGGGCCAGCAGGGAGTCCTCCCACGATATGAAGAATCATCTGATCGCCATCGAATCGCTGTACGATTCGGGGCAGAGGGCGGAAGCGGAACGCTATCTGGACAGGCTGCTTGAGCAGACGGAAACGGGCAGAGCCGCGGACTCAAGCGCTAATATTTAATGATTTAAGGAATAGTGATGTACTACGATATTCTGAGCACAGTTTTTTTAAGCATCATAGTACTGATGTTTTTTAAAATGGAAGACCGCTTCTATCCACCAAGATACGGCCGTATCATTTCAGTGGCGGCCTGTATTCTGGTGGCGACTCTCCATGTCTATATGAGCATGACTATAACAAGGAGTGTATTCAAGTCGTTCGTTTTTATGTTTAATCTGTTTATCCTGACAGTCGGGTTTCATAAGATATCGTCCTTTGAACGGGGATTTCAGCTTACATTTTTTATCATTCTCTGGTTTGCTTGTCTCGACTTCATTACATCGATTATTTACGGAATCGTCAATCATGGAATATATAACATGTACATCGTACATGAAATGATGACTACCCTTTTCGCCTATGGAATGATCCTGGGCTTCATTACTTATAAACCGGCTTATCGGATCATTGCTTCTCAGACAGGGAGAACGCGTCTTGGTCTCCATCGTCTTCTGATTATCCTTCTCGTAATTTCTGCGAGTCTGCTGGTCGTTGCTCTTTTCGCTTATCTGCATTCGAATATGGATAATTCGGCTTATCTGAGCAACGGCTATCTAACAGGCGCCGCTGTTGCAGCTTCTATTGGCTTATACTGGCTCTTCGGCAGACTGGACCGGGAATATGAGGATCTGGAAGCGCTCCAGCTTGCCCGGCAGCAGGAACGAATGAGACAGGAACGGCTTGAGAAGCTGGAAACGGATTATCGGGCCAGCAGGGAGTCCTCCCACGATATGAAGAATCATCTGATCGCCATCGAATCGCTGTACGATTCGGGGCAGAGGGCGGAAGCGGAGCGTTATCTGGACAGGCTGCTTGAGCAGGTAGATGATAAACAGATAGTCGATAAAACGAAAAGAGGCTCCGCCGATTGACGGAGTCTCTTGCTTTTTTCTTTGAGTTTAATACATTTATTTAGCGGACGCTTTGTAGATGCTCTTCACAGAGGCCGCGAGCGTCGCATTGAATTCTTCGTCGCTCTGAGCTGCGTCGAGACCTTCAAGCAGCGCTCTCGAGAAGCTTGCGATAAGGCCCGGGTTTTTCGCCAGCAGCGCGTTGGCTTCTTCACGGGAATAGCCGCCGGACAGCGCGACAATTCTGACGACGTGAGGATCTTTCATTATTTCGGTATAGAAGCCGGGTTCTGTCGGAATGGACAGCTTGAACATAAACTGAACGCCTTCCGGAAGCTTAGCCAGATGTTTTTCAATTTCTTCTCTGAGGATAACTTCGGACTGAGCTTTATCTTCGCTATGGATGTCGACTTCCGGTTCGAGGATCGGGACAAGTCCCGCGTCGAAAATCTGGCAGCCGATTTCGAACTGCTGTTTTACGATCTCATGAATGCCCTTTTTATCCGCTTTTTTAATGACGGAGCGCATCTTCGTTCCGAAGATATTCTGGGCCAGCGCTTTCTTAAGCAGATCATCCAGGGCCGGCATCGGCTTCATGAGCTGTACGCCGTCTTTTTCCGCGTCCAGTCCCTTGTCTACCTTCAGCAGAGGAACGACGCCCTTCTTTTCCCAGAGATAGTCCGATGTCGGCATTCCCTGGATCTGACGATCCATCGTGTTTTCGAAAAGTATAGCCGCAAGAATGTACTCGGATGAAAAAGACGGACTGGTAATGATGCGCGTCCGCATTTCATGCACGAGATCGAACATTTCAGCATCGGTACTGTAGGCGTCTTTTCCGACTCCGTACCGTTCCAGTGCTTTTGGCGTACTGCCGCCGCTCTGATCCAGTGCGGCGATAAAGCCCTTTCCGTTCTTCATACGTTCCAGCTGTTTTTCGTTCAAAACTTACTCCCTTTCTGCTCCGCTTATGCGGATGAATATTCCGGTTCCAGGCCCCGCCTCCGATAAATGATTATCCGGCGGAACCGGGATCGACCGAGGTTCCACGTCAATCGTATCACCAGAAAAACAGAAAAACATAAGATGATTGTTTTCTCTTCATACTGATTAAAAATCTGCCCTGTTCGCCCGGTCTGAATGTTCTGAAAATGAAACGCAGGAATTAACGTATTAAATACAATATACATGAATATTTTATGTATAATACAACTTAAGAATAGAAGTTCTCAGTAACAGTACAATAAAAGAACAGCTTTAAATAAGCTGTGGAGAGAGAATAAACATGTTACAGATCTTTTTTTATGCGGGCCCCGTACTCGCTTTTTCTTTATATCTTTTCGTGGAGCTGTATTTTATCTCGCTCCGTTTTAAGACAGATATCAGGAAGAATATCCGGGCATGGACTGTAGTATTGACTGCCGCCGGTGTATTCGTGCTGCTGCTTTCGCTCTCACAGGCGAATTATTTAACGCTGATCTATGCGGCTGCGGTATTTCTGCTGATTCCGGTTTTTATGATTCGAAAGGTCAAACTCTGGAAGCGTCTGCTTTTCGGAGCTGCTTTCGCTCTCTTTCGGTTCGCCGCACAGGTCGTCTCCAGCATGATTGCGTTTCCGGATCATTCCCTGCCTGCTGCAATCACTTCCGGATGCTTATTTAACGCGTCTTTATATCAGATTCTGCTGTTGATCGGTATATTCAAACCTGTGGCGGATACTCTTGCAGCTGAAAAAAACACGCCCAGGATCCGGCTGATGCAGTATCTGCTTATCCTGATATTCACGGTTTTCACAGGTTTTCTGTATTATATGATTTCCGGAGACATCGAAACAATCGGTACGCTGGGAACCGTTCTGATCATAATGTTTTATGTGGTGATCGTACTGTTCGAGATTTTTGTCATGGGCTTTCTGATCCGCATGGACGGTGTCTACGCGGAAGACAGGCAGAAGGCACGGAACGAGCATAAGAAAAAATATGAGGCCGCCTATTACGATCTCGTAAAAGAACAGTATACGAAGTCCGCGACACAGATGGACGAATGGAAAACCATGCTGACAGAGCTCAAGGAGCTGTTTGAAGATCAGGACAGCTCGGAGGTCAAAGGCTTTACGAAAAACTCTCTCGATGAAATTTCGGCGGGAGCACTTCCGTTTAAATCCGGAGACCGGATGCTTGCGATTCTGATCGAGGATACGAAGCAGAGAGCGGCAAAGAACGGAACGAAAATCGAAGCTTCGTGCAGAACGAGTCTGCCGCATCAGCTTGAGGACTACGATAAAACCGTTATTTTCGGCAATCTGCTGGACAATGCGGTTGAAGCCAGCGCGGGCATACCCGATGCTGTTGTCAGGATCGATGTGGATCAGATCGGCAATATGATCAATATCGTCGTTGAAAATCCGATGACAGGCCGGCCGAAACGGAACAGGCTCGGCCTGGTCAGTTCAAAACCGGGGATTGAACACGGCTTCGGTTTGAAAAACGTAGAGAAAGCAGTCAGAAAATACGGCGGATCCATCGACATCGATACAAAAAATCAGTCGTTCCGCGTAAACATACTGCTTCCGGGCACTAAGAGCGCGGAGGAAGCTCCGCTGGTGTCTGAAGCGTGACGGGTCCGGCAGGAAGCATGGCAAATAAAACGACAGGTAAAAGATAATGGATATCTGGATTTGTGAAGATTCGAATACACTTGCGGACTCGCTGGCCGATATAATTAACGGCTGGGCTGAGCTTAGAGGGGAACATGTCGATATTGCTTCGTTTCAGACCGGTGAAGTGATGCTGGAGCGGGAACTGCAGCCCGATATTCTTTTCCTCGATGTTAAACTCCCCGGTATTTCCGGAGAAGAAGCGGCCAGACAGCTTCGCGATAAAAACAGAGAGCTGGTGATCATCTTCTTCACCGCTTATTCCGAGTATATGAGAAGTGCGCTGGAGCTTCATGCCTTCGACTTTCTGGAAAAACCGATCACGAAGGACCGGGTATTCGGAACACTGGATGATATTGTCGCTCTGAAAAGGCCCCGTGTCGGGAAAAATATAATGCTTGAAACGGACAAGGGAGTTCATGTGATCTCTAGCGGGGAGATACTGTATGCGGAGCGAATGGCACGCAAGATCCTTGTCGTAACGGGTGAAGCCCAGTTTCTCGCGAAAGCGACACTGGCCGGGCTGTACGATGAGCTCAATTCGATGGGATTCGTATACTGTCATCGGGGATGTCTCGTCAATCTGGAACAGATCGTCGAGATCGAGGGAAACAGGCTCGTCTTTCCTGACGGCAGAGGCTGCGAAATCGCCAGACAGCGAATAAAAGACGTAAGGACTGCATGGATCGAATGCATGAGGGACCGGCAGGGATAATAACAGTTTGATTAATTGAATTGCGAAAAAAGACAGTTTTCGATTTCGGAAGCTGTCTTTTTTGCCGCAGATTTTTAGCGGGATGAATCCTTCTTCAATGATTGCTGTAGACCAGTTGACAGCAGTTGCATAATGTACTAAGGTATTAAGTAAATGGTACAGTAATACAGTTGTTATTGTAAAGTTCATCTGCAGGTGAGCTCACTCAGTAAAAAGGAGAACACAATTATGGAAGCAGCGAAAAAGAAGAAACGAAGGATCGTTCTGGTCTGCGTTCTGATTGCCGGATTCTGTCTCGTCGGAGCCGGAATTTTCTATGTGTCGGCACAGCCGTCATCCGCAAGTGTCGAGACAATTACGCTGGAGCCGACTTCTCTTAAGAAGACTGTCAGCGCAAACGGTACAGTCGAGAGCACGGTCGTCGAGAACGTTTCGAACAGTTCCGGTGATCCGGTCTGGGAGATTCTGACACCGGTCGGAACGAATGTTTCAAGAGGCGACGTTCTGGCAACTCTGTATAACAAAGATACCGATCTGTGGACGAATGTAACAGCGACAGTCGACGGAACGGTAACAAATGTTGCAACGCAGAACGGGACACCGGCCTCCGGCGTTCTGTTTACGATACAGAATTCCGGAAGCCTTCGTGTCAGATCAAAGATCAAACAGAATGATCTGTCCAGTATCGGAACAGGTATGAATACTTCGATTGAAGCAGACGGCACAAACGGCGCGGTTTACTCCGGCACGGTATTATCCGTGGCCCCGACTGCAGCAGGCAGCGTGACAAGTCAGACCGGTACGACCAGGACGGACAGCTCGTCGACGCCGGAATATGAAATGCTCGTTTCGATAACATCTCCGGTGGACGGGCTCAAAATAGGCATGAAGACAAAGCTTTCGGTCGATTCGGAAACGAAGGACAATGTTCTTGCGGTCCCCATCGATACGATAACGACAGGCACGGACGGTCAGAAAGCCGTAATGGCTGCAGATGAAAAAGACGGTGTCTATACGGTCCGTGAAATTCCGATCACAGTCGGCATGGTCACCGACTCCATGGCGGAAATAAGCTCGCCGGATCTTACAGCAGGGATGAATGTCGTCAAGGATCCGTCTTCGGTAAGCTCCGGACAGACCGTCACGCTTCAGGTACAGTCATGAATCCCGATTCTGTAATTCAGCTTCGTAATATCGTTAAACGCTACAATATCGGCTCGGAAAACGAGCTTGAGATCCTCCACGGGATAAGCCTGGATGTCAGGCGGGGCGAGTTTCTCGCTGTGGTCGGCGCCTCCGGATCCGGGAAATCGACGCTGATGAACATCATCGGGGCGCTGGACAAACCGACGGAAGGCAGCTATATCCTTGACGGAACGGATATGGACGAAGTCGGGGATACGCAGGTCTCTGAGATCAGAAACAGGGAAATCGGCTTCGTATTCCAGAACTTTAACCTGATACCGAGGTCTACGGCGCTTAAGAATGTGGAGCTTCCGCTGATGTACGCGGGAGTTTCCAGGCAGGAGCGCCGTGAACGGGCTCTGAGTCTGCTGAAAACCGTGGAGATGTCGGACCGCGCGGATCATCAGCCGAACGAGCTGTCCGGCGGGCAGAAGCAGCGGATCGCCATCGCTCGTGCCATGGCTAACGATCCTGCTGTGATACTTGCGGACGAACCGACCGGCGCGCTGGATACGAAGACGGGGCGGCTTGTGATGGATCTGTTTCACGAGCTGAACCGGGAAACCGGCGCGACCATCGTGCTCATCACTCATAACCGGGAGCTGGCGGCAGAGTGCGACCGGATCGTCACGCTTTCTGACGGGAGAATCACGGATATCAGTCCGGGTACGGGAGGTTATACAGATCAGGAACAGGAGAACGCATCATGACTGATTTCGGAGAAAATATCCGGATGGCGGTCGAAGGTCTGCGGGCGAACAAGATCCGGGCGTTCCTGACGATGCTCGGAATCATTATCGGGATCTCATCGGTCATCGCGATTGTTTCGGTCGGAGACGCGCTCATCGGTTCGGTGAACGATGTCTTCTCAAAGATCGGCGGAAACAATATCGAGGTGACGGTCACATCGGCAGACGCGGATGCGACACTCGAGATGACGGATGATCTGAGAATACAGGACGATACGATCGAAGCCTTTAAAGCCCGGTATCCGGATATCGTGAAGGGCGTGGCTGTAAATGCGACAGGAGGGACAGTTACCACGACGGATCAGCTGAAGAACTCGTCCATCTCGCTTACGGGAGTCAACCCCGACTACTTTAACGTTCAGAATATTCAGGTGAAAAAAGGGCGCCTGCTGAACGAGGAGGATGTGAGCGGCGCAAGATCCGTGATTGTTCTGTCTGAAACAGGGGCAGAAAAATTCTTCGGCAAGTCCGATCCCATCGGAAAAACACTGTCGGTTACGGGAAGCGGAGGAGACCGGGTTTATACGGTAATCGGCACCTACAGAGTCGATAACGGCATCCTGTCTGATTCCTATTCGAATCAGCAGGCTTATATTCCGGTCAGCACGGCTGCGGAAGATTCCGGGACATCCGGTTATTCGTTTATTCTCGTCCTGACCGCTCAGGGTACTGATACGGCAGCCTTTGCCGTCAAAGCAGGCGACTTTTTCAGCCAGTATCTGCCGGAAAACAGCGGCGCGAAGATTCAGTCGACGAGCATGCAGAATATGATCCAGGAGATGAACAGCCAGCTCGGTACGGTTTCCACCGGCGTAAGTGTAATCGCCGGAATCTCGCTGCTCGTCGGAGGTATCGGGGTTATGAACATCATGCTGGTATCCGTATCGGAACGGACGAGAGAAATCGGGATCCGCAAGGCCCTCGGGGCGAGAAACGGAACGATACGAACCCAGTTTCTCGTCGAATCGATGATCATCTGCCTGATCGGAGGGATCATCGGTATCCTGCTTGGAGGCGGATTTGCGCTGATCGCAGGGAAATTTATCGGAATAACGGTATTTCCGTCCTTCGGGGCGGTGGCGACGGCAGTCGGCTTTTCGATGCTTATCGGTCTGTTTTTCGGATCGTATCCGGCCGCCAAAGCCGCGAAGATGAATCCGATTGACGCGCTGCGCTATGAATAATGATCCTGACCGCAGCGATCAGCCGATCGTATCGGTTTTCTTTCCCGACAGTTATTTCCGAATTCTGTGCGACGGGACAGGGTATAATCGTCGTAAATGAACGGAGGCAGAAAACGAAGCGGTTCTGATCAGGCAGCCGGAAGGAAACGGTAAATCAGTCTTATGCCAATCAGCCGCATTCAGCTTTCTGAAAAATTTATGATCAAAGTGTACGTTTTCCATACAGGCAGGGTCCGGGTCGACCAGGCGATTCCATTCGGTGATAAAAATCCGCTGGCTGTGACAGGGCTGTTTCGTGGACAAGACAAGAAGCTGCGGCTTCCGGTCTCCGCCTATCTGATCGAATCGCCTGAAGGCCGGATTCTGGTCGATACGGGCTGGGATCCGGAGTCCGGTAAAAAGCGCGGACGTTTTCTCGGAATCATGAAAGCGATCAGCACGCCTATCGCCAGAGAAGACGAGGGAGTCGACAGCAAACTGGCTCAGCTGGGACTGAGACCTGCGGATATTGACGAAGTATTCCTGAGTCATCTCGATCTGGACCATGTGGACGGGATCCGGCTGGTCAGGGATGCAAAGCGGTTTCGTGCGTCCGCAGAGGAAATAAAAGACGCGAAAGAAAATCCGTTCCGATACGATAAAAAGGAATGGTCGGACGTGACCATCGAACCCTTCGAATTCCAGAATACGGGGATAGGCCCTGTCGGCAGAAGCTACGATGTATTCGGAAACGGCTCCGTTGTCCTCGTCAGCACCCCGGGACACAGCAGCGGACTGTTTGCAGTTAAGATCACGGAGGGTGGAAAATACGTGATTCTCGCCGGGGACAGCGTTTATGCGCGCAGATCCTGGGAGGAAGGACTGCTTCCGGGACTGATGGCGGACAGAGAAGCGGCTGAGAAATCACTGGAATGGATCCGTTCGTGCGCACAGGATCCGAACTGCCTGGGTGTGTTCGCAAATCACGATCCGGAAATAAAAGAACAGGTGATCGAGATGGGTAAGAACGAGCTGTCCGTGGAAGACAGGCTTGCTTGACGAGCCGAATAAAAGATCTGGATAAAGGAACTGCAGTCAGGAACTGAAGAAAATTTCGATACGGATACAGGTCGGGATGTAAAATAGAATCATCAATACCGTGTCCGCCGGATCGGCGGGAAAGGAGCTGTGATGATTTATCTTACAGGAGACTGTCACGGAGACTATCGGCGATTTTCGGAAACGAATTTTTCTCAGCAGAAAGAAATGACGAAAGATGACTATATGATCGTCTGCGGCGATTTCGGTCTCTGGGAGGATTCGCCTCAGGAAAATCAGGTGATGGACGCCCTCGACGCGCTTCCGTTTACGACCCTGTGGGTGGACGGCAATCACGAAAATTACGATCTGATCAGTACCTTTCCTGTCGAAGAATGGCACGGGGGCAAGGTGCATTTTATCCGGCCGTCGGTGATTCATCTGATGAGAGGCCAGATCTTCGAGATAGACGGCAGAAGCTTTTTCGCCTTCGGCGGAGCAAATTCCCACGATATCGACGGCGGTGTTCTTGATCCGACTGCGGATGATTTCAAGGATCAGGTCGTGGCTGCCTCGAAAACAGGGCTGCCGTTTCGCGTGGATCATCTGTCATGGTGGAAGGAAGAAATGCCGTCGGATGATGAAATGAAGGAAGGTCTGGAGAATCTGGCGAAACACGGAAACAGAGTCGACTTTATTGTTACTCACGACTGCCCGTCTTCGGTCAAGACCGCATTTTCGGAGGGAACGATCAAGCCTGACAAACTCAACGATTATTTCGAACTGGTGAAGACGACCGTCGATTACGGCATGTGGTTTTTCGGACATTACCATCACACAGGCTATGCGGACGAGAAGGATCTGATGCTGTATGAGGGGATCGCGAAGATAACGGAATGATAAAAGCGGGTTCCGATCGGGTTTCTGTTAAGAACAGTTTTAGATTAATCTTAAGCGGAATACGAAACGGGAAAGAAAAGATTTACAAATGCGTTACGTAGTTAACCGTTATTATCTGTTACGATATGGCATAATAATACAAACAGATGAAGGAGACTACTATGCTTAAAAATACGCCTTTTCTGAAAACCATGGCGATTCTGATGTGTATACTGTCAGGTCTTGCGATTATCGGCGATATTCTGATTTTCGTCGCGATGGCTTCACCCGAATGGGATTCACTTATAGCTTCGACAGGTCTGTTCCTGACCACCAGCTCGATGGTTATTTCCGTAATCGGCGTGGTCTGCGCCCTGATATCCGCAATTTTCGCACTCAGACGAAAAAATGCCGGTGCGGCTTTCTGGCTGGGGATGATTTATCTGGTAATCAATGTCTATTCGGTCATTATGAACTGGGTATCTTCCGGCTTTTACTGGAATTCGCTGGTCGGTATCGCATTCCCGATCCTGTATATGCTGGCGCTGTATCAGGCGAAGGAATAAAAGCTCAACAGCTGAATAACTTAAAGATAAAAATACGGTCCGGTTCAGGTTTTTGCCTGTTCCGGACCGTTTGTTTTATTCACAGCAGGATTTCATCGCTTCGAGAGTCTGGCTGAACAGCTCGTCCAGTGTCCAGCCCAGCTCGTCCGCGCCGTTTCTGATAATGTCTCTGGAGCATCCGGCCGCAAAGCGTTTGTCCTTGAATTTCTTCTTGACGCTTTTAACTTCCATATCCTGAACGCTTTTGCTGGGGCGCATCAGAGCCGCGGCGCCGATAAGGCCTGTCAGTTCGTCCGAAGCGAACAGAATCTTTTCCATTTCGTGTTCCGGCTTGATATCCGCGCAGATGCCGTAGCCGTGACTTGCGGTGGACCGGATAATGTCTTCATCGACTCCTGCTTCCCGCATCAGCTCCTGACTCTTGACACAGTGTTCGTCAGGCCACTGTTCGAAATCGAGATCGTGAAGCAGTCCGACAATTCCCCAGTAATCAGGATCGTATCCGAGCTTCTGCGCATACCAGCGCATAACGCCTTCCACGGTCTGTGCGTGCTGCAGATGAAACGGTTCGCTGTTGTATTTTGTGAGCAGAGCCCATGCATCGTCTCTTGTCATCAGTGTCCTCTTTTCTAATTAGACATACTGTCTATTTAAATATCGTATCTCTATTATAACGCCTGTTTTTTCTGCTTTTCCTCATAAAGAGCTTTAAAATCGGTTGTCCGGTCATCATCCGGTACGGGCCGGATCACGCGGCACGGATTTCCGCCTGCGATGACGTTTTCCGGAATATTTTTCGTGACGACGCTTCCGCCTGCGATGATGGTGCCGCTGCCGATTGAAACTCCGGGCATGACGTGAACGCCTCCGCCGATCCATACATTGTCTCCGACGGTGATGGGCCACGCGTATTCAAGCTCTGCGTTTCGCCGTTCGACGTCGACGGGATGTCCTGCAGTGTAGAAGCCGCAGTTCGGCGCGACAAAGACGTTATCCCCGAAAGTCACCTTTGCGGCGTCGAGGATCACGGTATTGTGATTCGCGTAGAAATTGTCTCCGAGCGAGATATTCGAACCGTAGTCGCACCAGAACGGCTGCTCGATATGGTAGGAGCCCTTCCTCTCGCCGATCAGGCTGTTGATGATTTCTTTCCTTTTTGCTCTGTCGGACGGACGTGTCTGATTGTATTCCCAGCACAGATCCTTCGCGCGGTGCAGCTCATCTCTGAGTTCGGGATCACCTGTCTTGTAGATTGCGCCGGAGAGCATCTTTTCTCGTTCGTTCATATTTCACCTTATCTGTTTTTATTAATATCTGTTGTGCTTGAGGTATGCGAACCTTCGTATGCGGTATCGGTCTTCATTTGTCATACGTTCGTTTCCACAGGTCTGACCCTGCTCGTTCTATTCTACCGTATCTTCTGCTATAATATTTCACCGAATGGGCGAATGGAAGAGGAAAACAGAAATGAACGAACGATCTTCGGCTCTTGATAAAACTTCGGATGAGCCGCTTTATATCCAGCTTTATACAATCCTGCAGGAAGAAATCGAATCGCTGTATCACATGGGCGATCAGATCGATTCCGAGCGGGAGATCTGCCTGAAATACGGGGTGAGCAGGACGACGGTCCGTCTCGCCCTCGAGCTGCTTGAGAAACGGGGCTATATCGACAAGGTTCAGGGGAAGGGAAATTTCGTTTCGAAGCCGAAGATCAGCCAGGATCTGATGCATTTTTACTCCTTTACGGAGGAGATGATCAAGATGGGGCGCGTGCCGAGCTCGGAGCTTGCCGGATTCGAGATGATCGAAGCGTCCGAGGGACTGGCTGCCCGGATGGAGCTGTCTCACGGAGAGAAGGTGTATAAAATAGACCGGATCCGTTACGCGGATCATATTCCGGTTATGCAGGAGGTCTCTTATCTGCCCTACGACCGTTTCACGGGGCTCTCCCGGGACAGGCTGCTTGAAGAGAGCATCTATAAGATCATGAACGATGAGTTTGACGTGAAGATCTCGAATGCGGAGGAATATCTGAATCCGGTGCTCATCAACCGGCTGGAGAGCCTGCTGCTGGAGACGCCGGAGGGCGGTCCGGGGCTTAAGATCACCCGAATTACCCGGGAAGGCGGAAGGATTATCGAGTATACGAACGGAATCGCGAGGGGAGACAAGTTCACCTATCGAGGCAATCTGGAGATCGGCAGGGCTGAGACGACCGGAAAAACAGCAGACAGCTTGTCCGAATCGGTAAAGCCTTAGAATTTGCGAAAGATAAACCGGAAATTTTCTTTACTATTAATCTGCAAGGGTTACAATGCAGGCAGGAAATCAAAGTCTTAGGTAAACTGCAAAGGGGATTGTTATGAGAGAAGAACGAATGGTGCCTTCATTTGACGGTGTTGAGCTGGCTGTTACAATCGACACGCCGGAAAATCCGAAAGCAGTCGTCGTGATCGTCCACGGCCTGTGCGAACATATGGGCAGGTACCAGTATCTGACAGACAAGCTGCTCGAACACAATATCAAGGTATACCGCTTCGACCACAGAGGACACGGGAAATCCGGAGGCAAGCGCTACTTTTACTCGAATAAGGACGAGATCATCGACGATACGAACTTCATTACAGATATCGCAATCACCGAAAATCCGCAGCTTCACGTCTTTATGATCGGCCACAGTATGGGCGGCTTCGCGGCTGCGGCATACGGCACGAAATATCCGGGCAAGATCCGCGGTCTGGTTATCTCGGGCGGGGTTACCCGTGATAATAACAAGCTGATCACGGCGGTCGGAAGCGACGTGGATCCGGATACGGAATTCCCGAACGAACTGGGCGACGGCGTCTGCAGCGACCCGAATGTCGTCTATGCCTACGGACTCGATCCGTTAAACGGCAAATTCTTCACCGCAGGTCTGTGTCAGTCAGTGGGAGACGGGATCCGCTGGCTTACGGAAACAAAGACCTTCGATTATCCGGTCCTGCTGATGCACGGCGCGAAGGATTCTGTGGTCAATCCTCAGGACACGCTGGATTTCTTCAGCGATATCCAGTCCAAAGATAAAGAAATGCTTATTTTCGGGGACTCGATGCACGAAGTCTTCAACGAATTTATCCACGACGAAGTCATCGCGGACGCGATAGACTGGATCGAATACAGAATCTGACTGAAAAGACCGTGTCTGCGAAGCTGCAGGCACGGTCTTTTTATAGGTACAGTTAACTGCAGTTCTGGCTGCTGCTTGTAAGAACGGAACATTCGGAAGAGCTGATCCTTCGGGATTACTGCGTCTGTCAATCGGCCGAATTGAACCCGTCG
>CALMRA010000180.1 GCA_937872065.1 uncultured Eubacteriaceae bacterium | reverse complement strand
GAACATGCACTTCGACTACTATCGTCCGGAAATCCCGGAATCGGCCAGCGTCTCAGTGATCAATTCGTTTCTGTACGGTCACGCCTGTCATACGGTGGACCAGATCCTGTCGTATTTCGGAAAACCGGACGATGTCCGTTACGATGTCCGCCAGCTGCTGGGAAGCGGTCATATGAACGACTACTTCGATCTGGATCTGTTCTACGGAAACCTGAAGGTCTCGATCAAATCGAGTTATTTTCGCGTCAGAGAACGTCCGGCTTTCGAGGTTTACGGCAAGCGCGGAATGTTCATCAAGGAAAAGAGCGACCGGCAGGAAGCAGATCTGAAGAAGTTCTATATGCCCTTCAATACTGATTTCGGTCAGGACTCGCCTGAGGACTACGGAACTCTGACCTATTATGACGATCAGGGCAGCTACCACGAAGAAAAGGTCGTCACCGAACGGGGCGATTACGCCCGGTATTATGACGCTCTGTATGAAACGATGATAAACGGCGCGGAAAAACTGGTTAAGGACGAACAGACGATTCTTCAGATGGAAATACTGGAGAATGGAATTGCAGGACTAAAATAAGGACTTCATCCTATTCCTTAGATTACAAAAAAAGATTCGGACTATTCTTCATAGGAATAATTCGGATCTTTTTAATCAGGGCAAAATCATAAGTTGTTTAGTCCAAACATTTTCAGATGAAATTTCTTTTAAATCTCAGCATACCTGCCGGCAACAGACTTTCCCGCGGCTTCTGATAAAAAGGCGGCGAAGTATGATATGACCAGCATGATCGGCCAGTCATGCAGGATGCCTTCCAGCAGAACCGTTGACTGCATAATCTGGGGTATAGCCTCGTTATACAGAATATTGGCCGCAGAGACGATCACCGTGATAAAGCTGTTAAGTATCAGGGTCGGTATGATGGCCGACGCCAGCTTGAAGGCGAGAGTCCCTTCTTTGAGTCTGAGACCTGCGGCAGACTTCTCTCCCCATTTTTTATACGGTATGAAGATGCTCACCAGCAGGATAACCAGCGTGATCATCGCCCATATTTTGAACACATTGGAGAAGTTGAAGGCCAGACCATCCACCATAACAGCTACCAGCGCCATGATAATGCCCATCATAATTGATAAGACCACCGTCACGATCATTCCGTAATGACTTTTAAACAATGTCGGTCCTCCCCTCCTCAGTCATAAATATTAAGCAGCTCTCTGCTTAAATCGTGTATGATCTCCGGGCTGAAACCCATATATGAAAGGTTTGACAGCGAATCCAGGCTTTCATACAGAAAATCTTCATTGCCCGTTCCCAGGAAATACTGGAGCAGCGGTGAAACCCGTTCGATTGCTTTGACCGCTTCCTCATCTCTGAGCATATCCGCGAACATCGTCTTCTTCGTGTATCTGGCGCGCAGATCTTCCGTCGGCATGTAATGGTACCGGTGGGTCCCGGGACCCACCTCGCCGATATCCGGATCCGGGTAAAACGGAAGTCCTATGACAGCCGTACATCCGAACGGAACCTCAATCTCCACATGGATGCTTCCGTCCTCGCGAATCTCCCATTCAGTTTCCCACTGTCCGTACGGAGACGCGCACGATGCTTTGACATAGTGCAGCTTCTGGTTGACTAGCGGTGAAAATTCGACTTTCCTGAATCCCGGTTCCAGCGGCTTCAGACTCGCAACATCGCGATATAAATATTCGACGATAGATCCGTATGCGTAATGATTCAGTGAGTTCATCATCGTACCACT
>CALMRA010000179.1 GCA_937872065.1 uncultured Eubacteriaceae bacterium | reverse complement strand
ATTTCGTCTTCGATGCCTTCGACGGCGCCCTCCAGCTCCGGATTCGGATTGGCGGATTTCATTTCCTTCGGCAGGATCAGATTCAGGACGATGGCGACGACAAAAACGACGGCGACGCAGTTCGACGAAAAGATATTCTGGATCATTACCGGGAATACGTTAAAGAGCTCCGGAACGAGTGTGAAGCCGATTCCGATGGTCAGTGACAGTGCCGAGATCAGGTTGTTGCGCGGATTGAAGCCGCATTTTGCGATCATTTCCATTCCCGTGATGACGATCTGCCCGAACATGAGCAGGGTACAGCCGCCGAGAACCGCGTTTGGCAGGGTCGTGAAGACCGCGGCGATCACGTTGAAGAACGAGGCCAGGATCAGGATCAGCGCGCCCATCAGGATCGTAAAGCGGTTGACGACGCCTGTCATCGCGACAAGGCCGACGTTCTGGCTGAAGGACGTGACGGGCAGGCAGCCGAACAGAGACGAGACTGCGCTGCAGTAGCCGTCCGCGCAGATCGAACCGGAAAGCTCCTTATCGGAGAGCGGACGGTGGAGTCCTGATTCCGCAACGGCCGTCGTGTCTCCGAGGGTTTCTGTCGCAGATACCAGGAAGATCAGGCAGACTGAGATAATCGCGCCCGCGTTGAATTCCGGTTTGAAGGGCAGAATCTGCGGAAGACTCACCGCGTATGTCGAAGCTTCCGAAAAAACGGACAGATCGACGGCGCCCATGAACAGCGCGGTGATATAGCCTCCGGCCAGACCCATCAGAATGGACAGCTGTTTCCAGAAGCCCTTGCCGAAGACGGTGAACAGGACCGCGACGATAAGCGTGACGCTGCCGAGAATCCAGTTCTGTGCGCTTCCGAAATCTGCGGCTCCGGTGCCGCCGCCGAAATAGTTGGCGCCGACGGTGAACAGCGAGAAGCCGATGGATGTGACGACGCAGCTCGCAACGATCGGGGAGACGATTTTTCTCCAGTATTTCGCGAACAGTCCCAGAGTCCCTTCGAACAGACCGCCGATAAGGATCGCGCCGACAACGGTCGGATAACCGTAGTTCGCGCCGATGAAGCACAGGATCGTGACGAAGGTGAAGCTTACGCCCATAACGACAGGCAGGCTCGATCCGACACGCCAGACGGGGTACAGCTGAATACAGGTCGCGATACCGGCGACGAGCAGGGTGGTCTGGATAAGCTTCGCCGTCTCGCCGCTGGACAGACCGCAGGCGCCTGCGACGATAATCATCGGGGCGATGTTCGCGAGGAACATCGCGAGTACATGCTGCAAGCCCAGCGGGACCGCATTGGCGAGAGGAACCCGTCCTTCGAGACGGGTCACATTGGACAGGGAAACGTCGGGCGTGCTGCCTGCCGTATTTTGTTTCTTCATGAATACTCCTTCTAAATTCCGGAAGTCGCGAACAGCCGGAATCGTTTTGTCTGCAAAACACTGACAGCCCGGGCCTTTGTTTGTGAATTTGCAAACAATTTCAAATGATTCTTAAATATTAGAACATTTTAGAGAAAAAGACAATATATACCAGTAATTATTTTTTAACTCTGATAATAAATTTTTCATCAGTTCGGATCGGCGAAAACAGTTGACAAGATCCCGGGTTTCCCGTAAACTAATAAGGCAGTCGATTTTCCGGAAGCGTATCGAAGTGGTCATAACGAGCCGCACTCGAAA
>CALMRA010000178.1 GCA_937872065.1 uncultured Eubacteriaceae bacterium | reverse complement strand
ACCTCGATGCCGTAGCTCTGGTCCGCCGCGCCTCTCCTGATCTTTCTGAGAAAGAGCACGCCGCCGGCCGTCTCCTTGACGGCGATGCTGTAGTTGACGATTCCGGGATGAAGCTCTTCGAGCTCCGTCAGCTCGTGGTAATGGGTCGCGAACATCGTCTTGACGCCCCGTTCCAGGAGCTCCTCGCAGATGGCCCACGCGATGGAGATCCCGTCGAAGGTCGATGTCCCCCGCCCGATCTCATCAAGGATCACGAGACTGTCTTCCGTCGCGCCCCGCAGGATATTCGAGACCTCTGTCATTTCGACCATAAAGGTGCTCTGCCCGGTGCCGAGATCGTCCGAAGCGCCGACCCGGGTGAAGATCCGGTCGCAGATACCGATCCTTGCCGAATCCGCCGGCACGAAGGAGCCGATCTGCGCCATCAGCACAATCAGCGCCGTCTGGCGGATATACGTCGACTTCCCGGCCATGTTCGGGCCGGTCAGCAGCATCAGCCGGTTCTCCCGGTCGATATCCGTATCGTTGGAGATAAAATGGGCGCGTCCCGTCATCTGCTCGACCACCGGATGACGTCCGCCCTTAATCTGAATCGCTCCGTCGTCGCCGATCTCCGGACACACGTAGGACGAATCCAGCGCCCGCTGGGCCAGCGAGGCGAAGACATCGAGCTCGGCAGCCTGACGGGCCGCCTGCTGGATTCTCGGCGCCGCCTGACGTACAGTCTCCTGAACCTCCTGGAACAGCTTCGCCTCGACGATTCCGAGCCGGCTTTCGGCATCGGTGATCCTGTTTTCCGTTTCCTTGAGCTCTTCGGTAAAATAGCGTTCCGCATTGACGAGGGTCTGCTTGCGGATATAGTCGTCAGGTACGAGATCTTTTTTTCCGTTGGAGACTTCGATGAAGTAACCGAAAACCTTATTGTATTTGACCTTCAGATTCGAGATCCCGGTCCGCTCCCGCTCGTTCGCTTCGATCTGCATCAGGTAGTCCTTGCCGTTTTCCGACAGCTCCCTGATCTCGTCAAGCTCCGCATTCCAGCCCTTTTTGATCTTCGGCTCGGCAGAAAAACGCCGGACCTCGCCGTCGCTCTCCCATACCGCCTGTTCGATGAGCTCCTTCAGGTCCGTGAGCATATCGAGCCTGTCGAAATCGGCGCCCAGCAGCGGCATATCCAGGCCCGCGAGAATCCCCGCGACCTCTTCGAGTGCGGCGGCGGAGATCTTCAGCGAGATCAGGTCCGTCGTATTCGCGCCTGTGGTGCCCGCCTTCGAGCAGATGCGTTCGAGATCGTAGATCTTAGAAATCGCGGCCCTGAGCTCCGTCAGCCCCCGTGGATCCGAATACAGCTCGCGGATCCTGTCCTGACGAGCGGTGATCGCCTTTTTCGAAATCAGCGGCGCTTCGAGCCAGTTTTTCAGAAGCCGGCTCCCGGCCGCGGTCTTTGTCAGATCCAGCACCGACAGCAGGCTCCCCGCCTTGCGTCCGCCCCGGATCGTCTTCGTAAGCTCGAGATTGATCCGTGAAGCCGCATCCAGCGCCATGACCTCGTCTTCCTCGAGGTAGCCGATGCGCGTGATATGGCTGATATCCGTCTTCTGGGTCTCCCGGATATAGCTGAGCAGCGCCCCGGCCGCCCGTACCGCCTCCGGATGGTCGCCGAGACCGAGAGCCCCGACAGAGTACACGCCGAACTGCTCCTTCAGAAGCTGTTCGGCCTCTCCCTTCGCGTATCGCCTGCTCGGAAAGGGTTCGACGAAGGCCGACGAGACCTGTTCGAGACGCTTCGGAAGCTTCTCGTCTTCGTACAGCGCGGAGTGAAGCAGGATCTCCGACGGGGAAAACCGGGCGCATTCGTCCTGAAGCCAGCCGGTCCGGTCGTTTCCGTCGTATTCCGAAACCATAAAGGCGCCGGTGGACAGATCGAGTACGGCGCATCCCGTTTCCTGAACCTTCTGCCCCGTCCGTCCCGCGCTGATGCACATCAGGTAATTGTTCGAGCCCGGATCGAGCACCGACGAATCGGTTACGGTTCCCGGCGAAACGATCCGGATGATTTCCCGTTTTACGATCCCCTTAGCCAGCGCCGGATCCTCCATCTGCTCGCAGATCGCGACCTTGTGGCCCTTTTCGACGAGTCTCGCGATATATGAATCCGCCGCGTGATGAGGCACCCCGCACATCGGCGCCCGTTCGTCGAGTCCGCAGTCGCGGCCCGTCAGCGCGATTTCCAGCTCCTTCGAAGCCAGAACCGCATCGTCGAAGAACATTTCGTAAAAATCTCCGAGACGAAACATCAGGATCGCATCGGGCGCCTGCTCGTGCATTTCCAGATACTGCTGCATCATCGGAGTCAGGCCCATCAGTCCGCCTCCGCTGCAGTCTGCACACCGGTCAGCGAGAAGGTTCCGGCTTTGTCGATCCTGACGGGCACGATCCGGCCGATATCATCAAAATTTCCGGTGAAGTTGACGAGCTTTCCGCCTGCCGTGCGCCCCGTAAGCCTGGACGCATCTCTCGCGCTGGGTCCTTCGACGAGGACGTCGACTGTCTGATCCTGAAACGGCGCGTTGATCTGTGCGGAAACCGTATGGAGCACCTCGAGCAGCCTGTTAAGCCTGTCGTGCTTGATCTCGTCCGGGATCTGATCCTCCATCTCCGCCGCAGGCGTCCCGTGGCGCTTCGAATAAATAAATGAGAACGCGGAATCGAACCTGCAGGCCCTGACCAGGTCCAGCGTATCCTGAAAATCCTCCTCGGTCTCTCCGGGGAAGCCGACAATGATGTCCGTCGTGATGACGGCGCCGGGGACCTCGTCCCTGATCCTGCGTACGAGTGCGATCGCTTCTTCCTTCGTATAATGGCGGTTCATGCGCCTGATGACCCGGGTCGAGCCGGACTGCATCGCGAGATGGCACGACGGCATGACTTTTTCGCACTGCGCCATCGCGGCTATCACGTCGTCTGTGAAGTCCTTCGGATTGGAGGTCATGAAGCGGATGCGCCGGATCCCGTCGATTTCATTGACCTGACGCAGCAGCGTCGCGAAGTCGATCCCGATCTCCAGGTCGTTTCCGTAGGAATTGACGTTCTGTCCGAGCAGCGTCACCTCGATAACGCCCCTGTCCGCCAGCCCGCGGATCTCGTCGAGGATCCTCTCCGGCTGTCTGCTGTGCTCCCGGCCTCTCGTGTACGGCACGATGCAGTAGGAGCAGAAATTGTTGCACCCCTGCATAATCGTCACGTAGGCCTTGAACGGATACTTGTTCTCCACAGGTATGTCTTCGACGACCGCGTCGCTCTCGTCCCAGATTTCTGTGATCTGTTCCCCCGCCGCGATGAAGTTCCCGAGAATCTGGGGGAAACGGTGCAGATTGTGCGTTCCGAAAATGATATCCACCTGGGGATGCTTCTGTCTGAGCTCTGCGACGATCTCCGGCTGCTGCATCATGCAGCCGCAGACCGCAAGGATCATATCCGGATTCTTTCTCTTGTAAGTCTTGAATTTGCCGATATTGCCGAACGCGCGGTCGTCCGCATTTTCACGAACCGAGCACGTGTTGACGATGATGAGCCCGGATTCCTCCGCTTTTTCCGCCGGAGTCCATCCGATCTGACGAAGCATGCCCGCCAGCTTCTCGGAGTCGTTTTCGTTCATCTGGCATCCGTATGTCTGTATATAGTAAGTTTTATTCACATTTATCCCTTCGCTGCTGTTGAATCGGAACGCGGGCCCGATATGACCCGCGTGATATTTAATTATATCATGCATGAAAACCGTGAAATTTCTCAAAAAAGCAAAAACAGCCCGAAGGCTGTTTCTGTCCGGGAACCGCTGTCCCCGGATGATTTCGGCGCAGCGTGCGCTGTCCCTGTTTATGCTGTTTTAATGCTTCGTTTATCCGGCAGACTTCCGTTACTTCGAATAGAGTTCGACGACCAGCTGGTCTTCGACTTCCACCGGAATCTCTTCACGGGCCGGCATGCGCGTGAGCGTTCCGACGAGACTGTCGCGGTCTTTTTCGAGATATGGAAGGGTAAACCCTTCGCGTTCGAGGAAATTTTCCCTGAACATTTCGTTCTTCGCCGCTTTTTCAGTCAGCGCGACCGTATCTCCGGGATTCACGCGGTACGACGGAATATCGACCTTTTTCCCGTTGACGAGGATATGTCCGTGATTGACCATCTGTCTTGCCTGACGGATGGAGCTCCCGAAGCCGAGCCGGTAGACGATATTGTCGAGACGGCATTCCAGCGTCTCCAGCAGAATATCGCCCGTCTTTCCGGGCTTTCTTCTCGCTTCCTCGAAATAACGCCGCATCTGGCGCTCGAGAATTCCGTGATAAGCCTTGACCTTCTGCTTTTCCGTGAGCTGCAGGCCGTATTCCGACTGTTTCTTTCTTCGCGTTACTGCCGTGGACGTGCGGTTCATCGCTTTCGGATGCCCGTATACGTTGGTCCCCAGTCTTCTGCATTCTTTAAAACGCGGATTTCTCCGTGTTGCCATAGTTTCTCCTTTCATTAAATGTGTTGATATTATTTATATTCTGATCGGTTCCGTTTCTGAGAAACCGTGTTAGGTTAAGTTAACTTTACATAGTATAAACGGTTTTTCCGGTTCTGTCAAGCGTTCCTGAAATATTTTCATATTGATGAAAATTTTCACAAGTGAATCAGACTTACTTCAGTACATATTTTAACGAATCGAGGATCGATCCGGCCGTCAGCGTCGTTTCTCCGTAACGCGCCGCGTACCAGTCGCCTGCGAGACCGTGGTAGAAGACGCCCGCTTTGGCCGCCTTTGTCAGATCGTGAGTCTGTGCCGCAATGCCCGCGATCATTCCGGCCAGCACGTCTCCTGCTCCCGCGGTCGCCATGCCGGGGTTGCCGGTCGTATTGAACCACAGACTTCCGTCGGGATCGGCGATCATCGTATGATAGCCCTTCATGACGACGGTCACACCGTATTCCTTCGCGAACGCGGCGGTCTTGTCCGCCGGCGCCTTCATCAGGTCCGGAACCGTCGTGTCCAGCAGCATCGCGAATTCGCCCGCATGGGGAGTCAGCACCACCGGAACCTTCGAGGCCTTCAGATCACCCAGGATGTTGCGCATATGCCACAGACCGTCGGCGTCGATAACGAGAGGAATTTTTCCGCTCATCAGCGTGCTCAGCAGTCCCGAATAGTCCATATGACGTCCGAGACCGGGGCCGAACAGGATCATGTCCGTTCGGATCTGAGCCAGATCCTCCGGACGGACTATATAATTGTATGGCTTGACCATCGCCTCATGGGGCATGATGGACGCGGCGATGGGATAGACCTCTTCCGGCACAAAGGCCGTAACGAGTCCCGCTCCCGACAGAATTGCGCCGGAAACCGCCATCGCTCCGGCGCCGGTCATCCCCTTCGAACCCGCGACGACGAGAACACGTCCGTAAGTATACTTATGACTGTTCTTTTTTCGCTGTACCGGAAATCCGACCTCTTTCTGTTCGAGCAGCTCCGTATGGATATCCGGATCGTCGGTATCGATGCCGATATCGACAATCACCGGCTTTCCCGTACAGTCGGGTCCGTCTCCCAGCATTTCTCCGGTCTTCGGCGCCTGGATGATCACCGTTTTGTCGGCGCGGACAGCAGCCTGACCGACCTGGCCGTTCGTTCCGTTAAGTCCCGACGGGATATCGACCGCAACGACATAGGCAGGGCTTTCGTTGACCGCGTCGATCAGCTCCGGCAGCGGTTCTCTGAGCGGCCGGTCTGTATCGTAGCCGGTTCCCAGCAGCGAGTCGACGATGACGGACGCTTCGGATATCTCCTTCTTCGCGGATTCAAGACCCGCATCCCCGACGTAGATAATCGGAACATCTTTGAGCCGGTCAAAATTGCGCTTCGAGTCTTCCGTGAAGTGATCCCTGCATTCTTTTTCAGTCGGAGGGAACATCAGGGTAACGTCTTTTCCGTCCTGTTTGAGAAGACGTGCGATGACCTGACCGTCCCCGCCGTTGTTCCCTGTTCCCGACAGAACGAGGATCTTTCCCTTGGACTTTTTCTTCAGAATCTCCTTCGCCGCCGCTTCCCCGGCCCGTTCCATCAGTTCGTCCGACGGGGTTCCTGCCGCGATCGTCTTTTTATCAAGCTCCGCCATCTGTTTCGGGGTGACTGCCTTCATTTTCTCTCCTCGATTATCATCAAATTCATATTCTGAAGCCGTAATACAGAAAAGGCCCCCGGAAAACCGGAGGCCGGACGAAATCGTCTCATCCGCTCATCGCGGGTACTCATTTCTTCTTACACGTAATTCTCTGTTTCATTCTTAATTGTACTCAATTCAGCCGGATTTATTTTTCTTTTTTAAAGAGTCTCATGACCAGCTTGCCGATTTCGACGAGTACGAGAGGCATCAGCAGCGCGACGATGACGAATTCCCACTGAGTCGCGTTCAGATCGACCGTATTGAAGATCGGATGCAGCGCCGGAATCAGATCGACAGAGATCTGCAGACAGGCGGACAGCAGGATCGCGCCCCAGAAGAAGCGGTTCGAGAACAGCTGCTTGAAGTTGAAGATCGAATGGCTGCCCATCTTTGCGTTGATCGCATGGGTGAGCTGGCACATCGCGAGAACGGTGAAGGTCATCGTCTGCGCAGTTTCTATTCCCCAGTGTGTATCCGCATACCAGAAGGTGAACAGGGAGATCGTCGCGATCATAATCCCCTGGATAATGATTCGCGTGCCGAGACCGCCCGCAAAGATGCTTTCGTCAGGGTGACGGGGGGCTTCCTTCATGATGTCCGGATCCGTCTTTTCAACGCCCAGGGCCAGCGCCGGGAAGCTGTCCGTAATCAGGTTGATCCACAGGATCTGTACCGGAAGCAGCGGCTGCGGCCAGTCGACCAGGGTCGCGATAAACAGCGTCAGAATTTCCGCGATGTTTGTGGACAGCAGGAAGTGGACTGCTTTTCTGATATTTTCGTAGATCCCGCGGCCTTCACGGACTGCCGAAACGATCGTCGCGAAGTTGTCGTCGGTCAGGATCATTTCCGAAGCTTCCTTCGAAACCTCAGTGCCTGTGATCCCCATCGCGCAGCCGATATCCGCCTTTTTAAGCGCCGGCGCGTCGTTGACGCCGTCGCCGGTCATTGCGACCACCGCATTTTTCTTCTGCCAGGTATCCACGATGCGGACCTTGTTTTCAGGTGATACGCGCGCGCAGACCGTAATGCGTTCGATATTGTCGGAGAGTGTCTTGTCGTCCATATCGTCGATTTCGACGCCTGTCAGGGCGATATCGCCTTCGTTGTAAATATTCAGCTCTCGTGCGATCGCCTTCGCCGTATTGACGTGGTCCCCGGTGATCATGACCGGATGGATGCCGGCAGAGCGGCATTCCGCGATGGAATCCTTGACCTCGAGTCTCGGCGGGTCGATCATCCCGGACAGTCCCGCGAACGTGATGCCCTGTTCGAGGACGTTGTAGTCCGCGTTCGGAAGCTCGTCGAAGACCTTGACGCCGTAGCCGATCACGCGGTATGCGTCATCCGACAGCTCGTCGTTGACGGCCCGGATATTGTCCTTGGCCGCTTCGGAGAAGGGCTGGGATTCTTTGCCTTCGCCGCGAAGAACCTTCGTGCACCGTTCGATCAGAACGTCGGGAGCGCCCTTCGTAAACGAAATGAATCTGCCGTCGAATTTATGGACGGTAGTCATAAGCTTGCGGTCCGAGTCGAAGGGAATCTCTTCGACACGGGGCATCTGTTCCAGCAGCTCGTTCTTCGAGTAGCCGACACGGTCCGCGTAGTCGATCATCGCGATTTCGGTCGGGTCCCCGATCTTGACGACGCCGTTCTCGTCGGTGACCACCGACGCGTCGTTGCACAGCAGTCCGCCGAATACGACGACCTTTTCTGCAGGAGTAAATCCGTTTTCGAGAATTTCGTCCGCATCGATGATGCCGTCTTCCTGTTCCGCAAAGATGCGCTTGATCGTCATCTTGTTCTGCGTAAGGGTACCGGTCTTATCCGAACAGATGACAGAAGCGGAGCCCAGTGTTTCGACAGCAGGCAGCTTTCTGATAATCGCGTTCTTTTTGACGAGCCTCGTCGTCCCCATTGCGAGAACGACCGTAACGATGGCCGGAAGGCCTTCGGGAATCGCCGCAACCGCGAGAGAAACCGCAGTCATGAACAGCTCCAGAGGATCGCCGCCCCGCAGCATGCCCACGACGAAGATGATCGCGCAGGCCGCAACGCAGGCGATAGCCAGCGTCTTGCCCAGCTCGTTCAGACGTACCTGCAGCGGCGTCTTCTGATTCGGCGCGGTCTGGATCATACCGGCGATGCGGCCGATTTCACTGTCCATACCGGTCTTCGTGACGATAAAGCGTCCGCGCCCGTTGGTGACGATAGTCGTCGAATAGACAAAATTGTCGCGGTCTCCGAGGGGCGTCTTTCCGTCTGTCAGATTTTCCGTATTCTTGTGAACCGCAGTCGATTCGCCCGTCAGCGCCGCTTCCTGGATCTGCAGATTGGCGGCTTCTACGAGCCGGCCGTCTGCCGGGACGTAGTCGCCCGCGTCGAGGTAGACGACGTCGCCGGGTACCAGATCCACCGACTGGACGATCATCTGCTGGCCGTCCCGCATGACCTTCGCCTCGGGGACTACCATTTTCTTCAGGGCCTCCATCGAGTCCTCTGCCTTGCGTTCCTGTACGACGCCGATCACCGCGTTGATAATGACGATAACTATAATCAGCAGGGTATCGCTGACTTCTCCGAGAAAGCCGGAGACGACAGCCGCCGCGAGAAGGACGAGAATCAGTACGTCGGAAAACTGGGCGATAAACATCTGGACGATGGTTTTGCGCTTCGTTTCCCGAAGCATGTTTTTACCGTATCGTGCAGTCTTTTCCTGTACCTGAGCGCTTGTCAGGCCTTTTTTAAGACTCGTCTCATACTCTCGTTCGGTTTCGTCGACACTCAGCAGAAAGGCTTCGCGCTCGCTTTCGGAGGTCATGCCTGTTTCTGTTTTCGTTTCGTTCATAGTGCTCCTTTCAGAATTGTGAAACCCGGATAAAAAAAGACCTGATTATCCAATGGATAACCAGGTCTTACTCACAGTCTGAACTGCTGCTCAGCCGGGCTTCTCACCGTTTTGACGACTGAGCAAGGTTGAGTTACTCCCCTGCTTACCTGAAAGCTTTATACCCTGAACGGCTGCGTTTCCGCTAGAAAACGACGCCTAAAATACGCGGGTGACTTTCAGAACAAGATTATTATATTGAAAGATCATGAAAATCACAAGAAAAGAATCGAAATCCTGCGAACCTTTGGTAAAATAGTACTAGTAAACGGTTTAGCGTTCTTCTGAACGGAAAGGACTGATTGATGAAGGAATTAATCAAGGATTTTACTCCTCTGTTTTCTCAGGCGGATTACAAGGTGAAACGCAAGGACGTCCAGGAGGATATCGGTTATCTTCTGACTCTGCTTAACACTCATCAGCTGCTCGTCGAAGGCGGCTGGAAGCTCTACGCCGAGAAAAAAGGTTATGAAGAGATCGAAGTCGGAACGGAATTTCAGAAAAGTATCCCCGACAATAAATCTCTGTCAATTTTTCTGTCCAAGTATCTTGCGCATATGGCGGACGAAGCTTTCCAGAGCGGAGAAACCGTATATGCCATCGCAAGAGCTCTGCTCAACTTCGATCCCGAAAAACCGGAAACCGGAGACGCGCTGGAAAAGATCTGGAAAGAAAACGCCGACATGATTCAGGATCTGATCTATCTGTATTCTGAATACCTGTACCGCGTGTTCATGCAGGACAGCCTGAAGAACCCGACGCCGATCACACCGGAAGATATCTCCGAAGTCGGCTGAAACGGACGCAATAAAAAAAGCACTTCTCTCGAAGTGCTTTTTTTATTGCGTTTCCGGCCGTAGTGCGGTCTGTATTATTCCCCGATTATCTTGATCAGAACGCGCTTTTCACGCCTTCCGTCAAACTCGTAATAGAAGACCTGCTCCCAGGTTCCGAAATCGAGCTTTCCGTCGGTCAGCGCGATCACGGTTTCCCGTCCCATGATGCTGCGCTTCAGATGAGCGTCCGCATTATCCTCGAAGCCGTTATGATGATAGCGGGAATAGGGCTTTTCCGGAGCCAGACCTTCAAGCCAGGTTTCGTAGTCCTGATGCAGCCCCGGCTCGTCGTCGTTGATAAAAACGGAAGCCGTGATATTCATCGCGTTGACGAGAATCAGCCCGTCGCTGATTCCCGATTCGTTCACCGCTTCCAGGACACGTCCCGTGATATTGACAATCTCCCTGCGGGCCGGGATATTGAAATGAAGCACTCTGCGGTAGGATCTCATGCGCCGAGCTCCGCAAGTCTGTCTTCGATCTTCTTCAGACTTTCTTCGAATCCCGCCTGCTTTTCACGTTCCTTGTTTACGACAGCCTCAGGCGCCTTCGCGAGGAAGCCTTCGTTGGAAAGCTTGCCTGTGACTCGTGAAAGCTCCTTGTCAAGCTTCTTCTTTTCGCCTGTCAGTCTCGCGATTTCTTTTTCCTTATCCACCAGCTCGTCGAGGAGCAGGAAGATTTCGGTTCCGCCGGCCACCGCGGTCGTGTACTGTTTCAGATCCGCGGCTTCAGGCAGCGGTCTTACTTCCCCGACCGATGCGAGTTTTCCGAGCAGCACCCCCGACTTTTCAAGCACCGCGGCGTCCGTGTCCGATTCCGTGCGGTAAAACAGATCTGCTTTACGGCTGTTGGGCACGTTGAGACCCGTACGGATGTTCCTGAGATTCCGGATCACGTCCATCAGGAACGTGAGCTCGGCTTCTTCCTCCGGATATTCGTACGCCGCGTCTGCAGCCGGCCATGCGGCCGTGATCAGCGCTTCGCCGTGTTCCGGGAGATATCCGTAGATTTCTTCCGTGATGAACGGAATGACCGGGTGGAGCAGCTTCAGAATATTGGTGAGCACAAGACTTAACGTATTCTGAGCCGCAGCCTTCGACGTCTCGTCGTCTCCGTAGAGTCTCGGCTTGACCAGCTCGATATACCAGTCGCAGAATTCGTTCCATGTGAAGTCATAGGCCTTCTGAGCCGCGAGACCCAGCTCGTACTTGTCCATATTCTCGCGGACCTCGCCGATCACGGAATTCATCCGGGACAGGATCCATTTGTCCGTGTATTCGAGATCCTCCTGCCTGTATTCCGGCAGCTCTTCGTCAAGGTTCATCAGGACGAAGCGCGCCGCGTTCCACAGCTTGTTCAGGAAGTTTCGGCTCGCATTGAGCTTTTCCTGCTGCCAGCGGATATCGTGGCCGGCGGAATTTCCCGTGATAATCGAGAAGCGCAGCGCGTCCGCGGAATATTCGTCGATGATTTCAAGCGGATCGATCCCGTTTCCGAGAGATTTGCTCATCTTGCGTCCCTGAGGATCGCGGATCAGACCGTGAATATAGACGTCCGCAAACGGGACCTCGCCCATTTCGTACAGGCCCATGAAGATCATTCTGGCTACCCAGAAGAAAATGATGTCGTAGCCCGTAACCAGAACGGAGTTCGGATAGAACTTTTTCAGGTCTTCTGTTTCTTCCGGCCAGCCCAGGGTCGAAAACGGCCACAGCGCGGAAGAGAACCAGGTATCCAGCGCATCCTCATCCTGGCGCAGCGTCCCGCCGCACTTCGGACAGCAGGCCGGCTTTTCCGCCGATACGGTCATCTCGCCGCAGTCGTCGCAGTAATAAGCCGGGATCCGGTGACCCCACCAGAGCTGCCGGGAGATGCACCAGTCGCGGATGTTTTCGAGCCAGTTGTAATAGGTCTTTGAGAAACGGTCCGGAACGAAGCGGGTGTCGCCTTTTCTGACGGCTTCGAGCGCAGGTTCCGCGAGCTGCTTCATCGAAACGAACCACTGTTCGGAGGTCATCGTTTCGACCGTCGTCCTGCAGCGGTAGCAGGTACCGACATTGTGGACATGTTCTTCGATCTTCTCGAGAAGACCGAGATCCCTGAGATCCTGAACGATTATTTTCCGCGCTTCGTAGCGGTCCAGGCCCGCATAGCGTTCGCCGGCCAGCTCGTTGAGCGTACCGTCCTCGTTCATGATATTGATTTCTTCGAGGTTGTGGCGTTTTCCGACTTCATAGTCGTTGGGGTCATGGGCAGGCGTCATCTTGACGACGCCGGTGCCGAATTCCATATCGACATAGTCGTCGGCGACGATCGGGATCTCCTTGTTGACGAGAGGCAGGATCACGGTCCTGCCGACGAGATCCTGATAACGTTCGTCCTTCGGATTGACCGCGACGCCGGTATCGCCCAGCATCGTTTCCGGACGTGTCGTCGCGACGGTCACGTATTCTTCCGTACCCGTGATCGGATAGCGGATATGCCACATGTGACCGGCCTGTTCTTCGTATTCGACTTCGGCTTCAGACAGCGCCGTCTGACAGTTCGGACACCAGTTGATAATGCGTGAGCCCTTGTAGATCAGGCCCTGATTATAGAGCTTTTCAAAGGTCCGGCCCACCGCCTTCGAGCAGCCTTCGTCCATCGTGAAGCGTTCACGGTCCCAGTCGCAGCTGGCGCCGAGCTTCTTGACCTGGCTGCGGATACGGTCGCGGTAGGTGCGCGCCCAGTCCCATGCTTCTTCGAGAAAAGCTTCCCGGCCGACTTCTTCCTTTGTTTTTCCCGTTTCAGTACGGATCTTGTCCACGACCTTGACTTCGGTCGCAATGCTCGCGTGATCCATTCCCGGAAGCCACAGCGCGGATTCCCCGAGCATGCGGTGATAACGGATCAGGACATCCTGGAGCGTATCGTCAAACGCGTGTCCCATATGAAGCTGGCCCGTCACATTCGGCGGCGGCATGACTATTGTATACGGCTTTCCGTCCGGATGTACCTCCGGTTTGAACAGGCCGCTGTTTTCCCACCATTCGTAAATTCGTTCCTCGACCTGTTTGGGATCGTAGGTTTTTTCCATTTCTTTCTTCAAAACTGCCTCTTTCATCGGTCGTAACCTTGTTTATATAAACGGAGCTGCTCCGCAGTTCGCATAGCTTCTATTTTACACTATGGATGCTTTAGAAAAAAGATGCAAAGAATTAAGGCGTTTTCAAAGGGTAAAGTATATAAGAAACGTATAGAATAAATATAAACGTATACAGACGAAAAAACATCTGAATATGAATCGTACGGAATCTAATACGCAATACTACGTGTGCTGATTAGCGTTATAATAAATAAACAGTGCAGGCAGATTCTGTTAAGTGATATATCCCGAAAGGAGTCGATATGACCCGAACATTACTGGCCGATTCAGCAGCGAACCTCGCTGACGGCTACACGTCGAAAAGCGGAGCGGAATTCGCTTCGGTTCCTCTGACAATCCGAGTCGGAGATCAGGAATTTACGGACGACAAGGACATGGACGTCAACGAAATGATCCGCGCTTCAAAAGCTCACGAAGGAGCCGCGCGGACGTCGTGCGCAAGTCCTGACGAATGGGCGAAGAGATTTCGTGACGGTGGTGACGAAATCATCGCCGTCACGATTACCGGAAAACTCTCCGGATGCTACAATTCGGCTATGCTCGCCCGTCAGATCGTACTGGAAGAAAATCCCGACAAGAAAATCCACGTCATCAATTCCAGAGCAACGGCAGGTCCGGAAGAGCTGATCATCCGGAAAGCGGACGAGCTGTTCGCAGAGGAAAAGCCTTTCGAAGAAGTCGTCGAAGAGCTCGATAAATATGCCGACTCCATCGGCGTCGTCTTTGCGCTCAAAAATTACGACAATCTGATCAAAAACGGCCGGATGAGCAAAATCGTCGGTACGGTCGCGTCCAAGCTGAATATCCGCGTCGTCGGCGACAATTCGCCTGAAGGCGATCTGCGCGTACTGTCAAAATCGCGAGGTGAAACAAAGGCCTATGCGAAGATGGTCGAAGAAATGGAACGCAAGAAGGACATGAAGGATGCGGAGGTGATCATCTCCCATACGAACAACGAAAAAAGCGCGAAAGCGATCGCCCATCTCATCGAAAAGAAATATCCCGTCAAATCGATCGAAATCAAGGAAAACGGCGGACTCAACAGTATCTATGCCGAAGATGAAGGGATCATCATCGGATTTTAATCACTAAACAGGAAACGGCCGGCACATTCCGATTGACGGAAAGCGCCGGCCGTTCTTTTTGGCACCGCTTATTTTAGAATCGCCGTTTTATTCAGATAGACGTACTCCTGAACCGGTACGCCGTCCCGTTCGAGCATCCGTCCGGCCTTGAAGCCGAGACTGATATAAAAGCCCGTATGTTCTTCATAGTCGTCGTCATCACTGCGGAACGAGATCGTCACGATCTTCTGCCCCTGAGGAATCTGAGAACACATGAAGCGGAACAGATTTCTCGCGACGCCTTCTTTCCTGAATTCAGGATCGACAGCCACAAACAGCAGTTCTGCCGGAGATCTGCGGAAAATCAACAGACCTGCGAGTTCGTCGCCATCTCTCGCCGTCACGACGGTTCCGTCTGCGATCGCCTGACGCAGTGATTTTTCTATCTCTACGAGTGTCAGCCCGGGGAAATAGCTCAGATCTTTTTTGATGAGCTTCATGCATGCCGATGTGTCGATCGGTCTGGCTGTTTTGTAATTCATAATTTCTCCTAGAAATTGAAAAATGAAATCTGGTCGCTTCTGGGCAGACTGTCGAGACAGCCCAGTTCTCTGAGCTGCTCGAGACAGGTATTGTTCAGATGCGTCCGCTCCTGCAGATCGTCCTGAGAAATAAACATCTTCTTTTCACGTTCCGAAACGATATTTTCCGCCACCGACATCCCGAGACCGGACACCGCTGTGAACGGCGGAATAATCGTCTTTCCCTCCGGTATGAAGAACCGGCTCTCGGAGCGGGTCATGTCGATGCGCGAACAGCTGTAGCCTCTGCAGTACATCTCAAGAGCAAGCTCCAGCGATATCATGCTCAGATCTTCCTTCCCCGTCAGCTTCTCGCCCTTCGACTTCGCCTCAAGGCGCGCGATTTCGTCCCGGACGGAATCGAGCCCCGCGGAAATGACCTTCAGGTCGAATTCCTTCGCCCGGATCCCGAAGTAGGCGGCATAATAGGCTGCCGGATAGTTGATCTTATACCATGCGATTCGGAAAGCCATAATGACGTACGCCGCTGCATGGGCCTTAGGGAACATATACCCGATTTTCTTGCACGAATCGATGTACCAGTTCGGTACCTTCTTCTCCCGCATCAGACTCTCCGCTTCGGGGGTAAGACCTTTCCCTTTTCTGACCTTTTCCATGATCCCGAAAGATGTCTTCGGAGGCAGTCCCATATCAATGAGCCCGAGCATAATATCGTCTCGCGTACAGATAACCTCGTCGAGACCGGCCGTTCCGTTTCTGACCAGGTCCTGGGCATTGTTGTTCCAGACATCCGTTCCGTGAGAGAGTCCGGATATCCGGATCAGATCGGCCAGAGACGCCGGCTTCGTATCCGTGACCATCCCCTTGACGAAGGGCGTCCCGAATTCAGGTACGCCGGCCGTTCCCAGGGTAAGCGGACAGTCCTCCGTAAATTTCAGAGCATCCGTCGATGTAAACAGCGAAATGACCTCTTTGTCATCAAGGGGAATCGAGCGCGGATCGACACCGGTGTTGTTGTACAGAATACGCAGCATCGTCGGGTCATCATGCCCCAGAATATCGAGCTTGAGGAGACGCCCGGATATCGAATGGTAGTCGAAATGAGTCGTGATCGTATCGGAGGATGTATCGTCCGCAGGATGCTGGACCGGCGTGAACCGGTAGATCTCCTGATCCTTCGGGACAACCATAATTCCCCCCGGATGCTGGCCCGTTGTCCGTTTGACGCCGGTGCAGCCGTTTTTCAGACGCTCCACCTCGGCGTTAGTCGGGTAGATGCCCTTCGAATCGAAATAGTGCTTGACGTAGCCGTAGGCTGTTTTTTCCGCCAGCGTCGAGATCGTTCCCGCACGGAAGGTCTTTCCCTTTCCGAACAGAACCTCCGTGTACGCGTGTGCGGCAGCCTGATTGTCGCCCGAGAAGTTCAGGTCGATATCAGGTTCCTTGT
>CALMRA010000177.1 GCA_937872065.1 uncultured Eubacteriaceae bacterium | reverse complement strand
TGGATATATTCCTTTTACTAATAGATTTTATTCATAAATCTCCATTTAATCTTAACTATAGACCGGGCAGAACGGCTAAAATAAAGTATATTCTTTATTGACGGGAGATCGCCATGGCTTACCTGCTTGAATTCCTACAGGATGAAATCAGCAATATCGTCGGTGTATTTGATACTGAAGAAAATGCTGTTTCGTTTATTGAGAGTATTCCGTTTACGAGACGTAATTCCTACAGCTTCGGAGACGGGTACTATATGCGTTATGAAGAAATACCCGAGCTTTATACGGCATCGTATAAAGACTGGAACTATGTGATCAGCAAGTCGTCTTATATTCCGGGGGAAGTAATCGATCTGGCGCTGAGTGAAATCAGCCTGATGGATTCGGAAGAGCCTGAACGGGGCGAAACAGTCAGCGGGTGGACACGCCTCGACGGTTACAGTTTTTCAAACGGCGAGATTGCGGATCAGATCGAAAAGCGCGAGGCGCTGATCCGGGAAGCGCGGAAATATTTTCTGGCGCTGGGACGGGAAGTCGAACTGGCAGGCTTTGATTCAGAAGACGGCTCATATGCAGCTTCCTATCCAAAACATCATCCGGATGATCAATGCATCGAATTTCATCTGGATCCTCAGACCATCGAGCTCAGAGAACAGGCAGAGAGCTTCGAAGCTTTTCTTGAGGAGCAGCAGGATGATCAGCAGTACGACTGACATGATCGGTAAAGAGATACACACTCCGAGAGGACCGGTACGTTACTGGACGAATCATGTCGTATCAGACGATACGCCGCTTATCTTTCTTCACGGGCTGACGGCGGATCACACGTTGTTCGACAAACAGACGGATTACTTTAAGAGCCGCCATAAGCTAATCGTCTGGGACTCACCGGGACACGGACAGTCGAGACCCTACAGTGAAATGACCTATCCGAATGCTGCGGAAGATCTGAAGGAGATCCTGGACAGGGAAGGAATCGACAGGGCTGTGCTTATCGGCCAGTCCATGGGCGGCTATGTGATTCAGTCGTTTCTAACGAAATATCCCGAACGTGCACTGGGCTTTGTCGGAATTGATACGTGCCCCTTCGGACGAAGTTATTATTCCGATTCCGATCTGTGGTGGATCCGGCAGATGGGCTGGACAACGAGGACGTATCCGCGGGAGATGTTAATCAGCAGTATTTCAAGAAGTGTTTCGCTCAGGGAAGATACACGTCGTAATATGCGAACAGCGCTGGAGCGTTATTCGAAGGACGAACTGTGCGATCTGCTGGACAGGGGATACGGACAGTTTTATATTGAGAACGAAGGACTTAGGGAAGATCTGAAAATCGAATGTCCGCTGCTTATCATTTACGGAGATTCGGACGTTACGGGCAAGGTCAGACAGTACAGCCGCGAGTGGGCCCGCAGGACCGGAGCGCCGTCTGTTGAGATTCCAGGCGCCGCCCATAATTCGAATATGGACAATGCGCCGGCTGTAAACTATGCGATCGACCGATTTCTAAGATCTATCAAATAAACGAGTAAAACGAGGATTTGATTTCACAAAGTCGGAACACGGGAGATGACGAGAGTGAAGAGAAGAGTTTTAGCTGCGGCCGAATAAAGAAACTGACTGAAAATCGGGATAGAAGAGATCAGGGGAATCAAAAAGATGAATGTTAACAGGGAACTGAATGTAAGTGCCGATGAGTTTTTTAATCAGATTCAGAGATCAGTACTTGAGGATATCAAAGCGTCGACACGGAAAAATATTGAAGCTGAACAGGTAGTGGACGGCTACTCCTATCATAAAAATCTGGGAACAAAAATGGGCGGGAGCAGCAAGGTCAAGGTTACGATTAAAGAGCTTCATGCGCCGACCTCCTACAAAGCGGATTTTACCAGCGGCAACGGCGTCAATTCGATCGCTTATATCATCCAGGAAATAGGTCCTCAGAAAATAAATGTGCACTACGAGGAAGGCTTTTCCGGCAGCTCCAGAAAGATGGATTTGAATAATAAGATCGTTCAGCTGTTTTATACGATGGGCAGTAAACGTAAAATCAACACGCTGCTCAAAAACATGGAAACCTATATTATTCAGAATCGGCCCATGTAAAGATTCTAAAAGGCGGAAACGCCTTTTTTTATTTTTTGTATTGAATTAAGACCAGTGAAATCTCCTCTTCAGGCTTGACACGGGACAGTTTAGGACGTAAAATTCAATCAACATACAAGATTGGTAGGTAAATATGAGTATTCTATTCGAGCTTCTTTTGAGAATCAATTACCGCTTCGGACGAATGTGCAGCTGCAGCGACCGCTTTTGACCAGTACATTCACGAAAGGAATAAATTGATGGCATCTTATAAATTTGAAACATTACAGCTTCATGTAGGACAGGAACAGCCGGATCCGGCTACAGATTCCAGAGCAGTACCGATTTACGCAACAACTTCTTATGTTTTTAAAGATTCGGATCAGGCGGCGGGCCGCTTCGGTCTTTCGGAAGGCGGAAACATTTATACCCGTCTGATGAATCCGACCTCGGACGTTTTCGAAAAACGCATCGCGGCGCTCGAAGGCGGTATCGGAGCGCTGGCAACTGCTTCAGGGTCGGCGGCGATTACCTATGCGGTTCAGAATATCGCAAGGGCAGGGGATCATATCGTATCGTCGGAAAATCTGTACGGCGGAACGTATAACCTGTTCGCCAATACATTAAAAGATCAGGGACTGAATACGACCTTTGTCGATCCGTCGGATCCCGCGAATTTTGAAGCGGCGATTCAGGACAACACGAAGCTGCTGTATGCGGAAACTCTTGGCAATCCGAACTCGGATGTGATCGATATCGAACAGATCGCTGAAATCGCCCATAAGCACGGAATTCCGCTTATCGTCGACAGCACCTTTGCCACACCGTACCTGCTGCGTCCTATCGAACACGGGGCGGACGTAGTCGTACATTCAGCAACCAAATTTATCGGCGGACACGGAACGGTCATGGGCGGAGTCGTCGTCGACTCAGGCAAATTCGACTGGACCAACGGCAAGTTCCCGGGTCTGTCCGAACCGAACCCATCCTACCACGGGATCGTATTTACGGATGCATGCGGGGACGCCGCATACATCACGAAGCTGAGAACGACGCTGATGAGAGATCAGGGAGCGGTAATCTCGCCGTTCAACTCGTTCCTGCTTCTTCAGGGACTCGAAACGCTGTCACTTCGTGTCGAACGTCATGTCGAAAATGCGCTGAAGGTCGTCGACTATCTGAAGAATCATCCGCAGGTCGAAAAGGTCAACCATCCTACTCTGGCACAGGGAAAGGACAAGGAGCTGTACAACCGTTACTTCCCTAAGGGTGCAGGTTCGATCTTTACCTTTGAAATTAAGGGCGGCGCGGATAAAGCCCGTAAATTCACGGAAAGTCTCGAGCTGTTCTCACTGCTGGCCAACGTTGCGGACGTCAAGTCTCTCGTGATCCATCCGGCGTCGACGACCCACTCGCAGCTTTCTGAAGAAGAGCTGCTGGCAAGCGGCATAACACCGAGCACGGTCAGACTTTCGATCGGGACGGAGCATATCGACGATATTATTGCAGATCTTGAACACGGATTCGAAGCGGTCAAATAGCCGCTGATATAAAAGAAGGACAGGAACAATGGGTAAAGTTTACCAGTCATTTGACGAACTGATCGGCGCAACACCGCTGATCGAACTGAAACGGCTCGAACAGGCGGAGGAACTGCCTGCGAAAATTCTCGCTAAGCTCGAATATTTTAATCCGGCCGGCTCCGTCAAAGACCGGGTGGCGAAAGCGATGCTCGACGACGCGGAAAACCGCGGCGTTATCGGAGAAGGCTCGGTCATTATTGAGCCTACCTCCGGCAATACAGGAATCGGACTCGCATCGGTCGCGGCAAGCCGCGGCTACCGGACCATTATCGTCATGCCGGAAACGATGTCGGTGGAACGCCGCCGTCTGATGAAAGCCTACGGCGCGGAGCTGGTGCTGACAGAAGGCGCAAAGGGTATGAAGGGTGCGATCGCAAAAGCTGCGGAGCTGGCGGAAGAGATTCCGAACAGCTTTATTCCGGGACAGTTCGTCAATCCGGCGAATCCCGACGTTCATTACAAAACGACAGGCCCTGAAATCTGGGAAGATACGGACGGAAACGTCGATATCTTTGTCGCGGGCGTCGGAACCGGCGGAACCGTGACGGGCACCGGAAAATATCTGAAGGAACAGAATCCGGATGTGAAGGTTGTCGCAGTGGAACCTGAAAGTTCTCCCGTCCTGTCACAGGGACATGCCGGAAGCCACAAGATTCAGGGAATCGGCGCGGGATTTGTGCCGGATGTTCTGGATACGGCCGTATACGACGAAGTCGTTCCGGTCAGCAACGAAGATGCCTTCAAGACGGCTGCCCAGATCAGTCATAAAGAAGGAATCCTCGTCGGGATTTCTGCCGGAGCCGCGGCTGCGGCAGCCATCGAGCTTGCCCGACGTCCGGAGAACGCGGGGAAGAACATCGTCGTGATTTTCCCGGATACCGGAGACAGATATCTTTCGAATCCTGAGTTCGCACAGTAATCCGGCCGGAGATTACTCCGGAAGACTATTCAGAATTGATTGTTCAGAAATGACCTTTAGAAATCAGACGAGATCCTGCTTCGGCGGGGTTTCGTTTTGCTGTTTAAATATGATAAATACAGCCGCCGGATTCTTTGTGACTTCGCGCGGAGCGATGTACAATAACTGCGGAGGCGCGAAATGATGATATCGACAAAAGGCCGGTACGCTCTGAGGATGATGATAGACCTGGCCGAGCACAATAACGGCGAATATATTCCCCTTAAGGATATGGCGGAACGGCAGGAAATTTCAAAAAAGTATCTTGAAAGCATTATGACCATGATGTCAAAGTCGGGACTGGTCTCGGGTCTTCACGGAAAGGGCGGTGGCTACAGGCTTACTCGCTCTCCTGCAGAATACACCGTCGCCGATATTCTGAGGGTAACTGAGAAGACGCTGGCGCCTGTGGAATGTCTGTCCTGTTCTCCGAATACCTGTTCGAGAGCGGTGAGCTGCAAGACGCTTCCGATGTGGGAAAAGCTGAATACGCTCATCGAGGATTTCTTCAGCGGGATTACCCTCGAGGATCTGATCCTTGAAGAAAGCGCCTATGATTACAGCATCTAGATACCGCGAGGTATCTTTTTTATTGTCTGGAATACCTTCTCTCAGATATCGGATCATTATTTGAGAAGAATGATCTCATCCGCTTGAATAATCTCAAATATAAGAATATAATCAAATTGTAGAATAGTCTTAATGAAGAGAATATATGAAAATATAAAAAATATAAATAGAAATCAATAAGAGGTAACAGCAGATGGAAAAGGAATTGACCGAACTGATTATGAATCCTGTGCGGATGCGCATTATTCAGTACCTGATGATCCACCCTGAAGGGACGGCGGCTCAGATCGGTGAAGAGCTTGACGATGTAAGCAGGGCCAGCCTGTACCGGAACCTGAAGATCCTGCTCGATGCGGGCGCGCTGAATGTTGTCAATGAAGAACAGATCCGCGGAGCTGTCGAGAAAACGTACGCGCTCAATCCCGCCTTCGGCAAGGACATGGGGGCGCAGGAGGGCGAGCAGATTATCCGCCAGTCGCTGATGATGATCCTCGCGTCCTTCGAACGGCTGTTCGACCGGACAGAGGAGCTCGATCCGGTCAGGGAGATTATCTGTCTGAGCTCCGCGACGCTTCTGCTCAACGAAGAGGAATTCAGAGAGTTCGTTACGGGCTACGGAAAACTTTTAGAGCCATATCTGAATAACAAAGCGGGGAACGGCCGTCTCGAACGGACAATGACGATTATCTCGTCGCCTCCGCTGACACAGCAGGACTGAGGAGAGAAATATGCTTGAAATAAATAATCTGACTAAAATCTATCCCGGGGGTCATAAGGCGGTGGACGATGTAAGTCTGACCGTCAATGCCGGAGAGATATACGGATTTATCGGACCCAACGGAGCTGGGAAGACGACGACGATTAAAGCGGTGACCGGCATCATCGACTTCGATCACGGGGAAATAGCCATCGACGGCCACGATATTGCGAATGAGCCCATCGAGGCGAAAAAGATCACGGCGTTTCTGCCGGATAATCCGGATTTGTACGATCAGCTTACGGGGATTCAGTATCTGAATTTCGTCGCCGACATGTACGGGGTAGGCAAAAAGGAACGTGAGAAGAGAATCCGTGAATACGCGGATGCCTTTGAGATCACGCCGGATCTCGGGAGTCTGATTTCATCATATTCCCACGGGATGAAACAGAAACTCGCACTGATCAGCGCGCTTATTCATAATCCGAAGCTTCTGGTCCTGGACGAACCCTTTGTCGGCCTCGATCCTAAAGCCAGCGTAACGCTCAAGCGATATATGCATGAGCTGTGCAGAGCCGGAAGCGCGATATTCTTCTCTACCCATGTGCTCGATACGGCGGAGAAGCTGTGTGACAAGATCGCGATCATCAAGAACGGCCGGATTGTCGAGTCCGGAAGACTTGAAGATCTGACCCGCGGCGAATCGCTTGAAGATACTTTTATGGAGACCGTTGAAAATGACAGCAGTACAGCAGATAAACAGGCTCGTTAAGCTCGAGTTTTCGAATTTTATCGGAATAAATGTTCTGAAATTTTCGAAGGATAAAAAGAAACGGAGCAAGGTCTGGATCCTGATCGGTGCGTTCGCGTACCTCGCGGTCCTGATGATCGTCTATATGTCGGGTATAGCCGTCACGCTGTGTCTGGCCGGCGAGGCGCGCGCGGTCCCGTCTTTCTGTGCGATCATCGCTTCGATGCTGATCTTCGTTTTTACGATTTTCCGTGCGGGCAGCACGATCTTCAACGAACGCAGCTATGAGAAGCTGATCGTCCTGCCGATCTCGGAATCGGTGATTGTCTGG
>CALMRA010000176.1 GCA_937872065.1 uncultured Eubacteriaceae bacterium | reverse complement strand
GCTATCTGATGCTGTATTACACGAACATTCTCGGCGTATCCGCAGCTACGGTCGGTACGCTGTTCCTCGTCGCCAGGTGCGTCGATGCGTTCACCGACATCGGGATGGGCCGTATCGTCGACACGTCGAAGCCGAATAAAAACGGCAGGTATCGTGTCTGGATCAAACGGATGAGACTTCCGGTGGTTATCGCCGGCGTTCTGATTTTCCTGCCTTTCGCGAGAGATCTCGGCGATATGGGCAAGATCATCTTCATCTACTTCACGTATATTCTGTGGGGCAGCTTCTGCTACACAGGCATCAATATTCCTTACGGTTCCATGGCAGGCGCGATCACCGCGGATCCTGTCGAACGCGGCCAGCTGTCGACTTTCAGATCAGTCGGCGCGGCGCTCGCAGGACTTCTCGTCGGCGCGATCGTTCCGCAGGTTATCTACATTAACGGCCATCTGAGCGGCGACCGCTTCTTTATCGTCGCCTGCGTATTCGCGGTACTGGCTTACATCTGCTACACTTTCTGCTACAACTGGACTCACGAACGTGTCGTCATCGAACAGAAGGACGAAGGAAAAGAAAAAGTTTCAGCCGGCACGATGGTCAAGGAACTCTTCAGCAACAGGGCGCTGCTTTCGATCATTGTCGCTGCGATCGTCCTGCTCGTTTCGATGCTGCTTGCCAGTTCGATGAACATTTATCTGTACAACGACTACTTCAAGAGCCCGGCGGCGATGTCTGTCGCTTCAATGCTCTCGACGGCTGCAACGCTGATCCTTGCGCCGTTTGCGACTACGATTATTAAAAAATGGGGTAAGAAGGAAGCTTCGGCATGTGCACTCGCTTTTGCTTCGGTCATTTACTTCCTGCTGTACTTCATGCATGTTTCGAATCCGTGGCTGTTCTGTGTCCTGATCTTCTTCGGAAATCTCGGTACAGGTATGTTTAACCTGATGATCTGGGCGTTCATTACCGACGTCATCGACTATCAGGAAGTTATTTCCGGCGAACGCGAAGACGGTACCGTTTACGGGATCTACAGCTTCGCAAGAAAGCTCGGTCAGGCTCTGGCCGGCGGAC
>CALMRA010000175.1 GCA_937872065.1 uncultured Eubacteriaceae bacterium | reverse complement strand
GCGTTTACCGAGACGAATTTGTTGTTCAGGCCGATGGTGTACGGATCGTTGGTGAAGGTGCAGGACTTGAACAGAACTGACGGGTTGTTGTCGATATAGTCGTACAGACGCTGACTGCCCATCGTGAAGGAGCAGACAGAATATCCGTTTAACAGTCCCTTCTGGGAGTTGTCCACGGCGCCGCATTCGATCAGGTCGATCATCGTTTCGGTGAACATTTCGGTATGGATGCCGAGGTGCTTCTTGTTCTTGAGCTCCGCAGCGACCGCGTTGGGCATATTGCCTATCCCCAGCTGGATGGTCGAGCCGTCTTCGATGAGAGAGGCGATATACTTGCCGATCTGGGCGTCTGTGTCCGTATACGGGGCCAGTTTGCTGATCGGGATCGGGCGGTCGGATTCGACGAGCGCCGCGACTTCAGACACATGGACCTGGCTGTCGCCGAAGGTGCGCGGGAAGTTCGGATTGACTTCGAGGATCGCGACGGCGCCCTTGTCGATCAGATCGCGTTCGTAAATCGCACTGATCGACAATGACATATAGCCGTGGCTGTCCATCGGGGAGACGGTTGCGAGAACGACAGGACGTCTGCCGTCATATTTGATGCGGTCGAGGGTCTTTCTCAGGATCGACGTCGAGCTCTGGGGAACGGGGCTGACGAATTTCGACTTGTGGTCCGCTCTCTGTCCTGCTCCGAAAAACCATCCGTTATGGTTCATGACGCCTTCCATTTCCGGATCGAAGAAGGCCGGATAGTGCTGCAGCGGCAGGCAGGTGTTAAGCGTCGTGTTCTTGACGCCGGTATCCTTCAGATGCTGCAGATGGGACAGGATCGCGGCGGGCTCCCCGCCGGCCTGAGCTGAAAACATATAGTCGCCGTCCTGAATCAGATCGAGCGCCTGGTCTGCCGTCATGACTTTTTCGTTATACATTTCGCTGATGGATTTCATTTTCTTCTCCTGGTTTGATCGTTCTGGTTATGTTACTGGTTATGTATAGGTAATTTACGCTGCTTATTAACATCTTATTTATCGGATGCTTTCCCTGTTTCCGGAAGGAGGAAGGAGCCGATGAAGAATGTCGCGCTCATCACGAGGGCGATCATCAGACCTGTCGTATAGCCGGAGCTGTCGATAACGATCCCGATAATATAGTAGACGACCGATTCGATGATGTAGGAGATCGCCCAGAACAGACCCATGATCGTCGTAAGCTTCGCCGGGGTCATGTTCGGAAGCTCCTGTGGAATCAGAACGAGGGATGTGACAGGCAGGAACATGAAGATCCCGATCGCGACTGCCGCGACAACTGCCAGAGCCGGGCTCGTCGTGAAGAACATCAGCACGCCGAACAGCGTCATCGCAAGTCCGCACCAGCGGATTACGGGGAGGCGCTTCGTGTATTTCTTGCCCATTATGATCGCAAGGATGGTCCCGACCACGCCGCCTATAGCGACGAGCATGCTCAGTGTCTTCGATGCGATAACGGTGGTTCCGCTGATCGGGAAGATGTTGAGCAGGACGATATAGAAGGTCAGGAGTCCCGAATAGGTGAACGGGAATACCCAGTTGAATTTATCCTTTAAGGCTTCGCCGATCGTATACTTTTCCTGCTGCACGCCGGAGGATTTGTTCAGTTCGAAGTTCTGTCCAACAAAGGGCCAGAGAACGAACAGGATCGCGCTGATAATCGCGAAGAAGCCCATGCTGTACTGCCAGGTCTTCAGCCATGAGACCACCGGTCCCACCATCAGCATCGCCATGATCCCGCCTACGTTGTAGGCTACGCTGTTCAGGGCGTTTACCGTAACGAGCTGTTCCTTCTTAAAATAGTGGAGGACCACCGGGCTGAAGTATACGACGTACAGTGCGCCGCCGAATCCCATGATGAAACGGCCGAGGATAAACATCCAGTACTGCTGGGAGAATATCGCGATAAGACTTCCCACTACGATCAGTCCCGAACCGAGCATGATCGCTCTCTTCGGATACAGCTTCGCGAGTATCGCCGCTGCCATAAAGTTTCCGATGATCTTCGCGATGGTGATCGCGTTTGATATAAATGTCGCGGATGCGAATGATTCCAGTTTAAAGTATTCCATGATCTGCGGGGTGAGACTGCTGCCCGCGATCCAGCTTACTGCGAAAAACGCATAGGTAAAAAACATGATTGCTTCGATAAAGCCTGCCCGCGCCGATGTCGATTTTACTGCCTGAGCCTGATTTTCCATGACTTCCCTCCTGGGATTTGAATTGATAAATCAATATATTACTTCGTCGCTATGGCCATAGCAGATCTTCTAACTGCATAGTAGCATCTGCCGGAGGGAATGAAAAATGGTCATATTTCATGCCCGGATGAATGTAATTCATGTAAGGAGTGAATGAAACGAATCATCATTTGTAGGCCGCTTTCACACCAAGCTCGAATTTCGGGCGCAAAAAAAGCCCCGAAGGGCTCGTACTTTGAAACGTTATCGAATCATCCGGATATGATGCAGATCAGTTATGATGCAGATCGACCTGTCTCAGTCCTGAGAACACAGCTCGATAAAGTTTCTCATGGGCTCGGTGACAAACTTGTCCTTCCTGCGGATCAGCGTGAGTCCCCACGGAAACTCGGGATCCTTCAGGTGAATCTGCCGGACACGGTTATGGTAGCACTTGTCGATAAGCGGCTTCGGCAGGATCGAAACGCCCTGGCCCGCCGCCTCCATTTCCAGCAGCAGGTCCCACTGGAAGCTCCTGAAGGCTATTTCCGGGGAAATACCGGCCTGGGTAAAATAATCCATCATCCGGTCGTAATACATATAGTCAGGAGATACCGTCACAAAGCGCTCGTTCTGAAGCTGCGCCGACCCGATGGATCTGCGGGAGGCCAGAGGACTGTCCTTGGAGACGACGAGAACCGCTTCCGAGGTATAGACTTCCTTCTTGGCAAAACGATCGTCCGCGAAGGGCTCGATGACGATCCCGAGATCGAGCTTTCCGTCCGCAACCAGATCGGTCACCTTTTTCGACGTCACCTCGGTGATCTCGAGATTAACCACCGGATACTGCTGCTGGAACTTGAAGATCTGCTCGAAGAAATAGATAGAGCCGGAGCTTGGCGGCAGTCCGAGACTCAGCTCGCCGCTTCCTCCGTGAAGCCTGGAATAAAGCTCCTGAGTCTCCTGATCGTAATAATCGAGCAGGCGGGTCGCGAAATCGTTAAAGATCTCCCCTTCGGAGGTGAGACGGAATTCCTTCGCGGAGCGGTCGATCAGGACCGTTTCGAATTCCTTCTCAAGCGTACGG
>CALMRA010000174.1 GCA_937872065.1 uncultured Eubacteriaceae bacterium | reverse complement strand
AGATCGGTCTAAAGCGTGACGATGGTCGCGCCGGTTCCGCCCTCGTCGGGCTTTCCGAGACGGTAGTCCCTGATCATCGTACAGCTCTTCAGGTAGTCCTGCACGGCGGCCCGGACTCTGCCGGTTCCCATGCCGTGAACGATGGTCAGCTTCTTCTGTCCGGCCGTAACCGCATCAGAGATAAACTTTTCCGTCATGTACACCGCTTCGTCTGCAGTCCTTCCCCGCAGATCGAGCCGGACCGCAACCTTTGCCGCGGCAGGCTTGACCGCCACCTTCTTCTGAGTCTCCTGGACCCTGCCCACCTTGACGAGCTCCGCGGGCTTCACGTTCATCTTCATGTTGCCCGACTGGATCCTGACCTTCTTGTCGCGCTCCAGGACCTCGAGGACGTCCGCCTCGCGGTCGATGGACTTGACGTAGACTCTGTCGCCGGTCTTGAAATCCGAGAGCTTGAGAGGCTTTCTCGACGAATCCCAGGTGCGCGTCCGCTTCTTGCGGTCTTCCTCCGCCTTTTCGGCGGCTTTCGCGCTTTTCGCAAGATTCCGTCTGAGCTTCTCGAGAGTCTTGTTGTCGACGGAGGCCTCGGCTTCCCGCTGGATCGTCTGGATCTCGCGGTAGATCTCGTCGGTTTCCTTCTGGGTCTGGGCGATCAGATCCGCGGCCCGTTTCTGGGCTTCCAGGAGCAGCTTTTCGGCCTTGCCCGCGTTCTTTCCGCGTTCGGCTTCCGCCTGGGCGAGCTTTCGCTCGGTTTCCGCTTCCTTTTCTTCCGCCCGTTCCAGAGCGAGGGCCGCTTCGTGAGCCTTCTGCTCGGCCGCCGCGATGGTTTTGTCGAGATCTCGGGTATTGTCCGACATCCGGTCTCTCGAGATCTGAATAATGTCCTCCGGAAGTCCGAGCCGCTTCGCGATCTCGAAGGCGTTGGACTTGCCCGGGATCCCGATCATCAGGCGGTAGGTCGGCCGCAGACTTTCGACGTCAAATTCGACGGAGGCGTTGACGACGCCCTCTGTCGTCAGCCCGTATTCCTTAAGCTCCGCATAATGCGTCGTCGCGGCCGTCAGTCCTCCCCTGCTCTTTAATGCGTCGAGGATCGAGACGGCGAGAGAGGCCCCTTCTTCAGGGTCCGTGCCCGCGCCCAGCTCGTCAAACAGCACCAGCGAGCGGTCGTCCGCATCCCGCAGGATCTGGACGATATTCGTCATATGAGAGGAGAACGTGGACAGGCTCTGTTCGATGCTCTGCTCGTCTCCGATGTCCGCGTAGACGTCCGTGAAGACACGGGCGTAGGATCCCTCCTTGACAGGGATGAACAGGCCGGACTGGAGCATCAGCGTCAGCAGTCCCAGCGTCTTGAGGGTGACGGTTTTCCCGCCGGTGTTCGGACCGGTGATCACCATGGTCCGGATCTCCGGTCCCAGCACGATATCGCTTGCCACCACCCTGTCCCGGGGGATCAGCGGATGGCGCGCCCCGTAAAGCCCTGTCCCGCCGGACTGGGTCATCTCGACTTTTCTTGCGCCGAGATCCAGAGCGTAGGCTGCCTTCGCGAAGACGAAGTCCAGCTCGATCATCGTCTCGTAGTCGGACTGGATCACCGGCCTGTACATCGCCGTTGTATCGCTGAGCTCCTTCAGGATCCGTTCGATCTCGTCCTTTTCCTCCGCTTCGAGCATCCGCAGGTCGTTGTTGAGCTCCACCACCGCCGCAGGCTCGATAAACAGCGTCTGTCCGGAGGATGAGCGGTCCAGAACGATCCCCGGAATCTGGGAGCGGTATTCCGACTTGACCGGGACGACGTATCGTCCGCTCCTGATCGTCACGAGACGTTCCTGCAGATGACGTTCGTGTCCCGGCGAATTGATGATGTTCTGCAGCTTCTCCGTGATTCTCCGTCCCGTGTTCGTGATTTCGCGGCGGATTCTGGCCAGCTCCCGGGACGCGTTGTCCGCGACCTCGTTGTCCGAGATCAGTTTTCTGCTGATATCCTGCTCGAGATCCGAGCAGGCGTCGAGAACGTCGAAGGCGTCGTCGAGAAGCGGGAGCTCCGCCTCGGACGTATCGTCGTCCCTGTACGCGATGATGTCCCGAATCGTTTTGAGCACCGCCGCGATACGCCGCAGCTCGAAAATCTGCAGCGTGCTTCCGACTGCCGCTCTGCCCAGCAGTCCCGTAATATTCTCATTCTTCGACATCGGCATCCGCCCGCTTCGCAGCGACATCTCGAGGGCTTCGTCCGTAAAGCCAAGCTGTCTCGCGATCTCGCTCCGGTCCGATTCCGGTTCGAGGGCGAGGGCTGTTTCCTTCGCGCCGTCGTTGACGCAGTATCCGGCCAGTCTCTGCCGGATTTTGTCGTACTCGAGCGCGTGCATGCTTCGTTTATCCATATGCTCCTTTAATATCTCCTGTATGATAAAGACCGAATGCTTCCGTTTTCCTGTGCCCGCTTTACAGCACTCCGCGGTCGAAGCTCCCGGCGATATATTCGCCCTCAGGCTTCCGTCCCGAACCCCGATAGTATCGGACGACGTCTTCGATCTGTTCAGGTGTTTCATCCGTGACTGTCAGACGCAGCTTCTCTGCCGGAATTTTCTCTGTCTGTTCCCGGTCGAGCAGCGTAATCTGTCTGTCGTAGATCTCGTTGAGACCGCCGGCGATGCGCAGCGGATAGATCTCTCCGTTCTGGACGAGCCGGTAGGCGCCTTCTCTGACGCAGTTCGCGCAGTCTCTGTCCGGGCAGTCGAAAACGCAGTAGGCGCTGGTCATGAGCCGCTTTCTGCCGTAGACGGAGAGCACCGGCGAAACGATGCTTCTCTGTGCGAGCTCCCGCTGTTCAAAGCCCGAAAGCTCCGTCGACAGCACGCCGGAGGATACGCCGGCTTCCTCAAAGAATCGGGCCGTCTCCGTATTGAACAGGTTAAGCGAATCGTCGGTTTCGATCGTGAAATCATCCCGGCCGGTCCTGCCGAGATCCTTCAGGATCTCCAGCAGCTCGTAGTTCTTTACGAGAAAGCCGTCCGCGGAATCCAGCAGCGCGGCAAATTCCTCCGCCGAAGCGCGGATCGCGTCTCCCGTATCCGTATTGACGATGAGTCCCGTCGTCAGCAGGACCCGCATTCCGTTATCTCTGAGAAGCTGCGCCGTCTTCGCGCTTCGCCGCCATTCCTCAGGCCTGCCGGCCGGTATGACAAGCTCGCCGGCGCCGCAGCCGATAAAGGCTTCGGCATCTGCTGCGGAGGGCAGCTCCACCGAAATTACCGGCTCCGACTGACTTGCAGCCCGAAGGACAGGCTCGTTTGATACGGAACGTATCGTTTCATTATAATCAATTTCTCTTTTGCTGCTTGTCGTAGCATTCTGCTCGATAATGCAGCTTTTTTTATCCAGCGCGGCGATCGCCGTCGTTCGGATTCTGTTCAGCTCCGACTTCGGCAGGAACAGATTCTCGCCTAGACTGATCGAAATTTCACCGGCCTCCCAGCCGGTTCCGCCTGTCTTCCCGAGCTGCGTCAGAATCTCTTCGCCGGTCAGCGCTCTTGTCCTTGCCGGCTGCGCGGCGATGTCCGTTTTGAACTCTGTGCGGACGCCTCCCGCTTCGATCGTACCGGCGACAGGCGAACCGCCCTGAATGATCACGCTCATATCGAAGCGTCCCGACTTCCTCTCCGGAAGCCTCGAGGCCTCCGATTTCAGACGCTTCATCAGACGGTGATCGAGACTGCGGTACACATTTTCTCCCTGCCGGATCCACTCCGGAATGCCGGCCCGGATCCAGACCCGGCCCCTGCCTTCCGATCCCTTCGCTCCCTTTTCAGGCTTCGCGTAGACACCCGAAACGCTGGTGCCGATCTTCTCGTCCTTTCCGAAGGCGATCCCGTCTCCGTTGACGAGAGTGATTCCGTCCTTGAGAATAAGCTCCGTAAAGGCGCCCTTCGTCTTTCCGACCTTCCCGATATGAAAGCCCCTGCGCTTGCCGATCTCCGGTGTAAGGCGGGCTTCGCAGCCGTACAGACCGCCGCCGGTAAAGCCTCTGGAGAATACCGCCTTGAGCAGATCCTCGCTGCTGCGGACCTTCTCTCCGGTCTCCTGACTGTCGAGGGCTTCGCGGTACGCGGAGGTCACCGCGTAGACATACTCCGGCGACTTCAGACGTCCTTCGATCTTGATCGAATCGATTCCCGCTCCGGTGATCTCAGGTATGGCCGGCAGGGTGCTCAGATCTCTCGTACTGAGCAGATACCCTTCTTTAATAAGCTTCCCGTTCTCCGTCGTCAGCTCGTACTTCTTCCGGCACGGCTGGGCGCAGCGCCCCCGGTTTCCGCTCCTGGTACCCAGCGCCGACGAGAAACGGCACTGTCCCGAATATGCGTAGCACAGCGCGCCGTGACCGAATATCTTGATCTCGATATCGGAACGCGCCCGGATCCGTCCGGCCTCCGCAATGCTCATCTCTCTGGGCATCACGGCCCGGGTGAAGCCGAGCTTTTCAAAGAAGCGGACGCCGTCGATTCCGTATACCGTAAGCTGGGTCGAGACCTGGAGCTTCAGATCCGGAAAAACGAGACGCGCGAGCCGGATCAGTCCCGGGTCCTGAATGATCACCCCGTCGATTCCGAGATCGTTCAGATACGCGAGGGTTTCCATCGCATCCGCCAGCTCGCCGTCCTTGACCAGCGTGTTGACGACGGCATAAACCTTAACGCCGTATTCCCGGCAGAGCTCGAAGGTCTCCGTAAAGGTCTCCCGTGTGAAATTCTCCGCCATCATCCGGGCGTTGAACGCGGGCAGCCCCGCGTAGATCGCGTCGGCGCCTCCCGCAATCGCGGCGGCTGCGGCCTGAGGCGTCCCGGCCGGCGCGAGAAGCTCCGGCAGTCTGTTTTTATTCGTATTGGTCAAAGTGTGCCTCCAGGTTTCTATGTCTATTCTAACCTTTACCCAGAACGTAAAAAAGAGCCGCAGCGGTCGATGACTGCTGCGGTTCCTTATTATAGCCGGGTGCGCTGTTTTTTACGTCTGAGCGCAGCCGCCTTCTTTTTATTTTTCCTGTACAGAACGAACCAGATGATCAGCGCGATGCCGAGGATGATCCACAGCGCGTTGTCGACGAAAAAGTCGGTCCAGTTCTTCGTCGAGACGTCGTTGGCCGCGTACAGCGGAACGTCCTTGACGACCTTCGAGCCGTTCAGGATCTCAAGCACGGCGACCTGATCGCCGCTCTTGACGTCAGACACGAGTCTTGGCGTACCGTTGTCATCCGTGACATATTCGCTGTCCCATTTGATTTCCGCGGTCAGATTGTCCGCCTGATCCTTTTCGACAGCCGAGAAGATCTCCTTGCCGCCGTCCAGCGTGATCGTGTCCCCGTCGCTGAAATGAATGTTGTCTACCGCGATTTCACCGTATACGGAGTCTCCGTCAGTCCAGCTCTTGAGCGTATAATTGTCCTTGACTTCCTTCGCTTCGGCCGAGGACTGCTCGAAGATCGTGCTGCCTGACGTCTTGAAGATTACGCCGATGATATTCTTGCCGTCTTCCTCGGAATAGTAGACGTAGGTTCGTCCGCCTTCATCCGTTGCGCCGGTTTTTGCGGCGGTAATGTTTGTATCGTAGTAGGGATTGGCTTCCGTCCCCTCTTCGATGGTCTCGCCGTAATCCGCCGCATCCTTGAACAGGAACAGATTCGTGCTCTTGAGCTCGTTGTCCGTTCCGTCGAGATACTTGATCGT
>CALMRA010000173.1 GCA_937872065.1 uncultured Eubacteriaceae bacterium | reverse complement strand
AAGGAGATAAAATGGCGGAATATAAACTTAAAACGGGAACTGTCGGGGAAGTGGTGGTCGGAACCTTCCGGAAAATCGAAGACAGCGTAGTCGGAACCCATAAGAAGATCGAAAACGGCGTCGTCGGAGCCTATAAGAAAATCGAAGACGGCTTTGTGGACAGGTTTCTTGAAGAAGTGGAGACAGAATCGGAAATCAATACTGCGGAAGCTGAAGCGACTGACAGAGCCGAATAAAACGAATATTATGGCCGTACAGAACGGAAATTCCGTCGCTGTACGGTTTTTTTTCATATCATTATGTTGTTATAGTAAAATATGGATATAATAAGATTAAAATAAGAGTATCGGAGACTGAGATGATTATAAAACCGTCAGCTGCAATCAGACAAAATTACAATGAGATAGCATCTCTGTGCAGAGAATCCGGAGCTCCAGTCTATCTCACTAAAAACGGTGAAGGCGATCTTGTCGTTATGGATATTGATTCGTTTGAAAGACGTGAAAAGATGCTGGAGCTTCGACAGGAATTGCTTGCGGTTGAAGAAGATCGTCTCGCGGGAAGAAGAGGCTGCACTATTGATGAACTTGAACAGAGCCTGAACAGCGTTCTTGGAAAAATAAAATGACAGATCATTACAAGGTCATTGTATCTGAACGAGCGCAGCAGATGCTTCTGGAACAAACTGCTTATTTAGGAAATAAGGATTTAGACCGTGCAGAGGAGGTAAAAAAAAGGCTGCTCCACGGTCTTCGTTCATTAGAAACGATGCCGTCAAGATATCCTTTCCTGGAGGATCAGTTTATTCCGTCTAATCGATATCGCAAAATGTACATTGAAAAATGGTACCTGGTTTTGTATCAGATACGCGATCAAAATGTTCTCGTCGATTTGATTCTAGACTGTCGACAGGATTATCGCTGGCTCCTGAAATAATAGTAATTTTTATGATCGTACAGAACGGACATTCCGTCGCTGTACGGTCTTTTTTATTTAGCGGAAATACGCAGCGTCCCGTTTTTCGAAACAACCAACATCAGTCAATATTCAGGTAACATGAGTCCATATTCAAACCGCCCGGAT
>CALMRA010000172.1 GCA_937872065.1 uncultured Eubacteriaceae bacterium | reverse complement strand
CAAGATCATCGGTGATCGTCTGGATCTTCCCCTTTTCATAGAAAGTACAGTCTGCGTCCATGACAGCATATTTTACAAAGGTTCCGCCGACATCGATGACCAGATATTTGTCTTTCATATTGCCTCCTTTATCTGATTGATTATCTTACGATAATCTTATCTTCCCGGAGGCTTATTTCATGTTCTCAGCTTGCGCGTTATGGCGTTCTGTTGCAGTCGGTTAAAAGGTATTAAAACACAAACCAAATGCACGTAAAAACGAGTACGGCAGTAAATGTCGTACTCGTTTTTATGTGCTTTCCTTCGGTCTGTGAGATTCCCGGTACTGTTTCGGCGTCTCCTGCGTATACTTCTTGAATACTTTGCCGAAATAACTCTGTGATGGAAAATTGACATAGTCGCTTATTTCAGCGATCGAATGATCCGAATAGGTCAGAAGATCCTCAGCTCTCTCGATTCGGACCTTCGTAATATAATCCTGCAGCCGAAGGCCCATTTCTTTTGAGAACGTGCGCGACAGGTAGTACGGACTGATCTTCAGAGCTTTGGCGATCTCCTCCAGATAGATCTTGTCGCGATAATGCTTCGCGACATAATCGCAGCATTTTTCGACATAGCTGGAGGTTCGTCTGCCGGTCTGCTTTTTATAGACCCGATCCGCCAGGTCCTCGATCGCCCGGTTCCTGCAGGCGATCAGCTCCGTAGCGCTGCGGCACTGGTCCGATTTTTCGATGTAGTAATCACTGATCCGGTAAGCCTCTGCCGGACTCACACCTCCCTCGATGGCCGCTCTCGTACACAGCGTCACGCCGACGATCAGGAGATTCTTCCACTGGACAGTCTGATTTGAAGACATCCTCCCCACTTCATCGTCCATCGCAAGGTTGAGTTTTAACGCTTCCTTCGTTTTTCCTTCCCTGACGCAGTCCAGCAGCCGCCGTTCTTCTTCGTAGGTATGATGATAGAGCTCTTCCTCTTCTTTTTCAATGGACAGCTGAACCTGTTTATCACTATAGTCAGGGTTCATCAGCTTATCAAGTCCGTTTTTACTGATAAGCTCGTCGTCGTCATATTCCCGTTCAAGCAGAAAGCCCGCGGCCAGCTGGACAGTGAGCAGGAATTTCGTCGGAGTCGTTACCGGGACCTCCTGATCTGTCTTCGGATTTCCACCGTAGGTTTCAAAATAACGGCAGCGTTCGAACAGATTCATCGGCAGAAAGCGTACGGGCCCGAGAAAAAAGTACGCGTCTTTCCGGCGTATACACGCGAACACGGCGCCGAACTCGTCAATATGGATTACAGGAACCTCCTGACGACCAGTCTGTTCGATAATCTGATTACGAATTTGAGAATCTGCACGAACCGGATTGAAGCCTACATACTTTTCGATATCCCAGAACTGATCGTATGCATAGCAGGAAACATCCGTTGCTGTTAAAATCCCTAGCTTTTCAACAAAAAAAGCATAATTCTCCATGATAACCGCCTCCAACAGCAGCATTGTAAATAATTTCCGTGAACTCTAACTCATATTTACGACAAGAAATCCTTCTCGTCAAGTGCGCTGCCGGAGAATGCAATTATAATGTTTTATTTTCAGTCCAGAAACGCGTCGTTCAGTTCTACTCCGAAATCATGTCCGATCGCTCTGAGCTGATCGTCCGTAATGGTCTGCCTGACCGGTCTGCCTGAGGACAGAACC
>CALMRA010000171.1 GCA_937872065.1 uncultured Eubacteriaceae bacterium | reverse complement strand
CTGATCACTGTCGCGACATGGGCACAGGATCCCTATGTCTATTCGATCGGCAATTATTCAGATTCCGGTTTCACCGAAGGCGAACTGGTAAAGCTCATTCAGGAAATTCATTGAGGGCAGGTGATCGGCCTGTCAGGTCGTTGACCGGTCCGGCTGCTGAGGGATAACAAACATTGGAACGAATAATAAAGAGAGATATCGGCAGAACCGGAGAGTGCCTGACGGTGCATCTGCAGAAGCTCGGCGAGGATATCGCCATTCTTGTGGAAGGCGGCAGGCCTCATATCGGATGCGCGGTCCTGTCAGTCTCGCGGAAATCGCTGACGGGAGACGACAGCGCAAGCTGCACGACCTCGGTTCTAAACGTGACAGGCCACCGGGACGAGGAGATCTGCCGGCTTCTCGCGGAGACCGCGGCGAAAAAGTACGGAGTCACTGTCACCGCGACAGGCGGCTTTCATATCGATCACATCACGCCTGAAGAGATCCGGGACGTGATGGATGCCGTCCGTTCGATTGCCGATGAAATCTGATTTGAGTCTAACCCGCCCTTATACGTATGGAATCATCAGTCGTCTGTTTAATGCAGGCGGCTTTTCTATTTCCGGAGATTATCTGTCTGATTAATTATCGATTCGCTTCTGGACTCGATCCCCCTTTTTTCGGAATTGATGAACAGTACTGATCCGGATAATATTGTAGATATCAAAGTAGATCGATATCGTTCGGTTCACCGGCATCAGGAATTTCAGTATTCTCTGCTTGTCAGAACCGAAGTCAAATAAGGGAGGTTTTTATGAGCAGTCAAGTTGACAGCCTGCGCAGCGCGCTGGAACTGTTGAATCAGATGGACGGCCAGCTGATTGAAACAGATGTGGAAGTGGATCCGAACGCCGAGCTATCCGGTGTCTATCGTCATATCGGCGCCGGCGGAACCGTGATGCGGCCGACAAAAGAAGGACCCGCGATGATTTTCAATAACGTAAAAGGCCATCCCGACGCGCGGGTCGCAATCGGCGTACTCGCCAGCAGGAAACGCGTAGGCGCGCTGCTCGGTACGGAACCGGAGAATCTCGGAAAGCTTCTTGCCGGCAGCGTGGATAATCCGGTTCCGCCGGTCCTTTCCGAAGAGAGCGCTCCCTGCCAGGAGGTCGTGCATCTTGCCTCCGATCCTGATTTCGATCTTTACAAGCTGGTGCCGGCGCCGACGAATACACCTGACGACGCCGGTCCCTATATCACTCTCGGAATGTGCTATGCGACACATCCTGACACCGGCAGAAACGACGTGACGATCCACCGTCTCTGCATACAGGGGAAGAATGAGCTGTCGATTTTCTTCACACCGGGTGCCCGTCACATCGGCGCCATGGCAGAGCGGGCCGAAGAGCTCGGACAGAGACTGCCCATCAGCATCAGCATCGGTGTGGATCCCGCCATCGAAGTCGGCTCCTGTTTCGAGCCCCCGACGACACCGATGGGCTACGACGAGCTTGCAGTCGCGGGCGCGCTTAGAAACAAGCCGGTCGAGCTGACTTCGTGCATCAGCGTAAATCAGAAAGCCATTGCGAATGCGGAATACGTCATCGAGGGCGAGGTGGTTCCTGGAGTACGCGTTCAGGAGGATCAGAACAGCCATACGGGTTATGCGATGCCGGAATTCCCGGGATACACGGGACCGGCCTCCGATCAGTGCTGGCTCATCGACGTCAAAGCCGTAACACACAGAACGAATCCGATCATGCAGACCTGCATCGGCCCCAGCGAAGAGCATGTCTCGATGGCCGGGATTCCGACGGAAGCCAGCATCTACGGGATGATTGACAAAGCGATGCCCGGAAGACTTAAGAACGTGTACTGCGCGACACCGGGCGGCGGCAAGTTTATGGCCGTCCTGCAGTTTAAAAAGCTGTCCCCCAGTGATGAAGGCAGGCAGAGACAGGCCGCGCTCATCGCATTCTCCGCGTTCAGCGAGCTTAAGAATGTATTTATCGTGGATGAGGATGTGGATCCCTTCGATATGAACGATGTGCTGTGGGCGATGAACACGCGCTTTCAGGGAAACGCGGATATTATCACGATTCCGGGCGTCCGTACCCATCCGCTGGACCCGTCCAACGATCCGGCCTACGATCCCGGCATCCGTGATCACGGCATCGCCTGCAAGACAATCTTTGACTGTACAGTTCCCTACAATCTGAAGGATCGTTTCGAAAGAGCCCGTTTCATGGATGTCGATCCGGCTCACTGGGTCAAGGAATGATGCTCAATATGAAAACAGACGGAGGCAGGACAGATGGATAAAAAGAGAATTATTATCGGAGCCTCCGGAGCGAGCGGTCTGCCGATTTTAAAGAAGTGCCTCGAGCTGATCCAGGCCGACGAGCGGTACGAATCTGTTCTCGTGATGAGCGAGAGCGCGAAGCTTACCCTGAGCCTGGAAACAGATGATTCTGTAGAGGATATCGAAGCGCTGGCGGATATCGTGCTATCCGAAACCGATATTGCCGCCGGACCTGCCAGCGGAACCTTCCGCACAGAGGGGATGCTTATCGTTCCCTGCAGTATGAAAACGCTGGCCGGAATTCATGCCGGATATGCCGAAAATCTCCTGCTGCGTGCAGCGGACGTAACGCTCAAGGAACAGCGCAGGCTGATCCTTGCCGTACGGGAGACCCCGCTGAATCCGATTCACCTGAGAAATATGCAGGAGCTTTCAATGATTCCGGGAGTCCGGATTATCCCGCCTATGATGGAATTCTATACGAAGCCGGAAACCATAGACGAGATGGTCTATCATCTCGCCGCGAAGCTTGTGTCCCCCTTCGGAGTGGAGACTCCGGAGTACCGCCGGTGGAAAGACTGAAAAGCACTTATCTTTCTGACGCCATTTTCCATATTACATATTACATATTCCATATTATAAGTAGGAAGATAATTCATGAATAATGATCTTAAATTCAAT
>CALMRA010000170.1 GCA_937872065.1 uncultured Eubacteriaceae bacterium | reverse complement strand
TAAATACCTCTTTTCCATTCCGGCTAACCGCCGGTGTTCTTATTTTACATGAAGTCTGCGCGTAAGAAAAGTATCTGGAGCCTTGCACCCGGTCCCCGGAATACGATAGAATAAACCGGTATGCCGATGTTTGATCTTTCAGCAGATTCAATTGACATCCGGCTGCCGGCTGTGTTAAACTAACATGGTTATGAAGCCGCACGCTTCTGGCATTAAGCGAAAGCACCAGAGCGGCGAGACTGGAATGAGGAGGTATACAGTATGTACGCAATTATCAGAACAGGCGGAAAGCAGTATAGAGTCGCCAAAGATGACGTAATCGAGGTGGAAAAGCTGCCCGTACAGGCAGGCGAAGACATCGCGTTTGAAGAAGTCCTGGCAGTAAACGACGACGAAGGCTTCAAGATCGGAACACCGGTCGTTGAAGGCGCTTCTGTCAAGGCCGAAGTTGTGGAAAACGGCAAGTCTGACAAAGTGATCATCTACAAGTATAAATCTAAAAAAGATTATCGTAGAAAACAGGGTCACAGACAGCCTTATACTAAGGTTAAGATTACAGATATCGTTCTCTAACCATGACGAATATCACGTTTCGAACCCATTTCGGACATATCTTTCAGATCTCCGCAGAAAATCATACAGGTTATGATCAGGAGGGCTACGATATTGTCTGCTCCGCTGTTTCGGCACTGATGATCACGACGGCCAACGGACTCGTTTCGGTGGCAGAGATTCCGGATGTCGAAATCAAAACGGATGCGGAAATCGGCTATATGTTTATCGGACTTCCAAAAACGGGAATGCTTCCGAAAGATCAGTTTAAATCGGATCTTCTCCTCGATACCCTCGAGAAGGGACTTATGGCGATTGAAGAAGCATACTTCGAAAACGTAGAAATTCAATGGATCGCAGACGATCAAGAATAACACAGGAGGACACAGCTCATGATCAAAATGGATCTTCAGCTCTTCGCCCATAAAAAAGGGGTCGGGAGTTCCAGAAACGGCCGCGACAGTGAAGCAAAGCGTCTCGGCGTAAAACGCGGTGACGGACAGTTCGTCACAGCCGGCAATATTCTCGTAAGACAGCGCGGAACACATATCCATCCGGGTCTGAATGTCGGACGCGGCGGAGACGATACGCTTTTCGCAATGGAAGACGGTATTGTCCGCTTCGAACGCAAAGGCCGCGACAAGAAGCAGGTCAGCATCTATCCGCGAGAAATCGTACAGTAACCAGCAGCCCTGCAGTGCAACGCACTGCGGGGTTTTTTCATAGGCGCCGGTTCTTCGATACAGTATTTTTGCAGCTGGGTATATGTACAGTAAATTCATCTGAGAAATGAGGGACAGCGATGTTTATCGATCAGGCACAGATCTATCTGACAGCCGGAAACGGGGGCAACGGGGGCATGAGCTTCCGTCATGAAAAGTATGTCCCCAACGGCGGTCCGGACGGAGGCAACGGAGGGCGCGGCGGCGATGTCATCATAGAAGCTGACAGCGGCCTCAGAACGCTGCTGGCCTACAAATATAGAAAGAAGTATAAAGCGGAGAGCGGAGGCCCCGGAACGGGCGGACGCTCCGCAGGAAAAGCGGGACAGGATCTTATTCTGAAGGTTCCCAGCGGCACGGTCATCAAGGACAAGACGACCGGCAGAGTTATCGCGGATCTGAAGAATGACGGCGACCGCGTGATTGCAGCGAAAGGCGGACGGGGCGGACTCGGAAATATGAATTTTTCGACGAGCACGCGCCAGGCGCCGCGCTTCGCCCAGGGCGGAGTCCGCGGTCAGGAACGGACAATCGAGCTTGAACTCAAGCTGCTGGCGGACGTCGGCCTGATCGGATTTCCGAACGTCGGAAAATCGACATTCCTGTCGCGCGTTACGAAAGCAAAGCCGAAGATTGCGAATTATCACTTCACGACCATCACTCCGAATCTCGGAGTCGTGGACTACAAGGGGTATTCGCCCTTTGTCATTGCGGATATTCCGGGGATCATCGAAGGCGCGCACGAAGGAACGGGACTCGGCCTTCAGTTCCTGCGTCACATCGAACGGACAAAAATGCTCGTTCATTTTGTCGACGTTTCCGGAAGCGAGGGACGCGATCCGAGCGCAGACTACAATGCGATCAACAAGGAGCTGCACGAATATAACGAAAAGCTTGCGGACAGACCTCAGATCGTCGCGCTCAACAAGGCGGACCTGCTGTCCGATCCTGAAGAGATCGAGCTGATCAAAAAGGAATTCGAAGACATGGGTGTCGAAACCTTCGTGATCTCCGCGGCCACAGGCAGCGGACTCGACAAGCTGCTTTCGCGGTGCACGCAGCTGCTGGACGAAATTGAAGAGCCTGAACCGCTGTTCGATCTCGAACCGGAAGAAGAAGTTCTGTACACGAAGGATTTCAAAGACGAACCGATTACCGTTACCATCGAAAACTCGAGAGACGGCAGAGTCTTCGTCGTAGAGGGCGATTTCGAACGTCTGATCAATTCCGTCAACTTCGACGACCTGGATTCGGTCGGCTATTTCCAGCGAATGCTCACCGACCGCGGCGTTTTCAAGAAGCTGGAGGAGATGGGTATCCAGGATGAGGAGCTTGTGCGACTCCAGGATATCGAGTTCGAATATTTTAAATAGTCCCGACGGACTGAAAGGACACTTATGTTAACAAGCAAACAGCGTTCGTATCTGAACGGACTGGCCGTACAGATCCCGGATATCATTTTTGTCGGAAAAGACGGGATCACAGAAGAGGTCGTCACACAGACGTCGGATGCGCTCAAAGCACGCGAGCTTATTAAAGGCAAGGTGCAGCAGACTTCACCGGTGAACTCCAAAGAAGCTGCAGAGGAGCTGGCGGATAAGACCCATTCGGAAATCGTCCGGGTCATCGGCAGCAAGTTCATTCTATATAAGAAGAATC
>CALMRA010000169.1 GCA_937872065.1 uncultured Eubacteriaceae bacterium | reverse complement strand
TCAGTTCTACTCCGAAATCATGTCCGATCTCTCTGAGCTGATCGGCCGTAATGGTCTGCCTGACCGGTCTTCCTGAGGACAGAACCTTCATGTAGATCTCCGCGCTCTTTTCAATGGTATGCGCGAGACCGAAGGCGATATCAAAATCGGGACCGGACACAAAAAGTCCATGATGAGCCCATACGGCCGCCTGATAGCTCTTCATCAGTTCGCTGGTCGCAATCGCAATGTCCGAACCTCCCGGAACCATCCATTGACAGATCCCGACGCCTTCCGGAAATACGACAGGACATTCCGTCGCGCTCTGCCATAACGCGCGTGTAAAATCTCTCGCTGTCAGCGGCAGAATATAGGTAAGCGCGATCACATTCGTCGCGTGGCAGTGATAGATTACTCTGTTTTCACCTTTCGTCGCTTCCTTGCGAACACTGTGATTCATGAAATGTGACGGGAATTCCGATGTGGGGACTGCTCCGTTTTCAAGCCCCCAGACAATTCTCCACGAATCACCCTTATCATTGATTTCGACGATCCCGAAGCTGTCAGAAGGATCGATTACGACATTGCGGAAATACTTGCCGCTGCCTGTCGTAATGAAATACTCTCCGGCAAGATTGTCAGCCGTAACGCCCATTTCGGTCCATTCGCGAGGCTTCGTGAAATACGGTCTGCAGGCCGCGACATCTCCCGTTTTCATTCTGTAGGTCAGATTTCCCCCGTTTCTTTCGTGCCAGCCCTGGTCCCAGCCGTCCGCACACATCCTCATAAATCCTTCGATACATGGAACTGTAAAAATTGATTCTGTCATATTCTCTCCTCTGCTATTACTGCACATCAGTTATCAGTTTCTGCCGCTCAGAACATTCTGTCCATATTCTTTAACCGTATCAAACCATTCCCGTCCTGTCGGAACCCCCTGTCGTCTGCAGTATTCTGCCCAGACATCACTGAACGGAAGAGTCTTCGCTTCCTCCTGAAGCATGAGCCTGCCGGTGAAATCTCCGGTATCCTGCATCGCCTTCAGCTCCTGATCCGGCTGCAGCAGCGCGAACAGCATCGCTTTCTGAAAGTTTCTGCCGCCGATGACCCAGGCTGCGATCCTGTTGATCGACGCGTCGAAGAAGTCCAGTCCGACAAGAACGCGGTCCATCGCGTCGTTCCGTACGATCTCTCTGCAGATCTCCTTCGTCTCATCATCAAACGCGACGACGTGGTCGCTGTCCCAGTTGACGCCGCGCGTCACATGCAGCGGTACGTAGTCGAAATAGAGCAGCATCGCCGAGATCTTGTCGCTGATATTTTCCGACGGATGATAGTGGCCGGCATCCATCAGATTGTAGACATGATCGTGACTGGCCGCGTAGGCTGTATAAAATTCATTCGATCCGACAGTATAGCTTTCCACACCGACCGCGAAGAACTTCGATTCGACACAGTCGATGACATTCGGACATTCCTCTGCGAAAATCTCGTCCAGCGCATCCTTCAGACGTTTTCTCGGTCCGAGGCGGTCAGACGGCGTATCCTTGTAGCCGTCAGGGATCCACACGTTATTCAGGACCTTGTCGGCCAGCTGTTCTCCAATCTGCTGAGCGATCCGGCGGGATGCGATACAATGGTCGATCCAGAAACGTCTGACCGTCTCATCTGGACTTGACAGTGACAGACCGTCCTTCACCATCGGATGACTGAAAACAGTCGGATTAAAGTCGATCCCGAATCCGTTCTCCTTCGCGAATTCCACCCAGGGTTCAAAATGTCTGTATTCAAGCCCGTCTCTGTCTACCCACGGATTTTCTTCCGTAAATACCGCGTAGCAGGCGTGCAGGTTGATACGTTTCTTTCCGGGGATCAGACTGACCGCTTTAAGAAAATCCTGCTTGAGTTCTTCAAAGCTGCGCGCTCTTCCCGGATAATTGCCGGTGACTGCGAGGCCGTTTCCCGCTCCGCCGTCAGGATTGTCAAAACCGGCGACATCGTCACCCTGCCAGCAGTGAATCGAAACTTCCTTGTCAGTGAGCTTCGAAATGGCTTCTTCAGTATCGATACCGTATGTCGTGTACAGCTTTTGTGCTTCTGTGTAGCTCATTATTTTTCCTCCGTGTTTTTCGGTGTGAATTCTGTAATCTGAAAGCTTTTACGGATCGCGTTACGGGCGTCTGCGATATCTGTAAACCGGCCGTCTGCAATAAATTGAACCATCAGATTCCCAAGAGCTGTTCCTTCAGTCGGTCCTGCATAAACCGGAATTCCCGCCGCATCCGCCGTTCTCTGATTCAGATACGTATCCTGGCTTCCGCCCCCGACGATGTTCAAACTCGTATAGACTTTCCCGGTAAGCGACTCCAGTGTTTTCAGTGTATTTCGATAATCCAGAGACAGCGAATTATAAATGCACTGCATCGTCTCTCCGATTGTCTCGGGAACCTGCTGATTTGACTCCTTGCAGGCCAGCGCGATTTCATCGATCATCGACACAGGCGCAAGAAAGCGCTGATCGTCCGCATCGACCGTCGACTTGAACTGCTCTGCTTCCTCTGCAGCCGCAATCAGCTCGGGGAAAGACGGAAGAATGCCTCCGCGCTGTCCAAGCTCCCGTCTGACCGACTGGATCATCCAGAGCCCCATAATGTTTTTCAGGTAACGGTAACGGCCTTCGTATCCGCCTTCATTCGTAAAATTTGCCTGCAGACTCTTGTCAGAGGTGATGGGACTGCCGTTTTCAACACCCATCAGACTCCAGGTACCTGACGAAAGGATCGCCGCGTTCTCGTCCAGAGCCGGAACCGCAAGAAATGCGGAGCCCGTATCGTGAGTCGCCGGCAGGATCACCGTCGCATCAAGACCGGTCAGATTTCGGATCTCTTTCGTAAAGCTTCCGAGAACGGTTCCGGGCATCGAAACCTTCTGAAAAATACTCCGTGGAAGTCCGAGATGTTCGATTAGCCCGTCATCCCAGTTATTATTTCCGACGTCAAGCAGAGCTGTCGTCGACGCGTTCGTATATTCGCTGCTCATGACTCCCGTAAGCCTGTAATTCAGATAATCCGGAATCATCAGCAGAGCATCCGCGTTTTCAAGCTGTTCGGAATGCTCCCTCTGCAGCGCAGTCAGCTGATAAACCGTATTAAACTTCTGATATTGAATACCGGTTTCCCGGTAATGGTCTGAAAATGCAAGAATACCCTGCTTCTCCAGTTCATTACGGATGCCGTTCGTTCTGTCATCGCGGTAGGCAACCGGATCGCCGATTAAATCGCCGTTCCGGTCCAGCAGAACGAAGTCGACAGCCCACGTATCGATCCCAACCGATACAGGCCTGTATCCCTCTTCGCCGCATTTTCTGATCCCCTTAATAACTTCTTCAGTCAGCTTTTCGAGATCCCAGCACAGGTGACCGTTTTTATTCACGAGCTGATTGTCAAACCGGTGCACCTCCGTCAGAATCATTTTCCCATTTTCAACTGTGCCGATAATATGCCGGCCGCTTGAAGCGCCGATATCGACTGCGAGATAACATGGCTGCATATTTTCCCCTTACTTTCAAGATATTCTACTTGATCTTGACTTACCTTTTTCCTTGATCTATTCTGATTATACGGTCATCTCGTTTGAATAACCATCGAGATAATTACACTAAACCTTTGAAATAGTCTAATTTTAGAAGGAGTATCAATGCTTACTTATACGATGGATATCGAGCCTTCGAGCCTATGGCTCAGAACAACTCCGGGAGCTGCCGCTCTCGCACAGCCGTATTTCTGCACAGAAGCCGGTCTCTTTCTCGGCAGGAAAGCTTTTTCAACCGCCAGAACACACAAGGACAGCTATATCATTTTCTATACGATCTCCGGACAGGGCATCGTCCGGCAGGAAGATTCGGAAGTCAGGGTAAAAAAAGGAGAGGCTCTGCTGATGAACTGCAGAACCTCTCAAAGCTATATGACAGATCCGGATGTCAGACAATGGCATCACTACTGGATCCACACCGACGGAGCCGGAGTTGCCGCGCTGGCAGATATTATCAATCCGGATCAGAAAATCGGAGCGTTCGGTCTTCCGGATTCTACTCGCGATCTCTTTGATGAAATTCTTAGATTTCTTCCTGATGAAACTGTCGACTCCGCGCTGTCAATCAGCCTGACTGTTCACCGGATATTGACACGCATGGCCGACGCCTCGCTGCGACCACAGTCTGAAAAAGCGGGCAGCAACAAAAAACGGATACAGCTCACAGTGAACTATATCCGTTCTCATTACAATGAAGAAATTGCGGTTTCTGATTTGTCGGAAATCGCAAATATGAGCCGCTCCTATTATCTGCGGCTGTTCCGTCAGTATATCGGTACGACTCCGTACAATTATCTGCTGGGATACAGGATTACCCAGGCCAAAGAGCTGCTGGAGCTGAGCGATACACCCGTCACTCAAATCGCGGAGCAGACCGGTTTTTCCGATGAGAGCAGCTTCTCAACCCGTTTTTCCGCCATGACCGGCGTCAGTCCGTCTGTCTACCGGAAAAATTCTATCACTCGGGCAGACGGAGATTAACAGATTCCCTGTCGCACTTCATCTTTTCGGACCCTATTTTTCGATCAGCGCGTAATGCACGAACGCGTTGTAGAGTCCGTCCCTGTCGACGTCGTCCGTCACATACTTCGCGGCGGCCTTCGCTTCGTCTCCGCCGCTTCCCATACAGCAGCTGTCGTGACAGTAATCGAACATCGGGATATCGACCTTCGCGTCACCGAAGGCGATCGTATCTTCAATAGGCATGTTAAGATGCTCCAGCAGCACATCTATCGCATGAGCCTTCGTGATGTCCTTGACGCCGAGATCTCCGAACAGCGCGATTTCTCCTGCCCCGCCCCAGGTCCCGGGCTTCAGGTCCGGGAATTCCTCGACAGAATCCAGATGGTCCTGATAGCTGTTCAGAATAAAGCTTACCTTATTGACATCGTCGCGGTACAGATCCCCGTCGAAGATCATTTCCGGGAAAACAGATCTGACTGTCATTTTATCCGCATCCGCTTTTCCTTTTCTGCGGGTGTATTCCTGAATCGTCGACTGTCCGGCTTCTTCGAAATGTTCGCTTGCGAACAGTCCTTCGTTGCTTTCCAGATAAAATTCGAGGCCGCGGCCGTGGAGCCAGTCTACGATATGGCGGCACTGCTCCGGTGTGATCAGCTGATGCATGACGACTTCGCCGTCGTCCTCGACATAGCTGCCGTTTCCTCCGATCATCCCGTCAAGACCGATATCCCACAGCTCCTGATAGACCTCCGCCTTGCTTCGTCCGGTGCAGATGTAAACCTTATGTCCGTTCTCCCGGGCCTGACGGATCGCTGTGACCGCCGAATCGGGCAGTTTGTTTTCATAATCCACCAGCGTTCCGTCTACGTCAATAAAGACGACTTTCCTGTTCATTCCGTTCTTTCTCCTCAGCAATCCAGATTTATCCGTATAAATTCGATAGAAAATGATGTCTGCTGTTATTGTTATAATATAGTATGAAAGTCTGAATAAAGCTGTCACAATTTTTGCATCTTTTTATCAGAATCGTATATTAATGACTCTCCGGGTCCTCGGCAATCCCGCAGCATATCGGTTTATATCCCGGGGCCTATAAAAAAAGAGACGCATTCCTGCGTCTCAATCAGCATACGGATTATCCGTCTGCCCGTCCGTCGGTATCCGGCCCCTGACCGGTTAATCTTCGATAATTTCGATCTCTTCGCCGTCGGCCTTTTCCGCCTGGCGGATCGCTCTGCGGTCAAATTCCTCCGCAAGCTTCCATCCGAGCGCTTCGGTCAGTGTCAGCGCCGTTCCCGCATTGACCATATTGCCGAGTCCCGGAATCCAGCCCACCAGCAGCTGAGAGGTCACCCGCCCGATAGTCGAGGTCGTCGCCGCGCCGATTGCGGCTGCGGCAGCGCTCTTTTCGAGCTTGATATCGAATATTTCCGCGAGAGCCATCGCCATCGCGATCTGCATCGGAGTAATCACGGCGCTGTCACTGAGAGGCAGCTGGGCCAGTCCTCCGCCGACACCGGCAGATGCGGCCGCCGTCATATGAATAATCGTGCTGCATTTCGTTCTCTGTGTTTCAGTCATCATGTCCTCCTTATACATCTGCTCAATACTTTTCAGACCGGGCTTCGAACCGGTTCTGCCCGGAATCCCTGCCGTCAGCCTGTCTTCTACGGCCTGTTTAAAAACGTCAGACCTCGATCAGCTCGTATTCTCTGGAACCCAGCCCGATCTTTTCCGCGTGTTCAAGACAGCTCACCCAGTCGGATTCGGGCCGGGAATTCTTGAACAGATCGTGATGATCGCAGAAGCCGTCTTTTGCCATGTTATCGGCAACCTGGCTGTTGGGAAGCGGCGTCGCCGACATGCATGCGTCGGCGCAGGCCTGATCCAGCGCTACCGGATCGAAGGACGCGAACATGCCGATGTTCGGAATGATTGGCGAGTCGTTTTCTCCGTGACAGTCACAGTTGGGCGAAACGTCGCAGACCAGCGAGATATGGAACGACGGACGTCCGTCGACGACAGCCTTCGCGTATTCCGCCATCTTCCGGTTCAGGTCCTCCGCAGCCGAGCTGTCCTTAAAATCGATCGCATCGAAGTTGCAGGCGCCCAGACAGCGGCCGCATCCGACACAGTCCTCCGTTACGTGCATCTTGCGGGTTTCTTCATCGAATTCGAGCCCGCCGTTGGCGCATTCCTTTTCGCATTTGCGGCAGCCGCGGCAGTTTTCTTCGTTGATGCTCGCCTGTCCTCCGCTGTGCTGCTCCGTCTTTCCCGCGCGGGAACCGCAGCCCATGCCGATATTTTTGAGCGCGCCGCCGAAGCCTGTCACTTCATGGCCTTTGAAATGGGTCAGGCTGATGAATATATCGGCGTCCATAACGGCTCTACCGATTTTCGCTTCCTTAACGAATTCGCCGCCCTTTACCGGTACCGCGATATCGTCGGTTCCCTTAAGCCCGTCGCCGATAATGATCGGACATCCGGTAGACATCGGACCGAAGCCGTTTTCCCACGCGCATTCGAGATGCTCGAGAGCGTTCTTGCGGCTGCCCGGGTACATCGTGTTGCAGTCCGTCAGGAACGGCTTTCCGCCGAGCTCTCTGACGGTGTCCGCGACCGCCTTCGCGTAATTCGGTCTCAGAAAGCTGATGTTTCCGAGCTCCCCGAAGTGCAGCTTGATCGCCGCAAACTTTCCGTCCATATCGATATCGCCGATTCCCGCCTTCCGGATCATCTTCTTTAACTTGGTCGGAAGACCGTCCCCGAAAGCGATGGTCCGGAAATCGGTAAAATAAACCTTCGGCTTGTTCGTCTGATTTTCAGTCGTCATTATTTATAACCTCTCCTCTTTATGTCTCTATTATATTGCCTATAGCATACTCGAACTCAAGTACTTTTGCATCCTGAAAATATCTCCGAATTAAAAAACCTCTTCCGAAGAAGAGGCATATTTCTGAATCAATCGCTTTCGCGGATATTTTCTCCCGGATACTTTTTATCGTGGATAAGCTTGACCACCCAGGTTTCGATCGCAAGGACCGGAAGCTCCGTCACCGGACCGATGAGCAGCGCGAGTGTGACGAGCGGTTCGTTCGCGAACATCAGCGCGGCCAGCGAGAGGGACAGCGCGGAGTTTCTGGCAGTCGTCGTAAACAGCAGCGATACCCTGTCTCTCCAGCTGAGCCCGGTCTTTTTTCCGATAAAATAGGCCAGTACGAAATTCACCGGATAGAAGATACACAGCGCGAGGAACATCATCGGATACAGCTGCGGATTCTCAAACAGTCCGCTGCCTTCAGACGCGAAAATCGTAATGACCACGAGGATCATCACGCAGAACTCGAGCACCTCGCCCTTGCTCTCAAGCCATTCGCTGACAGAACCGAGTCTGCTGCTGCGGA
>CALMRA010000168.1 GCA_937872065.1 uncultured Eubacteriaceae bacterium | reverse complement strand
AAGAGCGTCGATACCGTCAGCAGCTGGCTTATAGATTCGGCTGCCTTCTCCGCGCTCTTCCGTCCGATATACTGGCTTACGACCACCGCCCCGCCTGACGCGACTGCCGTAAACAGGAGCAGAAAGATCGTATTGAATGAGTTGACCAGCGAGACGCCGGATACCGCCGCTTCCCCCGCATAGCTTACGACGAAGGTGTCGGCAAGCCCGACGAGCATCATCAGCAGCTGTTCCAGAAACAGCGGGACTATCATCTTTTTTAACTGGGCATTTGAAAACAATACGGTGCTCCTTTCAGTTCGTAAATTTTCGACTTATTACATCTTCTATTGTAAAACCGTTCCGTTCTCATAGCCAATGCTTTAATTAAATGAACTCGCATGCCCGGAAAGCATTTTTAATATTCCTGATACTTTAGGCCTTGCAAATATCCGATGAAGTAAGACCGCTGATACTGAATGTGGCGATAATGACCATCCGTTTCTGATAAAACAAAGACCGCCTTCCTGTAAAAATCGGAAGACGGTCTCCTTTACTGCGTTCTCTTATTCAGATATCGGTCTGCCTGTTCTGGCGGTTTGCAATCGCGCTTTTCGGCTCGAACACCGAATCGATGAGCTTTCTTGTATACGGCTCCTTTGCGGCTTTGCGTATATTGGTGCCGGGCAGTCTTTCGACAATCTTTCCCTGATTCATCACCAGGATCCTGTCGGCCATCTCTTCGACGACGGCGAGATCGTGACAAATGAACAGATAGGCGACTCCTTTTTCTTTCTGCAGTCTTTTAAGCAGATCCAGCACGTTTTTCTGAACGGATACGTCGAGGGCGGAGGTTACCTCATCGCAGATAATCAGCTCCGGTTCCAGTGTCAGCGCCCTGGCGATTCCGACGCGCTGACGCTGCCCCCCCGAAAGCTGCTGCGGATAACGGTCTTTGAACCCGGCAGGCAGTTCCACCATATGGAGGAATTTCTCTGCCGTCTCGTCCTTCAGTTTTTTATCGATGAGCCTGTAATTAAGCAGCGGCTCGCAGATGATATCCCGGATTTTCATCCTCGGATCGAAAGCCGTTCCGGGATCCTGAAAAATCATCTGGATATGCCTTCTCATCTCCCGGGCGTCTTTCCCTTTGATCGCGCCGAGATCCTTCCCGAGAAAAATCATCTCACCGCCAGTCGGCTCAGTCAGACCCACGAGCATTCTCATCAGCGTCGATTTGCCGCTGCCGGATTCTCCGACAATTCCCAGCGTCTCGCCCGGATAAACCTCGAAGGATACGTCGTCGCAGGCGTTGAAGCTTCGTTTGTTCGAATTCTGAAAGGTTTTTGTCAGATGCCTGCCTGAAAGCAGCGGAGCTTCCCCGCCGGTCTTTCTGCTGCCTGTATTATTAGTCATCCGCGCCTCCGTCCAGTACGGGAACAGACTGTATCAGCTGTCTTGTATAGTCTTCCTTCGGATGATTGATAATTTCGTCGGGTGTGCCGGTCTCGACTGTCTTCCCGTCCTTCATCACGATAATTCTGTCGGATATGTGCGCCGCGACGCCGAGATTGTGCGTAACAAGGACGACTGCCGTATTATATTTCCTGTTAAGCCGTTCGAGCTCTCCGACTATCTGCGCCTGCGTCGTAACGTCGAGGGCGCTCGTCGGTTCGTCCGCCAGAAGGATCTTCGGCGAAAAGGTCATCGCCATCGCGATTCCGACTCGCTGTCTCTGTCCGCCTGACAGCTGGAACGGGTAGCGCTCCATGATTTCCTCCGGATCCGGAAGATTCATCCGTTCCAGCATTCGGACGGCTTTTGTATGTGTCTCTTCCGCAGGCATCTTTTCATGCTGCTCGATATACTCGATAAACTGACTGCCGACACGCCGAGTAGGATTCAGAGACGCTCCCGAATCCTGAAATATGACGGCGATCTCGCCGCCCCGGATCTCAGAAAAATCATCCCGGTTCGTTTTCGCAAGATCCCTACCTGCATAGTCGATCTCGCCGCCTGTGATTCTCCCTTTGCCGGGCAGCAGTCCGAGAATGGAACGGAGGACCGTCGTCTTTCCGCTTCCGCTCTCCCCGACTATGCTCACAACCTCTCCGGGACGGACCCGCATATCGAATCCGTCCACTGCTTTCGTATTTCCGTACTTTATGTCAAGATCTCTGATCTCAAGCATAGCTGCGCTCCGATCCTGAATCTGGCCGTCAGGCTGCCGGCTTGATTTCATAGGTGATCCAGTAATAGTCGGCTGTCGAAATGTCCGCGCCCTTGACGTTTTTCGTTGAAACCATGTTGCTGTTGTAGTAGCCGAAGACGAGAGCTCCTGCGTTGTCGATAATGTTCTGCTGAAGCTTTTCGACAATTTCCTTACGGGTGTTCATGTCCGTTTCGTCTTCGAGCTGTTCGTACAGCGTATCGTATTCCGCATTCGAATAGCCGCAGTAGTTAGCATCGGATTTACTGTACCAGTTGTCGAGATATTCCTGAGGATCTCCGACAGGAACCGTCATCCAGTTGTTCGCGAGCAGATCGTAATCGCCGGAAACGAGCTTGTCCCATTCGGTGTCCGCATCAGTGTTCTGAATCGTGCATTTGATCCCGATATCCTCGAGCGCGGCGACGTCCGCTTCCGTGAAGTCCGTCAGGTTTCGGCTGTCGTAGGTCAGATACTGCAGATTAATTTCCTGTCCGTCGAGTTCTCTGTATCCGTCTCCGTTCGAATCGACAATTCCGGCCGAATCGAGGGTCTTTTTCGCTTCTTCTACGCTGTACGGCGTTACGTCCTTAAGATTATCGTAGCCGTAATCCAGATTTGACGGAAGCACCGAATAGCCGGCCGTATACATGCCGCCTACCGTCTTTGTGCAGATCGTTTCGTCGTCGATCGCCATGATGATCGCTTTTCTCAGGTCCGCGTTTTTAAGCACGCCCTTCTGATTCATATAAGCGAAGCCGGTTCTGACACTCGTGGCCTGTGAAACATTGTAGTCCGCGGATTCTTCGAATTTCTTCAGGTCAGTCGCGCTGGTCAGATTTTCAACCACGTCGACATCTCCGTTTTCAAGCGACATCGCCTTCGTCGTATTGTCTGAAATAAAGATGATCTGAAGGTTCTTGTACGGTACTGTTCCCTGCCAGTAATTTTCATTGGCCGTCATGTCGATGGACGTGCCTTCGTTGATCTTAGAAACCGCGTAGGGACCTGTTCCGATGGGATCGCTGGCCATATCTGTCGTTCCGTCGACATCAAGGATCATAAAGTACGGCGCCGCGAGAACCTTCGAAAGATCTGCATAGGCTTTCTTGGTTTTGATGGTCACCGTCTTCGCGCTGTCATCGGCCGTGATCGAATCGAGCTGCATGAACGTAGAGGGCTTCGTGCTTCCGACGCCGTTCGCTTCGTTTTCGTACATCCGTTCCAGCGACTTCTTGACGGATGTCGCGGTCATTTCGTCCCCGTTCGAGAACTTGACGTCTCCGCGAAGCTTGACCGTCCAGGTCGTATGGGCATCGTCCGATTCGCAGGATTCCGCGAGATACGGATTCGCGTTCATTTCGCTGTCAAAACGGAACAGGCATTCCCCGATTCCGTAACGTGACGTACACCAGGCGGCGTTGGTCATTGTTGACGGATCGAGAGAATCGGAATAGTTGATGCAGCCGAATTTTAGCGTCTCGTCGCTCTGGGTGTTCCCGCATCCGGCGAGAGTGGAGCAGCAGAGAATGACCGCGAGCAGCGCGGCTGTGATTCTGGCAAATCGTTTCATAATTGTCTCCTGTTGCAGCTTCATGTCTGCAGAATTTATTAATCAGCCGTTATCGGATGGATCGAGAATATCTCTGAGCGCATCTCCGAACAGATTGAATACGACGACGACAGTGGTGACCGCAAGTCCCGGGAATACCATGAGCCACGGGTAGGCCAGCATATGCTGTCGGCCTTCGTTAAGCATAAGACCCCATTCCGGAAGCGGCGCCTGAGCGCCGAAGCCGAGGAAGGAAAGTCCCGCAAGCTCCAGCATCATCGTTCCGACATCCATCGCCGCGGTGACGATCAGGACCGGCAGCGCGTTGACGAGGATATGACGGAACAGAATCACCGAGGGCTTTGTCCCGTTGACGACAGCCGCGGAAATATAATCCTGACTCTTTATCTTGAGCGTCGCGCTCCTGGCCAGGCGCGCGTATTTCGTCCAGCCGATCGCCGCAAGAGCGATCACGGCGTTCGTAATGCTTCCTCCGAGGATCCCTGCGATCG
>CALMRA010000167.1 GCA_937872065.1 uncultured Eubacteriaceae bacterium | reverse complement strand
CCGGAAACTGAAATGCGGACGGTGATCGGCGGCACGAATGTCGGTGTTCACGGAAAGGACTTCTCGTATCTGTTCTCGAAATTCGAAGGCGGGCTGGCGTCGGTCAAATATGACGGCATCGAATATATCACCCGGCGGCCGGAGCTCTCGTTTTTCAGAGCCCTCACAGATAACGACCGAGGATGCAGCGCGCAGTACGACTGGGCGCCCTGGTTTGCCGCATCTCAGGGACGTAAGGAACTCAAAGATCGTTTCAAGGTCACGGAAGGAGAGGACGGTGTCCGGATTCACTTCGAATACGCCCATCCGGTGAAGAATTTCGTCACGACGGTCGACTATACCGTACAGCCGGACGGAAAGCTTCGTATCGACGCGAAATATCCGGGAACAGACGAAGCGGAAACGCTTCCGTTATTCGCGATGGACTTCAAATTCGCGGACACACTGAACAGCTTCCGCTATTACGGAATGGGACCTGACGAAAACTATGCGGACCGAAAGGAAGGCGCGAGACTAGGCGTCTGGGAAAGTACGCCGCAGGAAAACTGCGCCCGCTATCTCGTACCGCAGGAAACGGGGAACCGAACCGGAACGAGATGGATCGAGCTTACGGACGGGCAGCGGGGACTGAAGATCACCGCTGCAGGAGATCCGATGGAATTCTCAGTTCTGCCTTACAGCGCGTACGAGCTCGAAAACGCTCGTCACGCATACGATCTGCCGGAATCCCGCTGGACCTGGCTTCGCCTGTCCGCCGGACAGACCGGTGTCGGGGGAGACGACAGCTGGGGCGCGGAGGTCCACGAGCAGTACCAGCTCGACGCCCGGAAGCAGATGACGATAAGCTTTACGATGGAACCAGTTGGGAAGAAATAACAAAGGTAAAAATAATAATTCGAAGAGTTATTGATCCATGGTTTAAATATTAGTGAATGAAAACGACATCGTATTTATGGAAATATCTGTAAATACGATGTCGTTTTGTTTGCTCGACCTGCAAATAGTAAGCAGGCAGAAATCTGACTGCTAAAAACGTCATTTTACGAAATTGATTTTCAACTCTGAAAATATCGGAAAGTTATAAATCAATTTCGAACGGAACGGTCGGGACTCCGCCCGGTACCGGAATATCATTTTCAAACGCCCAGCCGGAGATTCTTGTCGGGTGGAGCAGGATAAATTCCGCGTACCTGCCGCCGAACTCTACACTTTCATCAAATGCTTCAGGAAATTTTTCGGTATATGCGTCCCGCATGTTCTGGTTTTCATCCAGCATGGTCCCTCCGAAAAATTCAGCGGCCGCCTCGGCGAAACAACAGCCTGCGGAAATACAGCAGTTGGGATTCTCCTTAAGCTGATTATACTTTCTGGAGCCTGCGGAAGTGAAAATCAGAATGTCACCTTCGTAATACACTGGACTTACGACCCGCATCGTCACGCTGCCTTCAGCAGAGGTCGCAAGGACAGCCGTCATTTCTTTTTTGACAGCATCATAAAATTTTTCGAGATAATTCATCAGGCTTTTCCTTTCTGTTCGACTTTATCGTTTAGATTTGTTAATCACATCATGCCATCAGACTGGAATTCGATCAAGCAGTCTTCAACTCTGTAATTACAGTTACGTCTTATATGAAAGCCGAACGAAGATTGCTGTCTTCAAGGAAGATGCTCTATTCCAGGGACCGCTGGATCCATATGTCAGAGTATGGTTTCTCGAAGCTCTGACTCGTGATGATCAGCGGCGCCGGTTTCCCCGGCAGAGCAGGCAATTATTCTGCAATCTTTGATACGGACTTTTCCGTTCTGCAGAAGAGCCGCAGCCTTTCAAGCCCGATCAGCACCGCGATTCCAAGGAAGAAACCAAGGGGACTGAAGGTCGAGAAGGTCATCGCCGGCTGGCCGGTGCTCAGTGTTGTCGGCCCCATGACGATCGCGTAAAACGAACCGACCATCAGTCCGAGGATCAGGTAGACCATCTGCGGACGATATTTTTTCAACGCCGTTCGGATCGCTTTGATCGATACCGCCATACCGAAGAGAATTCCGAGCGCCAGCATGATAATACCAGGCAGAACGGACAGCTGCAGGTGGAGAAGTGATCTGACAGCTGAGATCGTCGGAAGGTAGACACCGAAGATAAGCAGAAGAGTAGATCCGGAAATACCGGGCAGTACCATCGCTGCTATCGCGAGAGCGCCGCTGATAAAAATATAGATCGCCTGTATCGGGGAGAGCGCGGCAAAATCAAGTAAAAAGCCGATGCTGCCCTGACGCAGCGCAGATAGTCCGATTACGATAAACATTCCGATAAAGGTAAAGAGCAGGTACAGGTAACGTCCCTGCAGGCTGTTGCGTTCCTCGGAGATAATAAACGGAATCGACGCGGCGGTAAGACCCAGGAACAGCGAGCTCAGAAAGTAGATATGGCTCGTGAACAGTCCGGAGAGCAGCAGTATCGACAGGACCATGCCTGCGATCCACCCGACTCCAAGCCTGAGCAGATAGATAATTCCCCGTTTTCTCGCTTCAGAGTCTTTGCCGAACAGCGCGTGAAGCGCGTCGATAAAGTTCTCGTAGAATCCCATGATAAACGCGACGGTTCCGCCTGAAACCCCCGGAACCGAATCGGCGAGGGCCATGCAGAACCCCTGAAAAGCTTTTAGCAGCATAATTGATTACCTCCTGTAACGCTGTTAATTTAGCAGTCTCAATTAAACGGGATGTATTCTCGAGCTAAACAGAAAATTAAATCTGCAGTCCAACAGAAAAATCGGCCTCATTGTCCGCCCATACGAATTTTTATCGTCAGTTTATATTTTTGTGATAGGCTTTGAAAAAAGGCCGGTAAGATTTTGACTATTAAGAAGAAACTGTTTATATCGAATATATTGATGATTATCGTTCCTGTACTGGCTTCGCTGCTGGCGGGACTCATCTGCATCGGGGTGGTCTGGTTTGGTGTGCTCCATCGCAACGGTCTGGGCTACGAGGACAGCGAAGATTTTTCTGCCGCTGCCGCGACAGTCAGCTCGGCCGTCGAAGAAGCGATCGAAGCGCCGGAAGATCAGCGCGATCAGAAGCTTTCGGATCTGACAGGACTGCTCGAACGCAGCGGTCTGTCTCTGGATGTCAGCGAAAATGGCGTGAGCTATTATGCTTACGGATCGGGCGCAGGCCAGGAGCTTTCGTCTGCCGCTTCACAGCTTACGGGAGAAGGTGTCGTTTCTTCGGGCGGCAGCAGTATCTACGTTCATCAGCTGACGGTTAACGGACAGACTGTTCGGATTCTGCTGGCTGGAACGACGATGACACCTTCCCGTCAGACACTGAAGGCGGTTATGATCGGAATGTTTCTGATCCTCGGAGGCGTCGTGATCATCTCGATTCTGATCACGAACCGCTTCTTGTCACGATTTGTCCTGAACGAGATAGAAGATGCGCTGGATATCCTGTCCGAAGGAGTTGTGCAGATCGCTGCTGGAAATCTCGATTACCGGATCCGCTATACAGAGAACGACGAATTCGCACCGGTCTGTTCGGCGTTTAACCAGATGGCCCAGCGGCTGAGTGAATCGGTCGAACAGACGAGAAAAAGCGAGGAGAGCCGCAAGGAAATGATGGCGGGGATCTCCCATGATCTCCGGACGCCCCTTACGGTGATCAACGCGTATACGGAAGGACTGCTGGACGGCGTCGCGAAGACGCCTCAGGCTCAGAAAAAGTATCTGATGACGATCCATACGAAGGCGGAGGATATCGGAAAAATGGTAAGCCAGATCTTCCTGTTCTCGAAAATGGATCTGGACGATTATCCCGTTACGCCCGAACGGATCAGTCTTGACAGGTTTATCGGCAGGCTTGTCGATGAGAACAAGTCGTCCTGGACTGAAAAGGGCCTGAACGTGAGCTTCGAGCCTGCTGCCGCATCCGTTACGGCGGATCCGGCGGAGCTTCGACGGGTGATCGAAAACATTGTTGGAAACAGCATAAAATACAACGACCGGAAGCCGGGCTCGATGGAGATCACGATGAGGGAAAACAACGGTGATATAACGCTGACTCTTGCAGATCACGGTCCGGGCGTGCCGGATGAAGCGCTGTCCCGACTGTTCGACGAGTTCTACAGGACCGACCGGTCCCGCAGAAACCCGAATCAGGGAAGCGGTCTGGGTCTTGCGATCGCCTCGAAGGCTGTCAGGAGAATGCACGGAACCATCGAAGCCAGAAGAACTGCGGGAGGCGGACTGACCATCCTGATCACGCTGCCGACGATCGATGACGATAAGACGGATACGGAGGAAAAATGAAAAAGATACTGATCGTGGAAGACGATACCGATATAGCGGAAATTGAACGGGCTTATCTTGAGCTTAACGACTGTCAGGCGGATATCGCCCTTGACGGAACAAAAGGTCTTGAGATGGGTCTGAGCGGAGAATACGATCTGGTTCTGCTGGATCTGATGCTTCCCGGCGTCGACGGATTTACCGTCTGCACGAAGCTCAGAGAGAAGCTGGACATTCCGATCCTGATGGTAACGGCCAGGCAGGAGGATATTGACAAGATCAGGGGGCTGGGTCTCGGCGCGGACGATTATATTGAAAAGCCCTTCTCGCCCGGCGTTCTCACCGCGCGGGTCAAAGCACATCTCGACCGCTACGACCGTCTGACGAACGCCGGACAGCATTCCGCGGAAATCAGAATCGGCGATATCGCCGTCAATACCGGGACTCACCGGGTGTACGTCGGAGATACCGAGGTCTCGCTTAAGAACAAGGAATACGAGCTGCTGCTCTTTTTCATGGAAAACCCGGACCTCGTGTTCAGCCGCGACAGACTGTACGAGAAGATCTGGGGGATGGATTCCTTCGGGGACAGCGCAACCGTTACGGTACACATCAACCGGCTGCGGGAGAAGATTGAAAAGAATCCGTCCAGACCGAGATATATCGAGACGGTCCGCGGCGCGGGTTACAGATTCAGAAAATCGGCATAAGACGGTATAAAACTAAGTCGCCTGGAAATCTGCAGGCGCGCAGATAAAAATACTCTGCCGATTACGGCTGATGCCAGCCGTGTCTGAGATATAATGACCTTGTTAATGCAGACGGAGCTGTTCATGTCCGCTGCGCGATTTGACAAGGGGACTTTATGCTGCAGAAAGAAATTATCAGAGACCAGAGCAATTTTTCAAACGCCGAAAAGGAAGTCAACGCCTTCGTACAGGCGAACCCCGAAAGTATCAGCTCGCTTTCGGTCCGGGAGCTTGCGAAAAAGACGAATACGACCGCGACCACTGTCATGCGGTACTGCCGGAAGATCGGCTACAGCGGTTTTGAAGAGTTTAAATTCAATATCGGAAACGAGCTGAAGGACCTCGATTACGACGAGTTCGAGATCAGCGTAGAAGAGGATTCGCTTCACGTCGTCAACAAGATCAGAAAGCTTTACGTGGATACCGTCGACAATACGCTGCGCCAGCTCTCTCTGCAGCAGCTGGACAGGATCGTGGACCGCTTCGAAACGGTTCCGTACATCGACTTTATCGTCTACGATCAGAGCGCTGCGCTGGCTGAGTACGCGGCTCATTACTACTCGTTTCTCGGAAAGATCTGCCGGATATACACGAGCATCGACGAGCAGATCCTGTTCGCGATGAACGCGGATCCGAAGGATCATCTCGTGATTTCGATAAGCCGGAGCGGCGCCACGGACCGGCTTCTGAAGGTTCTGAAGATCCTCAGGAAGAACCGGATTTACAGCGTGCTTATTACCAGCAGCAGATCCGCCGCAGGCGCGAAGTACAGCAGCGAGACGCTGTGTGCGCCCCACAACTGTCATTTCGACAAGATGGGAGACTGCGTATTCTACACGTCGGTCAAGTATATCCTCGACTGTTTCTTCAGTCTGTATTACTCTGCGCATCACGACGAGGTGCTGACCATCGCCCACAGCTACGACAGCGTCTTTTCGGAAAAGCCTGAATCGAAAAAATTATGACTGATCCGCCCGGCAGCCGCCGGGCTTTTTTTATGTCGGGAATCTCCAGCCGAGAATCGCGTCAAAATTTTACCGGCTGATTTTTGGGGGTGGCCCGTTACATTGTTACCACTTAAAACCGTTACAAAATCGTTCTTTGTGCACATCGTTCTTTAAAGTGGCATACCCCTTTTTAAAGATCCCGGCAGATGCTACGATAGGTTTATCGAAAGCAGCCGATGCGGAGATCACAAGCTTCGCGCCGGATCAAAAATATACAGAAAACAAGGGAAGAGGGATTATGACAGAGAACACAGTACTTCAGAACGACTTTTTATGGGGAGCAAGCACATCGGCCTATCAGGTGGAAGGCGCCAATCTGGAAGACGGCAAGGGCCCGTCCTGCCAGGACGTCAAGACAGTTCCGGAAGGAACGAGCGATCTGACCGTATGCGCAGACCATTATCATAGATATAAGGAAGACATTGCGCTCATGGCGGAAATGGGCTTCAAGGCGTACCGTTTCTCCATCGCCTGGTCGCGCGTAATCCCGAACGGAACGGGCAAAGTAAACCCGAAGGGCATCGAATTCTACAGCAGTCTCATCGACGAATGCATCAAATACGGGATCGAGCCGATTATCACGCTGTTCCACTTCGACATGCCTGCGGCTCTCGACGAACGCGGCTCATGGTCGAACCGCGACTCCATCGACTGGTTCGCGAACTACGCGAAGACGATGTTCGAAAACTTCGGCGACCGCGTCAAATACTGGCTCACGATTAACGAACAGAACATGCTGACGATGGTCGGACCGCTCATCGGTACGATGGTCCTTCCTGAAAACTGCGAAAATCCGCTCAAGGAAATCTACACTCAGAATCATCACATGCTCGTCGCGCAGGCGAAGGCGATGGCGATCTGCCACGAAATTCTGCCGGAAGCGAAGATCGGACCTGCCCCGAATATCGGGATCGTCTACCCGGAAAGCTGCAAGCCTGAAGATATCATCGCTGCACAGAACGCCAACGCGCTGAGAAACTGGCTGTACCTGGATGCGTACGTATTCGGAAGATATAACAACCTCGTATGGTCCTGGCTCAAGTCAAAGGACGCGCTGCCGAAGGTTGAAGACGGCGACTTCGATATCCTGAAGAGCGGGAAGCCGGACTTTATCGGGTTCAACTATTACAGCACGGCGACCGCCAAGGAATGGGAAGGCGAAGCTGAAGAAGGCGGCGCGCTTTCACAGCAGGAAAACGGCGGCGAAGAAGGCCTGTTCAAGGGCGTGCACAATCCGTACCTGCAGAAGAGCGAATTCGGCTGGGAAATTGACCCCGTAGGCTTCCGCTCGACCTTCAGAGAAATCTACTCGAGATATCATCTGCCGATGATCATCACGGAAAACGGTCTGGGCGCCTACGATACCCTTACCGAAGACAAAAAGATCCACGACGATTACCGTATCGAATACCTGCGCAAGCACATCGAACAGATCAAGCTTGCCGCGGAAGACGGATGCGAAATCATGGGCTACTGCCCGTGGTCCGCGATCGACCTGATCTCGACCCACGAAGGCATGGTCAAGCGCTACGGCTTTATCTATGTCGACCGCGACGAATTCGATCTGAAATCAATGGAACGCATTCCGAAGGATTCCTTCTACTGGTATAAGAAAGTGATCGCATCCAATGGGGAAGATCTTGACTGACAGCGAAAAAACTGAAAAATATAATGTTAATCCGGCGCGCAGACGCCGGATTTTCGAACGTGTAATGCTTGTTCTCGCGGGCACGGTGCTCATCGGCCTGGGTGTAACGGCAATGCGAATTACCGGATGGGGCGTCGATCCCTGCAGCGCGCTGGCTCTGGGACTGTCCGAGGTTTCGGGACTGCGTTACTCGCTGGTGCTGATCCTGATGAACTGCGTCCTGCTCGCTGTCCAGCTTGCCTGTATGCGAGGAAGCTTCGGCTTCGGAACCCTCGTGAACGCATTCTGCGTCGGACTGACTGTCGACTTTTTCATGATGTTCGTAGAGAGCGCGGGAATCGTCGAGGTGGCTCTGCCTGTAAAGCTTCTGCTCACGACATTCGGGATCGCGGTGGTCGCCCTGGGCGTCGCCTGCTTCCTGTCTGCTGAAATGGGACTGGCGCCCTACGACTGTATTGCGCCGGGCATCGCCGAAAGGATGAGCACAGGCTCGTCCTTCGGATGGATCCGTTCGGTACAGGACGGACTCTTCGTCTGCGCGGTGCTGGCAGTCGCTCTGATCGGGGGCGTGAACGTCTTCGATCTGATCGGCATCAACACGATTCTGATCGTTCTGTTCTGCGGACCCTGCATGCAGTTCTTCAAGCAGAGACTCACGGACCCGTGGCTCGTGTCCCGGGGAAGAAGCAGTGAAAAAGCGCTGGAGCAGTAAATAATCATATAGACTCAATAACGAAGCCCTTCGGCCGGAACTTGCGTTCCGGCCGAAGGGCTTTTTATATCATTTTTTGGAGATTAAGTGCGGCGGCGATTTTCAGAGATAGATCCTTCAGTTCTTTATGCTGCGGACGGTCGTGTTTATAGCAGCATTCGATTCGTATAATAAGGTTCGGGTCTGCAACTTTTTTTAGTACGACATTCGGGTTTACAACTTTTTCAGCGTCTATCGCCAGCATTGGTACGATAACGTCCTCGACCGTCAGGTCATTCAGAAAAGCGAGCATGCTTACGCTGCTGATACTTACGACATAATTAACAATTACGCCGCAGTTTTGAATATATTCCTCGAACAGGCTGCTCATGACGTTGGAACTCGTTCCTTTTACGAAGTTGCAGCCTTCGATTTCCGAGAGATTTATCGGTTCGCTTACGCCGGCCAGCGGATGTGTTTTCGGCATTGCCAGACAGCCTCTGAGTTCCAGAATGGTGAGATGTTCCAGAGACATGCTCTGGACAGGCGACAGCAGAAATCCGATATCGGCTTCACCGTTTTCCAGCATGCGGTAACAGTCTTTTGTCGGATGTTCTTCAATGACGAATGATGCGAACTGCGACTGCTTTAAGGCCTACTCAATTTTCTGATAATTCAGCTGCCGGATTAATCCGTCCTCCGCGACAATTCTGATTTCACTCGTAATCAGCTTTTCCCATCCTGAACATAAGGCTTCTATTTTACTGCCTGTTCCGGACAGCAGTTTAAATTGAGGATAAAGTCTTCTGCAGACAGCGGTAGGCTCCATTCCCGTGCGCCTGCGTTCGAATAATTTTACGCCAAGATTCTTTTCCAGTGAAAATATCTGTTTACTCAGACACTGCTGGGTTATGAATAATTTTTCCGCGGCTTTGGTCATGTTTCCGGTTTCATATACTATCAGAAGAGAGTCCACATATTCCGTTTTCAAAATGATTATCCTTTTTTGCTTTTCTTCTTTTATATTACAACAGTTTGTTGTCATTCAAGCGATCTTTATTTGTTTTTGGAGAATGAAAAACTGAAATAGAATGAATTTATCAGATAGCGGTTATCGCTGAAAGAAAATCGTCTTTAGAATGGATTGACGCATTGAAAGTAAACGACAACAGCTATACCGGCCAGACAACCAGACATTACAAGGAGAAAAAATGAGCAAACTTACGGCAATCGAGCAGCTCGCGAACGAGTATCACGGACTTCCGAGAGATACGGAAATTTCTGATCATGTCCAGGTGCTTGTGGATGCGCTCAATTCTGTCTGTACGAACGAAGATGCGGAAGCGACGATGCTCTGCGATCCGCAGACGGGAGACGCCAGAAGAAGTACCGCGACACCGCGATCGGCAGAAGAACTGGCGGAGAAAGCAGGCGTCGATTCGAAAAAACTGGACGATATGCTTATGGAATGCGGACGTATCGGACTTGTAGAAACGAGCTACGGCGATCACGGCGAGATCAAGTACTGTCAGTCTACAATATTTCCGGGACTCGCAGAAGCATTGATGACCGGCAGACACCTGACGAAGGAAGGGGCGCACTGGTATGAATACTTCGCCGCGGA
>CALMRA010000166.1 GCA_937872065.1 uncultured Eubacteriaceae bacterium | reverse complement strand
AGAGATCGTATTCGATACGATCCGCAACGCGATCGTAAGAGGGGATCTGAAGCCGGGGCAGAGACTGATGGAAGTGCAGCTCGCGCAGGAGCTTGGCGTATCTCGAACGCCGGTGCGCGAATCGATCAGAAAACTGGAGCTTGAAGGTCTGGTTAAAATGGTTGCCCGCAAGGGCGCGTATGTTACGCCGCTTACGATAGACGACCTGGAAGAAATGATGGAGATCCGCCGTGCGCTGGAAGCGCTGGCAGCGGAGCTTGCCGCGAAAAACGCGACCGATGAGGATGTCGATCAGCTTAAGGAAGCGAATCAGGAATTCGAACAGGCGCTGCGCGACAACGACGAGGAAAAGATTATCGATACGGATATCCGTTTTCACGATATCCTGTACCGCAGCTCCGGCAACGCGAAGCTGTCGCAGATGACAAACCAGCTGCGCGAACAGATGCAGCGTATTCGTGTCGAATATGTACACAAGGTTACCGACAAGGAACCGCTGATCGGCCAGCACGAGAGCATCATCGACTTTGTCGAACGCAGAATGCCCAAGGATGCAGCGGAAACCGCGGCCGAACATATCGTCATTACCGAACGGGATATGGTCCAGGTTCTCGAAACGGAACCGGAGGTCGAAGAACCCGGAAAGAGCCAGCCGAGAATCGCGAGAGCGTAGACGGCCGGCGCTGCGGAACAGTCTGCAGAACGAATACAGAGAAACAAAAAAGCAGGGAAGCTATTTTCCCTGCTTTTTTATATTCTTCAGATTGTCAAGATTCTTCGTGTTTTTGCGCCGCTCGTTGTACCGTTTGTTTTCAGGCGGCGTCGGATCGAAATCGATCCGCGGCTGATGAGGCTGAAGATGAGTCAGCTGTGTTTTGACCTGAGGCTCGAGTCTGTAATTTCTGCGTTCGCGGCGGGCCTTGATGTCTTCGACCTTCGCTTCCGATGCCGGAGAGAGAGGCTGTGCAGGCTCCGCTGCTTTCGTCGGACGCTTTTTCTTAGGTGTCTGGGGCTTCACAGGCGGTTCGTCGGTCGTCTTCTCGAACAGATGCTTGTTCTGAAGGAGCGTCAGAATAATGATAAACGCGCCGACACAGACGAGAACGTCCGCAAAGTTGAAGATCGGAAAGCCGATAAGCCGGAAATCGAGGAAGTCAACGACATAGGATCGGGTGATCCTGTCGATCAGATTTCCCAGAGCACCGGAGATGATCAGCGATATGCCTACGTTCGGGACCACCCAGCGTTTCGTTTTGGGCAGAATGTAAAGCACGTAGCACAGCGCGGCGATGCATACCGCGGTTACGATAATGATAAAGGTCTGTTTTCCCGACAGAAAGCTGAACGCGATCCCGGGATTTTCGATATAGGTCAGATGAAAGACGTTCGGAATGAGCGGAACAGTCGTTACATCCGACAGAAACCAGACCGCGAGCGATTTCGTGAGCTGATCGACGACCAGGCCCGCGAGAATCAGGGCGATATAGATGAACATGCTGCTCCTTTCCCGGCTCGGACCGTCTCCGGTTCTGCCTGAATTTTCTGTTCTGATGTATACCGTAGCTTATAGTCTACCATATCTGACTCTTCGGTGAGTATTGAAAATGAAGTGCCGGTTCTGATAAAATGAGTAATCGGTATTATTCTGCTTCATTATAAAGGAAAGTTCACATCATTTCCACGACAGGCGGAAAATTTACATATCAGCAACAGGAGAACGGAATGAGTGTATTCGATACGCTTAAAGAGCGCGGATATCTGGAACAGTGCACACACGAGGAAGAGATCAGGGAGCTTCTCGAAAGCGGCCCTGTCAAGTTTTATATCGGTTTTGACCCGACCGCGGATTCTCTGCATATCGGCCACTTTATCCAGATCATGGTTATGGCCCACATGCAGCGGGCAGGTCACATCCCGGTAGCCCTGATCGGGGGAGGCACGACGATGATCGGCGACCCGTCGGGACGCAGCGACATGCGCCAGGTCATGACCCAGGAACGCATCGCGCAGAACGGCGAAATGTTCAAAAAGGTTTTTGAAAAATTCCTGACCTTCGAAGACGACCGCGCGCTGATGGTCAACAATGCGGACTGGATCCTGGATCTGAACTACATCAACTTTATCCGTGACGTCGGGTCTTACTTCTCGGTAAACCAGATGCTCGCGGCGGAATGCTATAAAAACCGTATGGAAAAGGGACTGACGTTCCTTGAATTCAACTACATGCTGCTTCAGGCCTACGACTTTTACCGTCTGCATGAAGACTACGGCGTGCAGATGCAGTTCGGCGGAAACGACCAGTGGTCCAACATCATCGCCGGCGTAAACCTGACGAGAAAGAAATCGGGAGCGGACGTTTACGGGATGACCTTTTCGCTGCTCACGACCTCCGAAGGCATCAAGATGGGCAAGACCGCAAAGGGCGCGCTCTGGCTTGACGCCGAAAAGACAAGTCCGTACGAGTTCTACCAGTACTGGCGCAACATCGCGGACGCGGACGTTGAAAAATGTCTCGCGCTGCTCACCTTCCTTCCGATGGACGAAGTTCGACGTCTGGGCTCGTACAAGGACGAAAAGATCAACGAATCGAAGGAAACGCTGGCTTTCGAAGTCACGAAGATGATCCACGGAGAAGAGGAAGCGGTCAAGGCTCAGGAAGCGTCACGCGCGCTGTTCAAGGGCGGCCCGGATTCTTCAGACGTTCCGACAGTAACCATCACCGCCGAAGAGCTCGGCGACGGACTCGATATCCTGACTATCCTCGACAAGGCGGGTCTGATCTCTTCGAAGAGCGAAGGACGCAGACTTGTCCAGCAGAACGGGATTGCCGTAGACGGAACCAAGGTTACGGATATCGCCCAGGTCTTCACGCCCGATGATTTCAGCGACGGACTGCTCATCAAGAAGGGCAAGAAGATTTATAAGAAAGTGACAGTCGCATGAGCGTACACAGCGCCAGACCCGTCCGCGGGACCCGGGATATTCTGCCGGAAGAAATGGCTCTGAGGAACCGTGCGGAACAAATCATCAGCGATACCTACAGAGCCGCGGGCTTCGAACAGATCGAAACGCCGGCCCTGGAGGATATCGACCTGCTGCTGGGAAGCGAAGGCGGAGAGAATCTGAAGATGCTCTTCACGATCTTAAAGCGCGGCGACAAGTTCAGACCGGCAGAGGACTCCGAGCCGAAGGACCTGTGCGATATCGGCCTGCGCTTCGACCTGACGCTGCCGCTGTCCCGCTACTTTTCCGCGAACAAGGAGAAGCTGGCTCTGCCCTTCAAGGCGGTCCAGATCGGGAACGTGTTCCGGGCGGAACGCCCCCAGAAGGGGCGCTTCCGGAGCTTCAAGCAGTGCGACATCGACATCATCGGAGATCCGAGCATCGGCGCGGAGATCGAGCTGGTCCACACGACGGGCGAAGCGCTTAAAGCGCTGGGCTTCACGGATTTCACGATCAAGGTGAACGACAGAAAGCTTCTCAACGCGTTCCTCGGAAATAAGGGCTTCACGGACGAACAGATCCCGTCGGTGTGCATCGTTCTCGACAAGCTCGACAAGATCGGGCAGGACGGAGTCGCCGCCGAGCTTACTGAAAAGTTCGAGGATCTGTCCGCAGAGGAAGCGGCCGCACTCGTTGCGGAAGCGGCTCAGATGACCCTGGATACCGCCGCTCAGGCGACGGGGCTTGACGACGCGGCTTCAGATCTGAAGCTTCTGATCGACACGACCAACGCCGCTGCAGGCGGCGCCTATCAGGCGGTCTTCGACTTCTCGCTGATCCGCGGCATGGGCTACTACACGGGTCCGGTGTTCGAAGTGAGCTACGGTCCTTACGGCTATTCGGTGGGCGGCGGCGGACGCTACGATGAGATGATCGGAAAGACGTCGAAGCAGAGCGTTCCGGCGGTAGGATTCTCCATCGGCTTCGAACGCATCATCGGCATCCTGGAAGACGAAGGCAGAAAGATTTCCGACGACGAACAGACCTTCGTGCTGTTCTACGATCTCAAGGACGATCTGCCGGCGGTCCTCGCGGCTTCCGACGGACTCAAAGCGGAAGGGAAACGCGTCGTACTCACCCAGAAGAAGAAAAAGTTCGGAAACCAGCTCAAGCACGCCGAAGAATCCGGCGCCGCGGGCTTTATGGTATTCGGACGCGACGAAGAACCGAAGCTGTTCGAATCGAAGGAATCCTGAGCGGAGAAAATCTGATTATCGGAATTCCTGAAAACAGAATTCTGACTGAAAGAAAACTGATCGGAATACCGTTCAGGGCCGATGTCCGGCTCCGGTTTGATCCGGCCGGTTCGGGTATTATTAAAATTAATAAAACAGGGTCGAGAGCAGTCACGGGACTGCCTCCTGTAACTGTGACAGAGTGCTGTTTGTGCTCTGTCTTTATTTTTTGTCCGCTTCTTCTGCCCGCGTATTGTATTGAGCGGGTTAAACGGATAAATTGAACTTATGACGGAAGGAGAAGAACATGCCGCAAAATGAAAGGACCAGGAGGCTCGCCAGCGAGAGTCTGCCGAAGCTGATCGCAAGCTTCGCAGTCCCCGCGATTATCGCGATGCTCGTCGCCGCGGCTTACAACATCGCGGATCAGATCTTTATCGGAAATTCCGTGGGCTACCTCGGAAACGCCGCGACGAACGTCGCGTATCCGCTGTCGACAATCTGCCTGTCCTACGGGCTCCTGATCGGGGTAGGCAGCGCGTCAAATTTTTCGCTCAAGCTCGGAGCGGGGAAGAAGGAGGAGGCGTGCCAGATCATCGCCAACGGCGCCTTTTATCTGATCGCAGGAGGACTGCTGCTGACGCTGGGCGTCGTGCTCTGCATCATGAACCTCGTGTCGGATAGCTACA
>CALMRA010000165.1 GCA_937872065.1 uncultured Eubacteriaceae bacterium | reverse complement strand
TTGGCAGTCGCGACACATTCTTCAACGGAGCGGTCCGCGCCGTTGGGATCTGCGCTTGCAAGCGACAGGTAGATGAAATCAGCAGGCGTGTTGTCCTGTACGAATTTCGCCCAGCGGGGAGCGTCGTTCAGGAGTTCTTCGCCGTAGATCTGTTCGAACAGGGGTTCCCAGTCTTCAGGCTTCGTGTCGGTGATTTCGACCCCTACCGCGGGTCTGTTGCCGGTTTCCGTCAGGAAAGGCAGATCTTTTTCACCGCCGAGCTTGACGGCCTTGTCTCCGGTCCCGATTATGATCTCTTCGACCTTGCCGGGATATTTGGCTGCTGTTTTCTTAAATGCCATGTTTCCTCCTCGTGAATGTACACGTTTTCCAAAAGCCTGCACACGGCTGCACGTATCCGGGTGCGGGGCATATGATTTGTTCTGAGGTCAGTCTATAATGCTAAGAACAAATTGTCAATCGTATTTACTCGTATATACATGTTCTAAGATTATATTTCGAAAAATAGTAATTTCTTCGCTCAAATAGTATTTTTTTCGCAAAATATTAGTAGAATTGTTAGGCTTGCCTGTTAGAAATCGGAGGTACTATAGAAAACGTTATCTGTTAAAATAATAATTTACTATGAAAATTTGGGCTGATAAAAAACGGCGGGTCACCCCGCCGTTTTCGCTGCCACTTCAATTGTAATCCGGATATTCCGGCGTTATTCGCCCAGCTCCTGAGCGGCTTCCCTGTTCGCAGCCGCGTCGAGCGCCTTCGTCAGAAGAGGAAGAATTTCGTTCACGTCTCCGACAATGCCGTAGTCGCAGTTCTTCAGGATCGGTGCGCCGGCGTTCTTGTCGATCGCGACGATGGTTCCCGCGTCCTTGATGCCCTTCAGATGCTGCATCGCGCCCGAAATGCCGCAGGCGATGTACAGCTTCCCGTGGAATTTCTGCCCGGAGATTCCGACATACCGGTTGAGGGGCAGATACTTCAGCGTTTCGGCAACCGGTCTCGAGGATCCGATCGCCGCTCCCGCAGCTTCCGCGAGATCTTCGATGAGCTTCATGTTTTCCTTCGGTCCGATGCCCTGGCCCGCGCTTACGACACGGTCTGCCTGAATGATGGGCGTATCGGCCGGGATCTTCACTGTGAAATCAAAGCCGTCGCCGACAAGAGCGTCCACGAGCTTCTGTACCGATTCTTCCGCCGTCTTTTCAGCGATGATCTTCAGTTTGCGTTCGCCTGTTTCGGGAAGCGGCTTTTTCGGCGCTTCGGCCGGAGCGGCTTTTTCTTTCTTAGGCGGCCTTCCCATGATGTGGGAGCCGATGACGACGCGCTGAATTTCGTTGGTGCCTTCGTAGATGGTCGTGATCTTCGCGTCGCGGTACATGCGTTCAACCGGCATTCCTTTAAGATAGCCGTTGCCGCCGAAGATCTGGAGAGCGTCGTTGGTGACTTCGAGGGCGATATCGGAGGCGTACTGCTTGGCCATCGCCGCTTCGACGCTGTAGGGTTCGTGGTTCTGCTTCAATTCCGCAGCGCTGTATACGAGGAGTCTTGCAGCGCGCAGCTTCGTCGCCATATCCGCGAGCTTGAAGGTGATTCCCTGCTGGAAGCCGATGGGCTTTCCGAACTGGACTCGTTCCTTGGCGTACGCGACCGCTTCTTCATAAGCGCCCTGAGCGATGCCGAGAGCCTGAGATGCGATCCCGATACGTCCGCCGTCAAGGGTGGCCATCGCGATCTTGAAGCCCTGTCCCAGCTCGCCGAGGAGGTTTTCCTTCGGAACCTTGACGTCGTGGAAAATCAGTTCCGCAGTCGAGGATGAACGGATACCCAGCTTGTCGTAGTGATCGCCGAAGGTAAATCCGTCCCATCCTTTTTCAACGATAAACGCGGAGATCCCGTGCGTTCCGATACCCGGTGTCGTAACAGCAAAAACGACGTAGGTGTCGGCGATCGGCGCGTTTGTGATGAATATCTTATTCCCGTTAAGCAGGTAATAGTCTCCCTTGTCGACTGCCGTGGTTTCCGTACCGCCGGCGTCCGAGCCCGCGTTCGGTTCGGTAAGACCGAAGGCGCCGAGCTTTTCGCCCTTCGCAAGAGGCGTCAGGTATTTCTTCTTCTGTTCGTCGGTACCGAAAGCTGCGATCGGATAGCTTCCCAGCGAAACATGAGCCGAAAGGATAACGCCTGTGCCGCCGTCTACGCGGGACAGCTCTTCGACTGCGATGGCATAGCTCTGCACATCCAGACCGGCGCCGCCGTATTCCTTCGGATACGGGATTCCCATCAGTCCGAGCTCACCCATCTTCTTAACGGCTTCCATCGGAAATTCGTTTTTCTGATCGAGGGCAAACGCATGGGGCTTGACTTCTGTTTCTACAAATTCACGTACTTTCTGACGCAGGGCTTCCTGTTCCTGTGTGGGCTGATAATTCATCACTGTTCCTCCTTCGTATTTACTTCTGCCGTTGTTCGTATCGGGACGCTTTTTCGATATTTTTAGTCCAGTTTGACTTAAAAAAAATCAGCGTCGTTTCTCATGTTTCTTTTCCGCAGATGAGCGAGCGCAGATCGCGCTTCTTAAGCTCGTCGTCCACCGATTCCTGAACCTCTCTGAGCTGTTCGTGAATCGTGCAGCAGTCCCGGTTTTCTCTGTTTTCACAGACATAATCCGGATTGAGACAGTTGTTGACGAGCTCTCGAGAATCCACCGCGCACATCAGGTCGTACAGACTCTCGCCGGCCAGATCCGTCCGCATCTGAACGCCTCCGTCGGCGCCCCTGTCTGTCGTCAGATATCCGGCGGCCGTGAGCTTCCTGATAATCTTGTAGGCAAAGGCCTTCGGGATCTTCTCCTTTTCACAGAGAGCACTGGTGGTCATGCGGCCTTCGACGTACAGCGCCCTGAGGATTCGCAGAGCGTAGTCTACTTCCCTGGTGATCAGCATCGCGCTGCCTCCTTCTGTTTACGATTTCAGAATAAACCCAACCGCAGGGGTTGTCAATACAATTTCGACAAATATTATCTAATTTATCCTGTTCAATTTTTGACAAGGATGATTTTTCCGCATTATGTCTTATCGCATGAAAAAACGCTCTGAATATCTTCCCGCTGCGGCTGTTCGATCAGCGAAGCGAAGACATTCAGAGCGTTCTATTATTGATTAAATGATATGCTGCTTCCCGTGACGCTTCAGCGCATGACCGCGGCGGCTCTGAGCCTCGGGATAAACAGGTCTCCCATAACCGCGAGGTCCTCCGCGTCGAAGGCGTCGGTGATATCGGAGTCGTACAGGATCTGGGCGTCCGGCGGGAATTCATCGTCCCCGTTCCACAGGATCAGCGTCAGGTAGGTATCCGGCAGGAAGCGGAAACGGATCGAGAAGTCTCCCTTGTCGGACTTTCCGCCGTCCAGCGCCTCCGCCGCACGTTCGAGTCCCTCGTACATCTCGGGCTTCGCGAAGGTGAAGGCCGAGCGCTTCAGGACCCGTCCCTCGTAGCTGCCGTAGTAGTGGGCGCCGCCGGGAATCTCCTTGTAGGAGAGCTTCTGGGGAATGCGCGCACCGCCGGCTTTTTTATTTTCCAGCCAGCGCAGCAGGATCACGAAGGTCTTGTAGTCGGGAACCGCGCCCTCAAGGGCGTCGACGTTTCCGGAAGGCCAGTACACGCGGTAGGTATCATTCATCAGCGGAACGTCGAAGTATCCGCCCTCCGCATCCTTGATAAACGGAACGCCGGTCCGGCTCACGATGTCCTCAGGTTCGAAATCCTTGAACAGGTGCGCGTAATGTTCGTACGGGAGCTTTCCCATCCGTTTTTCACTGACGGCCTCCTCGACCTTTTTCTTGTCCAGCAGGGCGTTTAAATATTTGTTTTCCATAGCGTATTCGTTCGTTTCTATTGATTTATACTGCAGGACCGCGCCGGGCGTCACCTCTGACGAGGCGCACCCGGTCGAAGTCTAGATATCCGAGCTCGGGAACAGGCTCCTGTCGGTGTGGGGAATGAAGCAGGCGGACAGGAAATCGTCCATGTACGCGGGATCCGCGGACAGCTCGATATAGGTCATATTGTGGGCGATCTCTTCGGTTTTCGCCTTGCCCTCGTTGAGGGTAAGCGCAAGGTACGCGCCCTGGACCGAGGAGTTGCCGATGTAGTAATAGGTCTCTTCCGGAATATCCGGAAGCATTCCGAGACGTATCGCGTTCCTGATGTTGATGTTGGTCCCGATGCCGCCTGCGATATAGATCGCGCTGACGACCTCCACCGGGAGATCCATGCTGCGCAGCAGCGTCGCGATGGCCGAGTAAACAGCGCCCTTTGCCTTGATAAAGTTGTCGATATCGACCTCGGTGATATAAACGTCCTTTTCTGCCAAGCTGCCCGGAAGATCCGGCGAAGCGATCATATACCGGCCGATCCCGTATTCGTCGAAGCTGATCCGGTCCGAATTCAGGTCCCGGCTGATCTTGCCCCGTCCGTCGATGATCCCGGTCTTCTTGAGCTCGCAGATCAGGTCGATGATCCCGGAGCCGCATATCGACACCGGCGCCTCGTCCATGATGGTCCTGAAGGAGGGCTCGTAGTCGTCGCTGATGGTGATGGCTTCGATGGCTCCGGGAACGGCTCTCGAGCCGCAGTCGATCTCGCCGCCTTCGAAGGCGGGGCCGGCGGAACAGGCGCAGGTCATCAGGAAATCGGAATTGCCGAAAACAATTTCCCCGTTGGTTCCGAGGTCGATAAGCATCGAGAATTCCTCTTCCTTCCAGATCGGAACCGCGAAGACGCCGGCGGTGATGTCGCCTCCGACGTAGGACGCGACGCTGGGAGCGATCCAGACGTCTGCCGCCGGATTGATCGGAAGCTTCGTCTGATAGCCCATCAGCTCCGGTACGTGGGTCACGGCCGGGATATAGGGCTCGCGGCGCAGATGCTCGGGGCTCACGCCGAGGAACAGGTGGGTCATCGTCGTGTTGCCTGCAATCGCGGCCGAGACGATGTTTTCAGGCAGGATCCCGGTTTCCCGGATCAGCGTGCGGATCAGCGGCGAGATCGTGTTTTCGACGATTTCCTTTCTGAGGCGGATCAGTCCGCCGGGCTTTTCCGCATAGACGATCCGGTTGATGACGTCGGCGCCGTAGCTGGCCTGGGTGTTGCCGGTCGACGCCTTCGAGATCACCTTCGAGGTGGTCATGTCGATGATCAGCGCGGCCACCGAGGTGGTCCCGATATCGACGGCCAGTCCGTAGATGGGCATCGGTCCGTCGCCGCCCGCGACGTACAGGATCTTCGCCCGGCCGTTTCCGTTGTCCCGGTAGATGGCCCGGACGTTGAAGTCGCTGGTCCGCAGGATGTCGGGGAGGAAGCGCAGCGTCGTGATCGAAATGTCCGCTTCCAGTCCCGTGGCCTTTCTGAAGCCGCGGCGGAAGCGTTCGTCGTCGGAGAGGTTGTCGCCGAGGTCCGGATGGGGCAGATCCAGATCCTGGGTATGGTAGATCTCCCTGGGCGTCATGCCCTCGCGGATGCGTTCCTTCCTGACGAGGCTAAGCGTCTTCTTTTCCTTTTCGGAGATGTCGGTGATGCGCATCTTGCCGGTCACGCGGGTCTTTTCCGGAATTTCGATGGTGACGGGGCCTGTCACGATATTCTGACACGCGAGGGTGAGTCCCTTCGCGGCGTCCTCCGGCTTCAGGGCGTCTAGCTTTCCTGTCTGCGTCTCCCCTTCGAGGATCCTGATACGGCATTTTCCGCAGGTTCCGTTTCCGTTGCACGGAGAGTCCAGGGAGATCCCCGCCGTCCTGACTGCGTCGAGCAGGGTCGTGCCCGAGAGGACCGACAGCGTGACTGGTTTTTTCTGTTTGATCGTTACGGTCGTAGCTGGCATATATTTTCCTGTCTTTATTTCCTTCGGGCAGCGCCGATCGCTGACCCCGTTAATCGGTGTTTGTATATACCGGTTTAGTCTTAGCTTATCGGATTCCTTTGTGTTGTTCAATCGTTTTCGGACGGTTCCTGCGAATTGTAATAAAACTTTTTTCGCAGCCGGCGGCGGCTGTTGCCCGGGACGCAGAAAAGCCCCGGCATGCCGGGGCTTTTTAATATCGCTGTATATACGGGTTCCTGCTAGAGGCCGAGCTCTCTGAAAATTTCGTAAGCCTTGTTCTTCGCCTTCGAATCGTCCGGCAGCGTAACCAGCGGCTGTCCGTAGGAATCGTATTCGAAGACCGCGTCGTCCTGGGGAACGATTCCGACGAGCTTCAGGTTCTGGTTTTCGATTTCGTCGCCGATGGCTTCGGTGATGGAGCCCTTCGGGGCGCGGTTCACGATGAGGCCGATTTCCGGGATTTTCAGATCCAGTTCTTCGGCGAGGTCCCGAAGTCTCGCGACGGTACGGATGCCGCGCTTCGAGCAGTCGGAGATCAGCAGAAGCAGATCCACCTTGCCCAGGGTGCCGCGGCTCATGTTTTCCATGCCGGCTTCGTTGTCAATAATCAGATATTCGTAGTTCTTCGCGAGCTTGGCGATCTGGGTCTTGAGCAGGCCGTTGACGAAGCAGTAACAGCCTTCGCCCTGGCTGCGTCCCATGACGAGCAGGTCATAGCCTTCGCCTTCGACGAGGCTCTGGTTAAGCTGCATTTCGAGATATTCCGCCTTCGTCATGTTCGGAGGCAGCGGTTCTCCGTCCAGCTCCGCGTGATTGACGGCTTCCTTGACCTGGCCGATGGTCGCTTCGATCTGTTCGCCCAGCACTTCGTTCAGGTTGGAATTCGCGTCCGCGTCGACCGCGAGGATCGGGCCTTTATCTCGGCTGACGAGATATTCGATGAGGAATCCCGTCAGAGTTGTTTTTCCTACGCCGCCTTTGCCGGCGACTGCGATTCGATAAGTCATATAATCTCCTTACAGGTATTTCACTCGATAATATCCGCTTTTTCAGCTGCGCGCAAGTCCGGCCGGACTCAGCCCCGGTCGAAAAAGGGACTCTTTCCTGAGATCGAGATCGGGATCGCGAGGATATTCGTCAGACGTTCCTTCGTAAATCCCATCTCTGCAGCAGCGCGTCCCGCGGAGAACATCACCCGCGTGTCGACGCGCATGTCGGCAGCCATCGATACGGCGGAGCCCACCGCGATTCCGAGATCGACTCCCGCAAAAACGCACTTGCGCTTCCCTTCCCGTGCTTCCGTACAGTCGGGAGCGCCGCAGCGTCCGCATGCAGCTTCAAGACCCGCAGGCCCGTCGACGACGCCGATGAGCACGACGGCCATGCTTGCGTTGATGCAGCCGGCATCCCTGCGGAAGAAGGGCAGGTCGAACCTGTCGGATATTTCTTCCATTTTGTCCGCGAGCCTGCCGATATCGTCGCCGGTGAGGATCATCGTGCGGATCCTGTCGACGCCCTTCGTCTTAGGCGCGGTCCTGGCCGCGCTCACCATCGCTTCCGCGCAGCTCTGCGCGTAGGCTGTCTGTGCCTTGTTTGCTGTAATAATCATACGGACTGCCTTTCTGGCGGCCGTCCCGCTCTGTTTCTGAGACGGTCTGCGTTTAAAAT
>CALMRA010000164.1 GCA_937872065.1 uncultured Eubacteriaceae bacterium | reverse complement strand
CTCTCGGGATCTTGTGGCAGAAAATCCCGGCGTCGACGACGAGACCGCAGTAAGGCGAGTCGACACGTTTCATTTCTTCGATGAATCCCTTCGTTTCCGGAATCCCGAAGCTCATGCCGGCGTGAATTTCCAGTGCAAATTTCACATCGTACTTTTCCGCATAGGGCAGAAGCGGCTCGATAACAAATCCCGGAACCATGGAAACCAGACGGATCAGATGAATCCCGAGCCGGATAGCCAGCTTGATTTCTGAGATAAGCAGATCTACGCATTCTCTTTTCGTAAGCGTACGGTTCCGGTACAGATTGGTATTCAGGAAGACGTCCGCGCAGACCGGCTTGATCTTGTATTCGTCCATCATCCGGTCCCAGTTTTCCAGATCTTCTTCCGACGGAAACGGCGTATTGTGAATCATCTGATCAGGCAGAATTTCAAGCCCGTCCACTTTGTTGTCCCTGAGATATCGGATGATATCTTCAAGCGACATTCTCTTGTGCATATATTCGTCCTGGAGACTATATAAACTGACTGCTGTTTTAATTCCCATTTTTATTCCTTTTCTTTTTATTGAAGGGCCTGTTATCCAGACCCGTCTATTCGTTCTGATTTATTCGAAATCTATTGATTTTCCGGCTCTCGCCGATTCCCGGACTGCATCCATCAGTGCGAGGACTCTGCGTGTTTCCGGTATCTTGACGAGAAAATCCTCTTCACCGTTATAGGCTCTGACATAATTTTCAAAATAGTTGCTGTGAGACGTTGAGACAGCCGGAACATCTTCGGTGATCAGAGTTCCGGGGCTCGGCGGTCCGAATGAACGGGTAGGGCCTGCAGCCGTCATCGTTCTCGAACCGGTTACGTTGGTCAGCAGCTTAGAGGTCCGGACAATCTTTCTCTCCGGGTCGAAACCGTCGACGTAAGCTGTGCCCTTATTGCCGCTCATGATCCAGTGACGTTCGAACCATTTATCCTGATCCTTATCGGCCAGCATATAGGTTCCAAGTTCGATTTCTGCCGTGACTCCGTTGTCAAAACGGAGCAGAATCTTGAAATAGTCATCGACTTCGAAGTTGATAATATTTCTGACATCCGCGAATACCGACGTGATTTTCGCCTCCGGCATCATCCACAGAACCTGGTCGATCAGGTGAACACCCCAGTCGTACAGCATCCCGCCGCCTTCGCTGATGTACACGTGCCAGTCGTGCATATTGCCGTTAAATCCGTACAGACTGTTCTTGAGCATGTAGACGTCGCCCAGCGTTTTCTGATCATAAATTTCCTTCATGATCCGGAAGTCGCGGTCGTAGCGTCTCTGATGGTGAACCGTGAATTTTACACCGCATTCGCCGGTGACCTTTACCATATCATCCAGTTCCTCGAGAGACATGGCAGCCGCTTATTCACAGATAAAATCCTTGCATGCCCGGGCAGCATGC
>CALMRA010000163.1 GCA_937872065.1 uncultured Eubacteriaceae bacterium | reverse complement strand
ATATTCAGCCCTGCTGATTACAGCAGGATACTTAATGACTGGAGGTGAGACGATGCGTACCGGCGCAGTGATTGTTGCGGCAGGAATGTCGAAAAGAATGCGGCAGTTCAAGCAGCTTATGAAAATCGGAGATATGAGCTTTGCCGAACGGGTTGTCATGAACTTTAAGAAAGCCGGCGTTGACGATATCGTCATGGTCACCGGGTATCAGGCGGATCAGCTTGAGGAATCGCTGAAAGGACTGGACGTCGTATTTTTAAGAAACGAACAGTATGAAACGACACAGATGTTCGATTCGGCAAAGATCGGCCTTTCCTATATGCAGGGCCGCGTAGACAGGGTCTTTTTCTGTCCCGTGGATATTCCGTTTTTTCTCGAAGAGACGCTGCGCCTGGAGCTTACGAGAACAGAGAAGATCGTCCTGCCGATCTGTCACAATCGTCTGGGCCATCCCATTCTGTTCGATGCGGAGCTTATTCCGGAAATCCTCGACTATCAGGGCGGAAACGGACTCAAGGGGGCGCTGGATTCAATCGGATCAGAGGCGACATGCTACCTTCCGGTTGCGGATGAAGGAACGACGATGGACGCGGATACGCAGACGGACCTGCAGTATCTGATCGATATACAGAATTCGACGCTGATGCATCCGGAAGTGAGCGTCAGGCTTGTCAATACGAAATCTTTTTTCGACGTACAGACGGTAAATCTTCTTAAGAACGTCGACAGTCTGGGCAGTGTGAAAGAAGCGTGTGAAAAGATCGATATCTCCTACAGCAAGGGCTGGAATATCATCCGTAAAGCGGAGAAAGCTCTCGGCTATCAGCTTATAGAGCGGAAAGCCGGCGGAAGGGATGGAGGAAGATCCGATACGACAAAGCGCTGCCGCGACCTCATCGGAATGTACGAGCTGTTGAAAGATAAAGTCAGCAGGGACGCGGAGAAGGAATTCTGTACGATTTTTTCAGCCAGCGATCTGTTTCCGGCGAGCACCAGAGAAAGAATTCGAAAATGAAACTTGAGATTTACGGCGCCGGACAGGCAGGTGAGGCAGCCCGCCGATGGATTCCGGCTGATGTCGATATTCTGTGTATGATTGATTCAGACCCGGCACGTCATGGACAGCAGTCCGGAAATCTGACGATCCTCTCTCCGGATGATGCGCTTGCGAAAAAACCGGATACGGTGATGATCGCAGTGCTGAATCAGGATGCGGCGGTCGAAATACGAAATACGCTCATCGATAAAGGGTTCACCGGACGCATACTTGATATCATAGATTTCCGGTCTCTCCAGGATATACGTCTTGCCGCGTTGAGAATGGCAGCAGATCAGATCAGAGAACGAAATGTTCCCGGAGCAGTCGCAGAGCTGGGCGTCTATCGAGGAGATTTTGCCAAAGAAATCAATCGCGAATTTCCGGACAGAGAACTGTATCTGTTTGACACCTTCACGGGTTTTGACGAAACGGACATGACGGAAGAATCGGCAGTTACCGGCTGCAGACGATTCAGGGATTTTTCAGATACGGGAACAGAGCTCGTTCGTGACGGACTTCCATTTCCGGAAAACGCGGTGTTCGTACCGGGCCACTTTCCTGAAAGCACTGCGTCGATGGTTTCGGAGCCTGCAGAATATGCGCTAATCAGTCTGGATCCGGATCTGTATATGCCGGCCAGAAACGGCCTGGAATATTTCTGGCCTCGTCTGGCAGAAGGCGGCATGATCCTCATTCACGATTATACGAGCATTCAGTTTCCGGGAGTACAGAAGGCGGTAGATGAATACTGCAGACAGCACGGACTATATGTCGTGCCTCTGTCGGACCTTCATGGAACGGCAGTACTGATCAAACAGGGGGGACAGCATGACTAAACTGATATTGATCCGTCACGGCGAGCCCGAGCTTCCGGCAGAGAAGAGCTACATCGGTGTTACAGATCTTCCGATGTCGGAACGGGGAGAAGAACAGATACGGACGACAGCGCAGCGGCTTACGGAAAACCTCGAAGCGGTTCCGTTGATTTATGCCAGTCCGCTTGCCCGCAGTATGGACAGCGCGCAAATAATCGCGCGAGCCTTTGATACAGATGTCTGGTGTCTTGAGGGACTGCGGGAGATCGATCTCGGGATCTGGGAAAACAGATCGTTTCGTGAAATTCGGGAAGAGTTTCCAGAAGAATTTGACGCCAGAGGCAGAAATCTGGATCATTACATGATTCCCAACGGGGAATCGTTTTTTCAGGCGGCGAATCGTTTTGAAAAAACAGTCGGTTCGATGCTGGCACAGGCACACGAAACAGAAGAAGAACAGACCATTCTTGCCGTGACCCACGGTGGTGTGATCCGGGCTTTTCTGGGCCGGATTCAGGGAAAGTCCATGCAGGAAATGATGAAGGTTCCGATGCCTTACGCTTCGATGACGGAAGTAGAATTTCACAACGGTGAATGGATAATCGGAAGGACCGGTTACCTGCCTGAAGAGGCGCTGACCATGGATGAGATCGATAGGCTCTACAGCAAATATCAGGTGCCGGAACATGTACGGCGCCATATGGCGGAGGTGAAGGAGGTTCTTGACGATCTTCTTCGCATCCTGCCGCAGGACTCCGGCCTTAACCGGCAGCGGCTGGAGAAAGCAGCTCTGCTTCACGATCTGTGCCGGCTCGAAAAGAATCATCCGACTGTGTCGGCGCAGGCTCTGCGAGATGAGGGATACGACAGAATCGCGGAACTCGTGGAGGAGCATAACAGTACGAGGGAGTATCCGGATTCCGGTCTGACAGAATCGGAGCTTCTTTACTATGCGGACAAGCTGGTCAGAGAAGACCAGAAGGTCACGCTGGACGACCGTTTTGACAGAAGCAGAGAAGCCCGTATGCCTGAGGAAGGACGGATCAATTTCGAAAAGCGCCTGCGCAAGGCTGAGAGCATCGAAAACAAGATCAAAAGCTCGGCGAACCGCTCTCTTTATCAGCTGGTGAAGACAGATAATATTCCGAGTGTGCAGCCGGTCGTCTACAGGCTGCTGCTGGATATGAGCCTGCGCAGAAAATTTGCTGCAGATTTCGCTTATCATGGTGATTAACTCTTCGAGATCCGGCGGATTGTCCATCCGGATGGTCGTCATATAGCTGTTGGACATAATGCCGACAAACGCTGTCAGGTTGTAGCTAAGTCTGAGTGATTCGGCTGGGGCAGAAACTGTCTGGACGGCGGTCTCTCGGACTCGATTCCATATGAATATTCTTAAATCATACGGGAATGACAAAACGGTCGTAATTCTGACAAAGCCCTGCGGCTACCGGAAGAAAGCGCCGGGTGCAGCCACGCGTCTGATAACAAAGATAAAGTACGGAAGGTATCCGGAGCTGGTTCATACGATGAATATGCGTTATAAGATGTACAACCGCGAGCAGGAAGAAATCGAGCGGCTGGAAAAAGAGGGGAAGATTTTTGTCTTCCGCCCCGGGGAACAGCTGATCGGCCGGATGGAATCCGATTACGTCAAGCTGCTCGGCGGATACTACTGCGGCATATCGGATGCGGAAAACAGGCTGGACGAGCTGACGGAATATCTGGAGGCATGAGGCAAAGAACAATGTCAGGAGAATTCATTGTTATTAGACTCAGGAACTTGATTATCTCATTGAAATGATTATTTTCCACAATGCAAGGTATGAATATTGATACCATATACGATACCATATATAATGAGGGCAGGAGATAATAAGGATGTCAAAATGGGATAAATTATTAATGAAGATTTGTACTTTATCCAAAGATCTGCGATTTGATGAACTGCGTAAGGTGCTTGAGAGTTATGGTTATGTATTAAATGCGCCGAAAGGCGGAAGCAGTCATTATACATTTAGAAAACAGGGCTGTCAGCCGATTACGATCCCAAAGCATGAGCCTGTTAAGAAAGTTTATGTCGAAATGGTTAAGCAGATTGTGGAAGAGGAGACGACCAATGATGAAAACTCTTAATGATTATATGTCAATGAATTATCGTATGGAAATCGTGGAAGACAAGAATGAAGGAGGGTTTGTCATTTCATATCCGGAACTTCCGGGCTGTATTACCTGCGGAGAAACCGTGGAAACAGCAGTTGAAAACGCCTTGGATGCAAAAAAAGCATGGATAGAAGCTGCTATGGAGGATGGAATCAAAATTCACGAACCGGAAAGTTTAGAAGATTATTCCGGCCAGTTCAAGTTGAGAATCCCTCGCAGTCTTCATAGATCTCTTGCGGAACACTCTAAAAGAGAAGGTATCAGTATGAATCAGTACTGTGTCTATTTGCTTTCACGTAATGATGCAATTCATTCTAAGTAGAAACAGGCTCTGCGGCTTTCCAACGGAAAAGCTGTAGAGCCTGTTTATATTTAATAGACTGATCCTACTTAAAAGCGGTTGCTCCGGCATCTACCGGAATTGTCGTCGCGATAACTCCGCTTGATCCTTCTGATATCAGCCAGACGATTGCGTTTGCGCATTCTTCCGGTTCGAGCAGTGTGCCTCTCGGGTTCCGATCGGTCTTGTTCGTGTATTCCATACCGGCTTCCTTCATCGCGTTGATGACAAAGGGCGTCGCAGTGGCGACCGGAGCGATGCCGTTGATGCGGATTCCTTTAGGCGCAAATTCGACGCCGAGGGATTTGATCATGCCTACCGCCGCGTGCTTGGAGGCTGTATAGGCGTGAAGACCGTATCCGGATGCCACAAGGCCCTGGATCGAAGCGACTTCGACAATCGCGTAGCCGTCTCCGTCCTGTTCGGTCATCTGCTTCGTTTCCGCCTGGCAGAGCCACCAGTGGCCGCGCATATTCGTATCCATGACGTTGTCATAATCTTTATCAGGGCGTTCATAGAAGGGCATCTGTTCCGCGTTTCCGGAAATTCCGACGACGTTTGCGGCATAGTCGAGCCTACCGAATTTTTCGACCGTTTCGTCGATCAGTGAAAAGACGCCGTCTCTGTCTCTGACATCACAGAAGGCAAAGGCCGCGCTGCCGCCGGCATCGTTCAGTTCGTCGACGACTTTCTTTCCCTGTTCTCTGTTAAAATCCGCGACCATTACACTTGCTCCGGATTTTGACAGAAGCTTTGCTGTCGCCAGTCCCATTCCGGATGCTCCGCCTACGACGAGTGCCGTTTTACCGCTGAAATCATACGTTACGTTCATGTTCATTCTTATCTTCTCCTGAAATTTTATTAACTGAATTAACAACGAAAGAATCCTTATCCGGAATGATCAGATCGTTCACACTGACATCCGGATGATGATATCTTCCCCAGTTTTTTGTCCTGCTTCCAAACTCGATCGCCCGTTTCGGGCAGAGCTGCATGCAGGCGGTACAGCGTTCACAGTGATGCTGCCATTCAGGTTTCCCGTCTTTGATGACGATATTTCCGGCCGGACACACCTCTGCGCAGATTCCGCATCCGACGCAGTTGTCCGTCACGCTGAAATTTTTGTCGGAATCCTTCGGGATCATAATTCTTCCGGCCATTTTGCTCACGTATTTCATCATCGGGGAAGGTGTGAACTTTGTTGTTCCCTCCTCGCGTATTACCTGAGCCGCTTCGCGGACATCAACCTTTGTCTGTCTGACAAGCACCGCCTGTTTTAATTCATCCGCAGGTGTATAGAGAGTCTGGTTGTTTGCAGGAAGGTTAAATGTAAATCCTGCAGAAACCGTAATCCCTCTCTGATCCAGAATCTTCCGAACAGCATCGTGGCTTGCGCCTTCATTTCCCGCGCAGGTGACGACATCGAATACGTAGGTTTTTGCATCGACTCTGAGTCCTTCGAGAAAATGCTGTGCCATTTCGGGAATACTTCCCATATAAGCGGGAACGACAATCCCGAGCCTCTTATATCCGGTTATCGTGTTTTCCTCGGGAAGCTTCGATGTGATCCGTATAAGGGTGGTACTTCCAAGTTCTTCCGCCAGCTGTCTGGCGACCGAATAGGAGTTTCCGGTTCCCGTGAAATAATAAATCAGTGTTTTCATTTTACTTTACCTCGCTCGTTTCACTGTTTTTACAGGTTCAGAATATCAGCATATCGGGGAAAACAGAATTTACAGAAACAGAATCTGTCCTTACACAATTGCAGAACAGTAAAGAGGCTTTGCTCAGGAAATGGGTACAGAAGAGCGGGCAAAAATAAAAAAGAAGACCCGGCAGGATCTTCTGTAATATTGCTTTTAGTCGACGTGTTTTCGAACCATTCGTTCAAGTCCGCGGCAAAAAGCATCGATATCAGGCGATACTTCGTTTTCGTTTTGAATAATATAACCGATGATACAGCACGACAGCGCCTCGACGAAGAAATCTTTTTCCTCGCGGCTGTGAAACCTGCCGTAGCTTTTCTCATCAAGAAGCACGCTCATGTACTGTCGGGTTTTTCGGATCATCAGGGATTCGATATCGGCTCTGTACTTAGAATTCAGTCCTTTTTTCATTGAAGGCAGATAAGACAGAATACCGTTGAGGAACATGATCAGCGAGGTGGGGAAATCTGCGGCCTGCAGGCACAGGCTGATATTGCTCTCCATATCGCGGTCCACAATGTAGAACATCACGTCTATCAAGTCCTGAAAATGATAGTAGAACGCTTGCCTGGAAATACCGCATTCCTCGACGAGCATCTTGACGGAGATTTTATCCGGGTCAATCCTGCAAGCCAGCCGCTCGTAGGCATCGGCTATATCTTTTTTTACATTGCCGCTCACTTATGGCTCCTCCATTCAGAGATTGTGATTTATAGAATTGAAAATAGTACGCAAGAATCTCTATCGGTTATCTTTCATTCATCGCTTCAATAAACGCCTTATATTTGATCTGGTTTTTCTTCTTTAATGTACAGTAGAAGTTGACACATGCTTCCGGGTCTGAGAACGGCACTGCGATCCGGCTGCCTCTGAGGCCTGCATCTTCGATCCCGAGGTCTGTCTGAAATGACGGCAGGGTCGACGAGGCCGCCACCTGTTTCAGGGAGTCCATATCCGACTGCATCAGAAATGTAGAATTCGGCATATACTTCCTGACCAGCTGGTCCCAGATCCCGATTTCGGTATGAATCAGGAAGCTCATTCCGTCGGCTTCCTTGAAGCTGATGCTCTTAAGTCCGGCAGCAGGATGGTCGGGCATAACTTCCAGAAACAGCGATTCGCTGCCGCAGTAAATCTGCGTAAGATCCTCCGATTCCAGCTTATGGTCCAGGATGATCAGCTGATATTCGTCATCCTCGAGTCCCTTTATCAGCATATCTTCACTTTGCAGTTCGGATACGGTCTTCGTTTCCGGGGAAATTTCATGAAACAGCGGAACCATCGTCAGGAGCGGTCCCGGCCCAGATGAGCCGATTGTAACTGTACAGCGGCTTCTGTCGAGATCACGGACTCTGTCGAGCATTTCACATTCCTCGTCCAGTATCCGCTGAGCGTAATCAGCGAGAAGAAGGCCGTTTTCGTTCAGAGAGAG
>CALMRA010000162.1 GCA_937872065.1 uncultured Eubacteriaceae bacterium | reverse complement strand
CAGGTCATGGTCGCTGAGTTGCTCCCGGGGTTTGGCCAGCAGCAGGCAGGCGATTCCCATCCAGGTGATGAGCACTGCCGTTCCCTGTACGACAAAGGTATCGTAGTAGCCCTTCAGATAGATGGCGACGATGATGAGCGGTACGATGTAGGTCATGTAGCCTCTCAGACCGTTCGGGAAGTTCATGCCGCTTCCGGTGTTGGCTTCTTTCATGAAGCCGTCCCAGCCCCAGCCGTTCTTTCTCGTACAGAACAGAACGAACAGCAGGCTTCCGAGGGGAAGGATGTTGTAGGATACGAGGAAGTCCTCGAGATCCATCAGGGAAGTTCCGGCGCCCATGGGCTGGATTCCCGCCAGCAGATTAAAGCCGAGGATCGCAGGCAGTGACAGCAGCGACACGCCGACGAGATTGACGAGAACGGATTTCTGCGTCGTCCAGTTTTTCCCTTCCTTCATCATCGAGACGATATTTTCGAATACCGCGATAACCGTCGAGAAGGCGGCAAAGGAGATGAAGATAAAGAAACAGGTTCCCCATATTCTTCCGCCGGGCATGTGGTTGAATACATTGGGCAGCGTGATAAACAGCAGCGACGGCCCCGCGCCCGGTTCGACTCCGTAGGCGAAGCAGGACGGGATGATGATGATGCCGGCCATGATCGCGACGAAGGTGTCGATAAGGGCGACGCTGAGCGCTTCGCCTGTGAGCTTCTTATCCTTTGACAGGTAGCTCCCGAAGATTTCCATCGAGCCCATGCCAACGCTGAGCGTAAAGAAGGCGTGGGTCATCGCCGCGAAAACGACGTTGCCGATCCCGTTTTCCATCAGCTTGTTAAAGTCCGGAACCAGATAGAACTTCAGACCTTCTGACGCGCCGGACAGGGTGACCGAACGGACCGCGAGGATAAGCATCAGCACGATCAGCAGGATCATCATGATCTTCGTGACCTTTTCGACGCCGTTTCTCAGCCCCTTCGCACAGACACCGAAGGACGCCACGATAACGATCATCGTGAACAGGATCAGGATTCCGGGGCTTGCGAGCATGTCTGAGAAGGATGTCTGGATCCCCGTCGCATCCATTCCGACAAATCTGCCCGTGGCCATCAGGTAGGTGTAGTACAGCATCCAGCCTGCGACCATCGTGTAGAACATCATGAGCAGGTAGTTGCCGGCGAAGCCGAACCACTTGAAGCTGTGCCAGTTCGAGCCTTTGCTTTCGAGCTTGTCGAAGGCGCCGATGATGCTGCGTCCGCTTCCGCGCCCGATGGCGTATTCGCACACCAGGATGGGCAGACCCAGCAGGGCCAGGCACGCCAGGTAGATTAAAATGAAGGCGGCTCCGCCGTTCTGACCACATATATACGGGAACTTCCATACGTTCCCCAGGCCGACAGCGCAGCCTGCGGAGACCAGGATAAAGCCCAGTCTCGAACCAAAATTCTCTCTTTCCATTAATTACTCCATAATTCCGTAAATTCAGGACTTTTAAGTGCAAAAGTCTTCCTTTAATATAATATAAAAATGGGTATGAGTCTTTAGTTTTGTGAGAATAGACGATTCTTTGCCTTTACCTATCATTGTTAAGTTAATTATGAGCATGATGCGTTAATGTTATCTCATTAAGAATTCACAGAGAAAAGAGTGGAAGACATATACAGAAGAGTTGGGCCGGGACATGAAGGCGGCGGCTTCCTGTTTATCGGATTTTTCCCGCTGATGATGGGACTTTTGATGATAGTCCCCGCGTGGATGTGGATGATGCTTATCTTCGGCGGAATAGCTCTCGCGGTTTCCCGTTCGAAACAAATCGAACAGGCCAGACAGGCCGCGGAAGATGCTCAGCTTGAAGAAATGGCTATGAAGGAAGTAGAAAAAGAGGAACAGGAAGAAGAACGGATTAAGAAGCAGAAAAAGACCGAGCTTCTCGGTTTAATGAAGTATGCCTACAGCGCAGCGTCCACTGAATCGAAAGAAACCATGAAGAGCTGCATTCTGTTATACCAGGGAATTGACGAAGTCAAACCGCAGGTTCAGAACCTGATGATGTCAATTTTTACAAACTACAAAGATATTGTTGCCAGCGGAATTGAAACAGAAAACACGCTGGAAAGCAAAAAGAAGATCGAAGACAGCTTCGAATTCGTAAAAAGCATTCTGAGCAATATTTACGACAAGCAGAACACACAGAAGACAACCAATGTCGAAGTCGATCTGCAGACACTGAAGATGTACAGCAATCAGATGGGACTGACAAAGTCCGATTTCGATATTCACGATTTTGAGAAGAAACAGGAAGAATCGGATCAGATAGAAGAAGCAGAAGAAGTGGATTCAGCAGAGATCAAAGCTGAAGATGCTGCATCCGGAGACGTTGAAACGGATGATGATGCAGCTGATGATAATGTAACAGAACAGCCGGAATCCGAACAGGACGATCAGGAACAGGCTGCTTCATAGATAAAGAATTTAAAAATGCTGTCGGTCATTGCGATCGGCAGCATTTATTTTTTGAGATTTCGCTTCAATCGGCCGCGCGGTACGGGCAGTTCACAGAGCTGCAGTTTTTACAGTCGTGTTCGGTCGAGTGAGGCGTTATCGCTGAATCAGCTCCGAAGTAATACAGCATCGTTTTTACTGGTGTAAGCATCAGATATTCCGAGAGTCGTATGCCAAGATCCCTTTCCTTCTGCAGGGTGTCCAGAACGGTCTTCTGGATGTTCAGATCAATATTTCCTTCGCCGGGTGAAAAGCGTCTGGTCAGATGAAGAGATTTTTTCGCTAGCTCATCTTCGATAAAACCAGTCATCTGGCTCGATGCGTTAAAAAAGATTTCCGTTGCAAGATGATCCACAAGGTAGCTGTCGATCAGTCTGTTCTGCTCCATCAGCTGATTGACGAAATCATTGATAGTCTGACTGCAGGAGCAGCAGCATAAGACGACGTATCTGCAGCCGGCGGTTCCCGGCAATGAAAGCTGCTCCGTGTTTTCGAGCACGCTCCAGCAGGCCGTTATATCCAAATGCTCTTTCGTCCGGCGGACCAGCTCCGGAAACACATCGTCAATGCGTTTCTCAGCTCTGCTGTTTTTCAGATGAAGCTGTTTGTATATTTTTTCTTTACTGAAGGTATAGTCGGTATCGATAAACTGGATCATTCCGGGTGGCCTCTGTTAAAACCAATAATAGGCAGACTGTGGCTACTCAAGTATGTACGTTTCGACACTGGAATCCAGATTTCTGGCAGATATCTCCAGATATTTCCAGTCTGCATTGATATAAGATGCAGCATGAGAAATTTTACCAATTTCTTTATCATACGAGCACCATTTAAGAGTCTTGAAGCCGTAATTAGCCATTGAGATCCATGCCGGATAGTTGATTGCAAAAGGATTTTTTGTAACAATCAGTTTTCCGGCATTTTCTGCAAACAGAACTCCGTTGGAGATGCAGCGCATGACTGTAAGCTTCGGATTATTGTGAGTGGACTCGAAACTTTTTTTTTCGATAAAAACTTCCCTTATCGTAAAAGCCAGTCTTGACAGGATTTCAATCATAATTACCGGTATACTCATTCCGACAAAGTGATTGAAGTTATATCCGTCACCGTACATTTTCTTTGACAGGTCGCCGATGTTATAGAACTCCCCGTTATACTCAATCGATCCTGCCTGAATCAGCTGGAGCAGTGGCATCAGCGGTGCTGGAACGCTCAGGATTTTCCCACCAGGGCTTTTCGTGCCGACGTCGGACAGGAAGTGACCGAAAACAGTGATCACAGCTTGAACAAAGGACATCCCCTGAGCGCCGCTGACGGACTGAATGATAAGGCGGCCGTTTCCATCAATGATGGTCGCCTCGCCTTTCATCAGGTCGGAGACACCGAACACAAGTCCCAGGATCGGATCATGGCCAAGAGACTGATAGCGATGATACAGGGGACACAGCCCCAGTACCTTCTGGGAAATAGCGGATGTGTTTTTTGAGATGTCGTAAGTAACTTTGTATCTGTTTTCGAGCTCACGAATTTTTTCCGGGGAGAGCAGCCTGTTCCAGAAATTTTCGACTCCGGTTTTAAGCGGCCCGGCAGTCACCGAGGAACCGGAGGTTTTTGTGACAAGGAAAAAATCGACCATGGCTGCGATCACACCGATAATGCCGGCGACTGCATAGTCGTCCTGGTCGAGTACATACTGATCGGAATACTCGGAATAATAATGGTTTAAAAGTCTAACAGTCTCGTCAATTTCATCCTGCGATGCGACGTCGGTCAGTACGCTGCCATAAAATCCTGCATGATGTGCATCTCGAAGCAGATTATCAAAATCATCAGTATCCCGGACCATACCTTCTCGTGATCCGGAACGGCAGACGTTTTCTTTTTCGGCTGCAACGTCTGGAGCAGGAGCGTCGATCCCCTGAGACAGCCGGTATTTTTCAACCTGAGCTTCAAGAATACTGATGGATTCATCGAGATCCCGGTAGTTTTGATCTAGTTTATTTAAGGAGTTTCGCTGATACGCCAGAACATCGATTTCATTTTGAAAGGCTTTTTTAGCCACGAAGATCTACTTCCATGTCATGCTTAGCGCCCATAAGCATATCGAGAAGCAGTTTTAAATGATTGAGTCTGTCATTAGCCGCGTCCTTTTCCTGATCCAGTCTTAACATGATGCGGTCGTGGGCAAGCATGATCCTCTGGATGAGCATTTCCTTTTCCTGAATGAGCTTTTTTTCTTTAACCTTGCTAGCAGCAAAATAGGCGGTTCCGCCTAGGAGTACAGCTGGCGCGGCTAGAACGCCGATCCCTGCAACCATTCCACCGCCGATGATACTTCCGGCAGCTGCTAGTCCGGATGTAATTCCTGCGGCGCTTAAACCTGCGGTTCCCAGTGCGCTGAGAAGTCCGACTCCAGCGATTCCGCCGGCAGCCAGACCGGCTCCTGCTGCACCAAGGCCGAAGGCATCGGATTTAAGCAAATCGTTCATAATATCGCCAAGTTGTCCCTGCACATCATTAGTTGTTCTTGTTTCATCATCAAGAGATAATTCTGCTTCATCAAGCAGTGTACGTACCATATCCAGAGAGTCGCTGTTTTTGAAATTAAGGTTCTTTCCCATGAATAAGTCCTCACTTTAAGTTAATTACTATTATATTAACGTAGAAAAGTTCTGAGAAAAAGGACTTTTAATTTTTAATGAATGTGAAATTAACAGAATAGCTATTTATAAATTATTGCACGACTACGTCAATGAGAAGAACCCGTTTATAATACAAGTAAAATTCTCTGTGATCTTTATTTCCAGAAATATAATTTCATTTATGTTGTTCATCCTGATGATAAAAATATGGGTGTAATAGATGGAAAATCGCATAAGTATGCAGTTTTTAACATAAGATAATACACTAATTATGTTAATCACTCAAGATTAACTGGCTTTAGATTTAAATCATGAAAAAAAGGAAAAACGTAACAGCGTCTTTCCTTTTGATTAGTAGTTATTACGCGTCCAGATTGTATGTAAGTCTCGCGAGTACGTCGTTCCCGTAGAAGCTGAGTCCGTTTATTTTCGAGTTCCCGAGTCTGACCTCGAAATGCAGGTGAGGTCCGGTGCTCCATCCGGTGGATCCGACATTACCCAGGGACTGTCCCTTCGAGACAGATTGTCCCTGATAGCAGCCGATGCTCGACAGGTGTCCGTAATAGACGGTGTATCCGTCTGTAGTCGTCAGAACGACGCAGTTGCCGTAGCCAGAATTGACTCCTGCAGAGGATACCACGGCGTCCTGAACCGCGACGACGATACTGCCATTTTTCGCGGCGATATCCGTTCCGCCATGATCGGTGCTTCCGACTCCGCCGGGGGAGCTGCGGGTTCCCATCAGGCTTGTGATCATGAAAGCATTTGTCGCGGAAGCATCAATCGGCCAGACCCATCCGCTGTCGCTGTTGCTTCCGAGCACGTAGCCGGCTTCTCCTGAGTTGTAGTAAGCGCTCTGACTGAAATTCGGATCTTCGGCAGCCAGTTTCTGGAGCGTTTCTTCGACCAGGGCCTTGTTCTGGGCAAGTTCTGTTGAAAGATTCAGCTGAACCGCTTCAGATTCCGCCTTAGCCTGCTCGATCGCGGCTTTATCATCCTTGAGTTTCTGCTCTTTTTCAGCAATTTCGTTCTTTGTGTCTGTCAGATCTGTCTGAGTTTTTCGGTCCGCTTCGATAATGTCCGCAGAGACATCTGTGTAGGTGATGATCTCATCAAAGCTCTTGCTCGAGAAGATCATCTCAATATATCCGTCGTTTCCGTACATATACATTGCACGGAGACGCTGTTCAAGCGCGGTCTGCTGACCGGCCCGGCGCGCTTCAGCGGCGTCTAATTCTGTCTGTGTCTGTTCAATTTCCTGAGTTTTCTGAGCGATCTGGCTGTTAAGCTCATTCACCCGCTGGTTCGTTTCATTGACCTTGGTCTGCAGCTCTGTGACTTTGGCCTGCTGATCGGAAAGTTCATCGGCGAAAACTGCCGGAGCGGCGCATAGAATCAATACGAGGGTCATCAATATACAGACAATACGTTGTTTCAGCACGGTTTCGTCCTCCTGTTCTGGTCATTATTAACAATTATATACCCTTTGAGTGTCGAAAAACAAACGATTACATGTTATGTTTATAACTATATTTGAATAATAAATCCTTGTGACAGGCAGGGTATAGAGATATAGTTGGAATGAAAGAATACTTATGGATCAAGGAGCTTATCATATGCGATTGAATCGAATCTTAGCAGGCATGCTGGTCATACTGCTGGCGCTTTCTCTGACGGGATGCGGCGGCTCCAATGTTCCGGACTGGGCGGATACCGCGACCGAGACGGAGCTCGCGGAACAGGTCGTGGATCTGTTTAACGCCGGCGATGCGGAAGCAATCTCTGCAATGTTCAAGGACGAAGACGTTTCGGTCGAAGCGATCACGAAGGCACGGGAGAACATCGACGATATGGGCGCCTTCGTATCCTACGGCGACGCGACAGTCACGGGCGGTACGAAAAACAATAAGGATTATGTGACAGTCTCCCTGCCGGCCGCCTACGAAAACGGCAGCAAGACCTATACCATCAGCTTCTATCAGGACGGGAGCCTGGCGGGATTCTATGTGAAGTAACTGAATAAGAAATGAACAACAGGACAGCTCGGAGACGGGCTGTTTTTTTATTGTTTCCTGTTTGTTCTGAATTTCGACAGAAGCTTATCTGGGTACTAAAAATAAATAATAAATAATAATAAATAATATTGACAATCGGAACATATCGGCGTAAACTGGTCTCAAGTGATAAAAATAAATAATAATCACTAAACAATATGACGTCATAATAATAGACAAACGGACTTATTTGAGAGAAAAAAGGGAGAGTGTGATGAAAAGTATCGGCATTGATATTGGAGGAACTCAGCTCAGAGCAGCCATCTTTGACGAAGAATTCAAACAGATCGGCGTATTTAAAACAGATAACGACCGCAGCCTGACGGCAGAACAGAATATGGACAAGCTTCTCGACTACCTGATGGATCAAGACTATCATTTCAGCGGAATCGGCATCGGATGTCCGGGGCCTCTGAATATCCGTCTCGGGAAGGTCCTGAACCCGCCGAATCTCGTCGGATGGGACAATTTTGAGATCGTCAAATACGTCGAAGAAAAAACACACCTGAAGACCTACCTGAACAACGATGCGAATGTCGCGGGACTTGCGGAAGCAAAGCTCGGTTCCGGTGCAGGCTTCGAATCCGTCGTCTTCATGGGGATCTCCACTGGGATCGGAGGCGCTTATGTATATAAGAACGAACTTGTCAACGGCGCCAATTCCAATTCCGCAGAATTCTGGAACATGATTGTCAATGAAGATGAATACTGTCATAAGAACGCGAATCCCGGATCGCTCAACGAACAGGCAAGCGGAAGCGCGCTCACCCGTATGGCCGCGGAAACCTACGGTGAAGGGAAGGAAGCGAAGGATCTGTTCGAATACTATCATCAGAACGATTCGAAAGCGGAAGAGATTGTCGAACAGGCAGCAGGCGTCCTCGCAAAGGGAATCGCCAATATCACAAATATCATTGATCCGGACATCAT
>CALMRA010000161.1 GCA_937872065.1 uncultured Eubacteriaceae bacterium | reverse complement strand
GGACAGGCTGCTGTATAACGAGTCCTTCGGGATCCTGAAAGGGATGTTCGCGATTCTCGTATGCGAGCTGCTGGTGCTGTACCTGATGGTCTACGCCTGCTGGGTAACGAATGCCGCGTTTTATCATTCGGATGTGCACACGACACTGGGCGCCCTCGATATGCTCTATTATGTGATCACCTCGTTTTCGACGGTGGGCTACGGCGATATCGTGCCGATGCGTCCCGACGGGTCCTATTATGCGGAATTCACGGCGATCATTATTTCGCTGTGCAGCTTCTTCAGTACGGCCTGTTTCGCCGGCGCGGTCATTTCCAGCGCGAATTCGATCGCAAAGAACACGAGGAAGGCTTATAAACAGCAGCTGAACTCGGATCCGGATACCAGCGACAATCTCGAAGACAATATCGCGATTAAGCTGGGGCAGTTCGCCGCGCCTCTCAGAACGATCTATGTGAAATCTCAGAAAAAGAAGAATAATACGGTCAACTCTGACTGGGTTCCACCGGACGAGCCGGAGGGCTCCGAGCAGCCGGATACGGAATCTGAAAACGATAATCAGACGGATAAAAACGATTCGGCCCAATAGTGTCGTGCGGTTTCAACTGGAAAACCGCCGCACTTACGCCGTATTGTGTTAAACTGTGTAGGTTAATAATTTATAGAACGGGAAAAATATGAGCAGAGATACGAATTCGCTTAGGTTTAAAAGTGCACTGCTGTTTGCAAAGGGGATGAACTCCGTAATCAATCTGGTAAGCAGCGGCAGAGGAAGCAATTTGTCCGGAGAAAAGGCGCTTCTGATCGACCCGGAAATGGTCGCGCATTTTAAGAACGTCGACCCGAAAAAAGTCATTTTTATCACCGGGACCAACGGGAAGTCCAGTTCGACCAACCTGGTCACGCATATTTTAAGATATAACGGAAAGAACGTCGTCTCAAATCTCGAGGGCGCAAACCTTCTGGCAGGTCTTGCGACAAGCCTCGCGAAGGAATCGGATATGAACGGAAGGCTCGATGCGGATTACTTCGTATTCGAAACGGACGAACGCTACCTTCCGCTTATCTATGCGCAGCTTCCGGCAGCGAACGTGATGATCATGAATCTCCAGAAGGATCAGGTCCAGAGAAACGGAGATCCTGCGTTTATCATGGAAAAGGTCGCTTCGGTTATGAAGCCCGAGGTCCGGCTGTTCCTGAATAACGACGAGCCGAGAAGCAAGTCCTTCGAAAAATATTCTGAAAACACGATCTATTTCGGGACCGAACAGAACCGGGAATCCTTCATGAAGGACGAGACCTATCCGACCGAAGCCTGTCCGGTCTGCGACCATAAGGTGGATTTCGATTACTACAATACCGACGGTATCGGCCGTTTCCACTGTTCGAACTGCG
>CALMRA010000160.1 GCA_937872065.1 uncultured Eubacteriaceae bacterium | reverse complement strand
GAAGATAAGATTGCATGAAGCCTTGAGTGAATTATCTTCCATTCGTCCGAATTCCACTGGGGTATTGGTTCTGAGGACGCTGATGCTGTCCCCTTTTACATATTCGGCTCCGCCATGGGGCATTGCGATCGCATTGCCGTCCGGGAGAGCAAGAGCCGTGGGATAATCTACTTCTCTGGAAAGACACGCATCGATAAATTCTTTACTGACCTTATTGTTATCTACAAGCACATTACCTGCCGCTGTGATTGCTTCCCTGTCGGATGAAACATTTTTTTCTGTACAGTACACTTGAATATTCATTGTTCACCAGTTATATGTTTATTTAAAAAGATTATTGATTTCTTCAAAAACTTCGTCTTCACCGATCCCTGTAAGCAATCCGATTCCCAGGATTACCGGAGTCTTCACGTCTTCATTGTCGATTTTGGTTGAAGAAAGAACGCAGTCGTAAGTGTTGATCTTCGCTGCGCCCGGCGCCCCTCTTAGATCGATCAGGGAAGCCTTGTCCACCTGCGCCTGGAGCTTTTTTTCTCTCAGATAATCTTCCAAGATTGAAACCATGATTGACGACGAGGCAATACCGTTTCCGCATACTACTAAAATTTTTTTCATTTTCTTCTCACTTTCAATTTAGATATTTCACTTTGCAAGGCTTGGTTATTTATACTACTGTTTCTTCAGCAAGCTGTTCTGCCGGCTGTTCGTTCTGCGCTTTTTTAGCTCTTCTTATTTTTAAGAGATATCCGACGGAAATCAGTACTGCACCTATCAGAATATACGCGCCGATTCCAACCATGCTGGCTCCTGCAAACAACGCGGTGAAGGGATTAGCCGAGGGATTTAATGATGAATAGAGAACACCTGCAGTTCCGCCTGTGCCGAAATTCATAAATACTTCAGTCGTAGGCACTGCCATCCAGGATGCGATCCACAGTCCGCAGCCGAAGCAGATTGCGCTTGCGAGCCATGTTCTGATGATATTGCCGTTGAAAACCGGTACCATACACGCTATGAAAAATACGAATTGTGATAAATCGCCGAGGGGCATAACCGTGTTGCCTGGTAAGAACATCGCAATGATTACGATTGTCGGGATCAGCAGCAGTGCCGGTGCAATGACTGACGGATGTCCGACTATCAGAGCCGTGTCCATGCCTACCGTGATATCTCTGTCAGGGAAGCGTTTTACAAGCATTTTTCTTGCAGCATTCGACAGGGGAACCAGACCTTCCATCATGATGGATGTCATTTTCGGGAGCAAAAGCATTACTGCCGCTAGATACATACCGAGCTGAAGGCTCTGAATAATCGTGTGGTAAGGATCACTCCAGCCGAAGCCTAAGAATCCGAGGATTACGCCCATAATGAAGCCTACGATTGTCGGATCACCGAGTACGCCGAATTTCTTCTGAATAGTTTCTGCTGTGACATTCCAGTTTCTGACTCCCGGAATGTGATCGAACAGCCAGTTAAAAGGATAGGCGAAGATCAGATAGGTATTCGCTACAGGATGAGAAATCGACACGCCTTCAGGCAGATTGAAATATTTCTGATTCTGTTCCGCACCGAGGTCCGCTGCGATAAGAGCCCATACATGGAACAGACCGGCTGTCAGGATACCGTAGAGCAGGCTTCCCGAGAAAGCTGCTACGATCGCTCCCATAGAAGCGTTCTGATGAAGATTGAATACATCGACATTGACACAGTCCGTAAGCTTCAGGACCAGCATCAGAATATTGATT
>CALMRA010000159.1 GCA_937872065.1 uncultured Eubacteriaceae bacterium | reverse complement strand
CGCTGGAATCGATGAGGATGTCGATGACGAAGCTCCCCTGCCCTTTTTCAAACCGGCGCCTGAACACCTTGTTGTCAGAGTCACGCCCGATACGCCAGAGTCTCTGGGGAACGATCCGACCGGAATCGCTGAACGCAAGATCCGGTTCCTGTTCTTCGATAAACGTCCTCGTCAGTTTGTCCTTAAGCTTGCGGATCACCCGCCGGTACATCAGCAGATTCGCGTTCCACAGCTGCTTGTTCACCTCGATCTGCCTGGAGGCATAGGCCGTCCGGAAATCGTTCGAGCACTCGGACCGGAGCACGCCCTCCGTCATCAGCACTCTGCACGCGTGATGAACACCCGTACAGATCTGCTCCTGAAGCCGGATCATCTCCGCCGGACTCAGATAAGAGCTGCCGTACTGACTGCTCACCCGTTCGAAAATCGATTCGATCTCGTCTTCGCGGATCCGTATGGTCCGCGTCGTTCCGATATTATCGGAAGATCCGGTCCCGATTTCACCGGTCTCTTCGCTGTCTTCACTCTCTTCCGCAGGAAGATCGCCGTACAGCTCATCCCGTAAAAAAGCTCCGAAATCGTTAGGCTCCAGCGACCAGCTGTCCTCAGTGCTGACCTGATCCTGCGTATATTCGCCGATCGGAAAATTCTTCAGATAGATATCCGAGATCCCGTTCAGTATTGTCTGAGTATCGTCAATCTGTTTAAGATAGTCCAGTTCCTTCAGCAGCCTCAGCGTTTCGCCATCCGCGGCAAAACTTCCCGCCTGCCTGAGAAAATCGCTCTGGACCGCCTTATCGATAAGCGGAGCGAACGAGAGGCTTGAAGAGCGCCTCAGGACCTCCCGGTAAGCGGTATCCCGCATCGAACGGATACCCGGGCGCTCATCTACCAGTTTTCCCGCAATCCGTTCATCCACCGCGATCCTGAGAAGTCCCGTGAGCATCGTATTGTCATAGCCCTCACGGATCTTCACGCCATAGAAAGACCTGACGCAGTCCCAGTCCAGAAAAGCTCTGCGGCCCCCCGCCAGCACCGCCTCGTACAGGGTGAGGGCACTTTCACTCTCTGACTCCTCGATAGTCAGTCCGTAATCTCCGGAGACCGTCCACGACAGGTTTGAAGCACGTCTGGCAAACTGCTGTTCTGATTCAGACATCTTCTCCTCCTTCTTCTGACTTTCTGCGGACGTGACACAGCAGATACAGACCGATGCCGGTCATCACGCCGGCCAGGTCGATCAGCGTATCCGTAAACATCCCGGCCCGCCCCGGAACAAACAGCTGGTGGATCTCGTCGCTTACCGCGTACGCGTAGCCGCAGACTCCCGCGGCTATCCAGGCTTTATCGCCGATTTTTGAGAACGTTCGCCTGACTGCATTGATCAGTGCGAGTCCCAGCAGCAGATATTCCGTGAAATGACCCGTCTTGCGCACAATGGTCGTAAGCAGATCCAGCCGCATCGTATCCAGTCCCGGAAACAGCGCTGTCAGGATCCCGACAATAAAGCCGCTGGACTCGTTGGACAGGTCCGCCCGCTGCGCGGAGAAGCAGAATATCGTGACTGCGATAACGGCGACAGCCGCCCAGCTGATGATATCAAGTTTGTTTTTCCGGCTCACGGGCCTCTCCTCTGTTTTTCGATATAAAAAACCGGCGGCTCGTTTGAACCGCCGGCTGGTCTTCAATTGTCTATTATATCGTAAACGGTACTATTCAGTCCTCGTATTCGCGTAATTCGTAATCTGATCGCTGATACTCTGAACCGTTTCACTGGGCTCGTAATTGACATCGTCGCCGTAGATGTACTGATGAAGCGCCCTGGCATTGTCAACGAGCGTATTCGGGAACAGATACCAGACCCCGTCGATGTAGCCGCTTACCGAATATTCGTCGGTGGGAACTCTGAAATCAGAGAAGCTCAGATCAGGAGAAACCATCACAAGCTTGGCATAGCCGATGATTTTACTTACCGACATCGATGTTTTCATGTACGGGAAGATCTGGGCGATCGCATCCGCGACCGACACCGCATCGCTTGTTCTGGCTTTGTTAAATATCGCCTGAACGATCTCGCGCTGTCGTTCCGTACGCTGATAGTCGGAATCACTGTAGCGGATTCGTGCGTATGACAGCGCCTGTCCGCCGTTAAGCGTATGAACGCCGGTGGAATCGATCTGCGCGTCGCTGCGCCCGTAGGTTGAATTGGACGACGCGATTGCATTATTCAAATACGCCAGCACGGTATCATTGGCGATATCCACATCGACGCCGCCGAGAGCGTCGACAATGCTGATCATCGATTCGAAGCTGATCGTAACGTAGTCGGAGATGTTCATGTCAAA
>CALMRA010000158.1 GCA_937872065.1 uncultured Eubacteriaceae bacterium | reverse complement strand
GATCGCTTCGATGCATTCCAGAGTAAAGCGCATTCTGTTTTCAAGCGAACCGCCGTATTCATCCGTACGGTTATTCCACTGCGTCGACTGAAACTGATCCAGCAGATAACCGCCGTAAGCGTGAAGCTCTACGGCATCAGCGCCCGCATTCACCGCCAGAGACGCAGAATAGCCGACTTTATCGACAAGATACTGAATATCTTCTTTTTCAAGAGGCTTGCAGATCAGATCGGGAAACCAGAAGGAAGAGACACTGCCCGCAGAATACGGCGGCGTGAAAGGATCTGTAAACTGCTGGCGTCCAAGTCCCGGAGACAGCTGAACGCAGACCTTCGCTCCGTAATTGTGACATCTTTCGATAAGCATGTTCAGACGTTCCACATGATGAAAGTCCGACAGCTCAGTACATGGACGCGGCTCGTATTTCGTCGATACGACGTTCGCTCCGGTGATGATAAGACCGGCTCCGCCTTTCGCCCTTTCCATGAAATAATTGATACCGTCAATGCAGTAAGCTCCGTCCGCTTCCCCGGTAGTTCCCATCGGCGACATGAAGATCCTGTTTTTCAGCTTCATGCTGCCTATTTTCGTCTTTTCAAATAACGATGGCATCAGCTTCCCCCTTTACTTCGGTAAAAATTATATTTACTTGAGTAAAATTATATGTTTTCCGCCATGTAAATCAATACAGAGCTTGTAAAAGTTGAAAATTGATTTAAGATTGTAACAGGAGGCTAAAATGAAAACAATCAACAAAGAGACCATCTGTGATCAGGCCGTCGAATTGTTTTTATCACAGGGGTATAACAATGTGACAGTAAACGATATCTGCACCGCGCTCAATATCACCAAACCCACCTTCTATAAATATGTCAGCTCCAAAGAAGAACTGATCCTGGACCTCTACGACCGTACAATCAGCGGTCTGCTTAATGATCCGCTGCATTTTATCGAAGCGGATACACATCTGGAGCAGCTGTACCTGATTTTCGGCACTCTGGTGGACGATACGGAAAAATTCGGCTGCGATCTGTTCAGCCAGATGCTCATCACCAATCTCACGGAAGACCATCATTCCTTCGATATGAGGACAAATCTTACGAAGATCAGCGAGGTGATCATCAGGAAAGCTCAGGAAAAGAAAGAGATCCGGAATATGAGTGATCCCCTGGTACTCTATTCGACAATCGCCTACTCTTTCACCGGCTACGAAGTAGTCTGGTGCATACGAAACGGAAATCTTGACTGGAAACAGAAAATGTTCAAAAGCATTAACGCAGTACTTATTGTGGACGAGCAGTATAAAGATCTGTATAAGAAATTTCTGTAAAGGTACAAAACGCGCATGGATAACAGACACGACCATCGAAATACCGATTCCTACGGCGCCGTTGTGATCGAAGACGGAGACGTCCTGCTCATCGACGGAGGACTCTTCTGGTCCTTTCCGAAAGGACATCTCGAAGACGGAGAAACACCCGGGCAGGCAGCCGTCCGCGAGGTTTACGAGGAAACAGGAATTAAGATCGCGATCATCCCGGGTTTCAGCTCCACGGTCCCCAGCGCGCTTAAAAAAGAAAAACGCAGCGTCACCTTCTTTCTCGGTCAATGCCTCGGAGAAAAAAAGGAACCCACAGCTGCGGAAGTAAAAAACGCGGCATGGGTTCCTGTGAATCAGGCGCTTAATCGTATTAATTTTGAACCGGACAGAGAGGTTCTGAAAAAAGCACTGACATTTATTGAAGAAAAGCCGACAGTCAGTGATCCGATTTAGTGTGAGAGAGGATCTTTTTTACAGCGTGTAAAGTATAAATCACCTGTATTACTCTGCTTTTTGATACTTCTGTTTTCGGCTTCCCGGTTTTGCTGGAATAGTCATTTCGAGAAGCCCCTTTTCCAGAAGCGGATCAATATAGGTTCTTTTCACATAACTTTCAGTCTTAATGCCCATCTTTTCCGAGATTTCTTTTTTTGACCGCGGAATTTCACAGAATTCCAGAACACTCCGCAGAGTGTCATTGATTTGATTGCGAGACATTTTATCATTAAATAGACTCACAATAAAAGTTCCGCGCTTATTTTCAAATTCCGGTTCCGGCAGTTTTGCATCTTTCATTTCTTTTCGTATAGTTGGTATTCCAGAGTATCTGTTTTCAGTAAGATTTACGGTTTCCATCATTGTAACTAACGCAGGATTTCTGGTATCTGGCTGTGTCGTCCCCAACTGCTCGACAGTTAAAGTTCCATATAATCCGCCCGGACTATGGATCTCCAGACGATTATCAAACATTCTTATCTGAACCGGCATGTTTTCAGTATAGCTGCTGTAATCTCTATGGACCAGCGCATTTAAGAGAGCTTCACGTACCGCGACAACAGGATATTCGTAGATGTCTTCTCTAATACCTGTTTTTTTGTTTATTACCGTCTTTGTTCGGCTGTTTGAAATCACAAAATTTAAACCGCCTTCAAGCATCTCTTCTAAAGTACCTTCAAATTTTTTATTATCTAAAAACCGCTCTCCGCTAATACCATTTTGGCCATACTGTGTACCCGGAATTTTAACCGCTGTTAGGGAAAGCTGGGGAAAAACTGCCTGGGGATAAATACCGAACATTAACAGCGCGCTTAGAGTAAATTTGCCGTCTTTTTTCACATGAAGAAACTCATAGATCTGTTCTTCCTCCAACTGGGCTAAATTGGTTCTTTGTGCTTTTTTTCTGCTTAGATAATGATCAAGTTTTCTCTGGTCGATAAAAACCTGATCCTCAATTGTTCTTGTATCATTGCGAATCTTCTTTTTATACGCTTCATAATTATAAATCTCGAGGCTTGTTAATTCTAATTCGGTTTTCATAATTGTAAATTTTCTTTCCGCTTTGGTAAATAAAATTTCAATATTGAAATTAATGCCAAAAATGTAAAAGCAAGTTGGACAGCCCCGGCGCGCGAGATTGCCCGTTGTTG
>CALMRA010000157.1 GCA_937872065.1 uncultured Eubacteriaceae bacterium | reverse complement strand
CTATCCTGCCGGTCGAAAGTCTGTGGGAAATGGCGGATTTCTGCAGCGCGTTCATGGTCTTCTTCAACGTTATCGCACTATTCGGTTTATCTAAGTACGTCAATTTTGCTTTAAAGGATTATCAGTTTCAAAAGGCGCGCAGGATGGAAACGCCGTTGTGGAATTACGATCTAGACATAACGGAACAGTATCTGAATTCAAAAAAAGCGGTGGAAGCAGTGCCTGCAGCGGAGGAATAGACTTCTGATTTATGAAGAATATGAAAACAGTATTTCTTGAGAGAAAACCTGAGACGGCCTCAAGCGAAAAGTTCGGTGTCGGACAGGCACAGAAAGTCAGAAACTTTCATCGGAGTCTTCCCGGATATGAGCCGACTCGCCTGGTGGAACTGAAGAGCCTGGCGGCTCTGCTGGGAGTCCGTTCGATAGAAGTTAAAGACGAAAGCAGCAGGTTCGGTTTAAATGCCTTTAAAGGACTTGGCGGCAGCTACGCAGTCGCCAGAGAACTGGGCAGACGACTAAATCTTAAGGACAGCGAATTAAATTTCAACTATCTATCCTCGAACAAAGTAAAAGAACGACTGAAAGGTCAGACGCTTATCACGGCTACGGATGGCAATCACGGGCGCGGCGTAGCCTGGACGGCACAGCAGCTCGGCTTAAACTGTGTTGTGCTCATGCCGAAAGGGAGTGCGGAAGAACGGCTTGATAATATACGCAGGCTTGGCGCACAGGCTTCAATTACCGATCTTACGTATGATGAGACCGTACGTTCGGCCGCAGAAACGGCTCATCAGAACGAATGGATCCTGATGCAGGATACCGACTGGGAAGGCTACCGGCTGATTCCCTGTGAAATCATGCAGGGCTATACGACGATGGCGCTGGAAGCAGCCGAACAGATGGAGGATCGTCCGACCCACATTTTCCTCCAGGCCGGAGTCGGTGCGATGAGCGGAGCGCTTACCGGCTTCTTCGCAGATTTGTACGGAGACGATCTCGATGCGCCTAGGATCATCATCGTCGAACCTCAGGCCGCCGACTGCATCTTCAGGACCGCCGCCGCAGATGACGGAGAGCTGTACGCAGTACCCGGAGAGCTCGACACGATTATGGCTGGCCTCGCCTGCGGGACACCATGTCAGACGGGATGGGATCAGATTCGCGCCCACGCGGACTGCTGTATCGCAATTCCCGAGAGCAGTGCGGCGGACGGAATGCGCATTCTGGGGAATCCTCTGGCAGGAGATCCAGCAGTTATTTCAGGCGAGTCAGGTGCTGCCGGATTCGGCTGCCTTACGGATATTCTCAGACAACCTGATCTTGCGGAGCTGAAAGATAAACTGGACCTGGACAGCAGCAGCCGTATTCTGTGCTTTTCGACAGAAGGGGCGACCTATGAAAAAGGATACCGGGATATCGTCTGGGACGGGAAACAGTTCCCGGATTAAGCGAACTGAAACACGATTCCGACTGCGGCCGCAATCGCGATAAAGATCACCGGGTGCCAGTTCAGCTTCTTCTGTCCGTACCAGATCGCAGCGCCCAGTACGACCGCTTTCCAGTTTACCCAGGCTCCGAACTGCGTGAAGGATACGCCTGAATTGACCAGGGCGATCGCTGCGACGTTAATCCCCGCCGCTGCGATCAGCGCGACGGATGCAGGTCGGAGACCGTAGAAGGCCCGTTCGACCCAGATGTTGTCTTTAAATTTCTTCAGGAAACGGGAAATGATCAGGATAATGATGATCGACGGTGTAGTGAGTCCGACTGTCGCGACGATTCCGCCGGGAATACCCCCGGTGACAATCCCGGCGTAGGTCGCCATATTGATCCCCAGGGCGCCAGGAGTCGATTCGGAAACCGCGATCATATTCGCGATGTCCGCGTAGCTGAACCAGCCGGTAGTCCGGGACATCTCGTACAGGAACGGGAGCGTCGCCAGACCTCCGCCGATCGAGAAGAGTCCGGTTTTGCAGAACTGCAGGAAGAGCTGAAGGTAGATCATTTCGATGCACCTTCCGTCTTATTGCCTGTAGAAGAATCGCCTGCGGGTCCGAAGGCAATACCGATGACAGCTGCTGCCACGACGAGGATGGCAGGGGAGACGGTAATCGGAAGGGATCCAGAGAAAACGGTCAACGCGAAAATAACCGCAAAGATAAGCCCGGTTTTTACATCGAATATCGATTTTTTCCAGAGTCGCGTCACGGCATTCAGGATCAGCACGCAGACGCAGACTCTGATCCCTGCGAAGGCGTTTTTAACGACCTGCAGGTCCGCGAAGCTCCTCAGACACAGCGCGATTATCGTGATCAGGATAATCGGAATCGTAATAAAGCCCAGTGTTGCCGCGAGGGCTCCTGCAGCTCCTTTTCTCTTGTCTCCGATGAATGTCGAGACATTCACCGCGATAATTCCCGGCGTACACTGACCCACAGCGAAATAATCCATCAGTTCGTCTATGGTAACCCAGTGACGCTTTATAACAAGCTCCCGTTCCAGGATCGGAAGCATCGCATAGCCTCCGCCGAAGGTCACAGCTCCGATTCTTGCGAAGCACAGATACAGTTCCCATAATTCCTTCAAAGCTTTTCTCCGTATGTTCCCGTCTTGATTACGTCGATTCCATTTGAGAGCAGTACTCTTTCACAGTCGGAAGATAATCTGCTGTCCGTGATCACGCTGATGTGATCGTTCTGCAGGTTGAGAGGCACGACTCCGTGCTTATTGAATTTGTCGCTTTCGGTCAGCACGACCACCCGTTCCGTCTGCGCGGACATATCGCTGGCTGTCTGCGCCCGCATCTGATCCTGGTTCATAAATCCGTGTCGGGGAGAATAGCCGTCTGCGCCGATAAACAGCAGATCCACGCAGAAGTTCTGGACACACTGGCGGACCATCGGCCCCACCATAACCTGGGCATCCTGCTGATAGATTCCGCCCAGCAGGACAATCTGGAAGTCCGAACGGCCGCGTATAAAGTCGATGATAAACGAGCTGTTGGTGATAATGGTTAGATCTTTTTTCGTGCTGGTCAGCGTCTCGGCGAGCAGCGCGCAGCAGCTTCCGCTTTCGATGATAATCGTATCGCCGTCGTTTACGAGCTTTGCCGCTTCGGCAGCGATCTTCTTCTTTTCCTCATAATGATAAGCCATCCGTCCGTTGATATCGTCCCGGCTCCTGAGAACCGCCAGTCCGTGTTCGCGGACGATGATACCCTTCTGCTCAAGCTCGTTCAGATCCTTTCGTATCGTGACCTTCGAGACATCGAGGAGGTCGGCGAGCAGGCTTACCTCGAGCTGGCCCTTGTCCGTCAGGAGCTCAAGTATCCGGTTCGTTCGTTTTGACATTTCTTTCCTTTATTTCTGCAAATCCATATGTCGATAAAGCTGTAATTTCTGATGATTTAGAAAAACGCGTCTATTCCCGCATCGAGAAAGATTTTCTGAAAGCTCATGAGATCCTCTTCGTGAAGGGCAGGCACATCCGTATAGGCGTAAGAGCGGCCAAGCTGCGTGTACTTGTTCTCTCCGAACTGATGGAAGGGAAGCAGCTGGATCCTGCCTAGTCCGGCTTCCTGCAGAATCTCGCAGAACCCGCGGGCCTCCTCTTCCGAATTGTTAAAACCCGGAATGACCGGAAGCCGGGGGAGAATTTCCGTTCCGGCTGCGGCCGCCCGTTTCAGATTTGACAGGATCTGTCTATTTGAGACGCCTGTGCCTTCGATATGACGCTCCTCATTCCAGTGCTTGATGTCGTACAGCAGCAGATCCGCCTGTTTCGTAACACGGTCAAAGACATCCTCACGTGCGAAGCCCGTCGTTTCCACTGCGGTATGGATGCCTCTGCCTTTTAATGCCGAAAGCAGTGAGAGAGCAAATTCCGGCTGTGCAAGCGCTTCGCCTCCGGAGAGCGTGACGCCTCCGCCGCTTTCTTCGTAAAAATCACGGTCCTGAAGGCAGATTCTGACGATTTCATTAACCGATCTGTGTTCTCCTTCGATGCTCAGCGCGCCCTCCGGGCAGATGCGGGCGCACAGACCGCAGCCGGTACAGCGTGACGGATCGACCGTTATTCCTGCCGGAGTTCGGACAACCGCGTTTTCCGGACAGCTTTTAACGCAGTTCAGACATCCGCGGCACCTGGTTTTATCCCACAGACTCTGTACGCGGGGATCCTGGCTTTCTGGATTTGCGCACCAGGCGCAGCTAAGCGGACATCCCTTCAGAAAAACGACGGTTCGGATTCCGGGACCGTCGTCAAGACTGAATTTCTGTATGTTAAAAATAACCCCGCCTTTCGTTTCTGTCATTGGCGCTCCTGTACTTTCTTTTTATGATATTGATGTTGCTAACGAAACATAGCATATCATCAATAATTTGTTTAGTAAATATATTAGCTTTCATAGGAAAGATATTTAGAATTTTGAACAGGATATTGACAAGAATTCGAAATCGAATTATGATGAATTTACGAACGAAACTAAAAGAAGTTGCGAACATAAGGAGATATAGATGGATCATGGAACATTCGGCGAACTGACACCGCGGATGAAGCAATTTCGTGAAGAGCTCATCGAAGCGAAGCCGCAGGTCTGCGTCGAACGGGCAGTTATTACGACAGAAACATATCAGGAAAACCAGGATCAGCCGCTTGCGATCAAACGGGCGCTGATGCTTCAGAATATTTTAGACGGAATGAGCATCTTTATCGAGCCTGAAACGCTGATCGCCGGGAATCAGGCCTCCTCGAACAGGAGCGCGCCGATCTTTCCGGAATACGCGATGAAATGGGTCATCGACGAGCTCGACGAATTCGAACACCGCGACGGCGACGTTTTCTATATAACAGAAGAAAACAAAGAAAAGCTTCGTGAAATCGCGCCCTTCTGGGAACACAATACGCTCCTCGACAGAGGACTTGCCGCGTTTCCGCCTCATTCGAGACTCTATTACGATCTCGGAATTATCAAATCTGAAGGGAACATCACATCGGGAGACGCGCACTGCGCGGTCGACTACGGGCAGATGCTTCGTGTCGGTCTGAAGGATTACGAACGCCGGGCAAAGGAAAAACTGGACGCTCTTGATCTGACCGACTATCAGAATATTAAAAAGAGCTATTTCTATCGGGGGATTCTTATTGTCGTTGAGGCGGTCAGAAGCTTTGCAGGACGATATGCGGCTCTGGCCGAAGAAACCGCGGCCGGCGAAGCAGATCCTGCACGGAAAGCGGAGCTGCTCGAAATGAGCCGGATCCTTAATAAGGTTCCCTACGAACCGGCGCAGACACTCAGAGAAGCCGTTCAGAGTATATGGCTTATTCATCTGGTGCTGCAGCTCGAATCCAACGGTCACAGCCTTTCCTACGGACGGATGGATCAGTATCTCGATCCTTATTACGAAGAGGATCTGAAAAACGGCCGCATCGATGGGGATCAGGCCTGCGAGCTGATGACCAACCTGTGGCTTAAGACCTACACGATCAACAAGATCCGCTCATGGAGTCACACACAGTTTTCAGCAGGATCTCCGCTGTATCAGAACGTCACGATAGGCGGGCAGACGAAGGACGGTCAGGATGCGGTCAATCCGATGTCAAGTCTGATCTTAAAAAGCGTCGCCCAGTGTCATCTGACTCAGCCTAATTTGACCGTAAGATATCATCACGGACTGTCTGACGCGTTTATGCGCGAATGCATGGACGTCGTTGCCTGCGGCTTCGGCATGCCGGCCTTCAACGACGACGAGGTGATTATCCCGAGCTTCATCAAAAAAGGCGTAAAGCCGGAGGATGCGTACAACTACAGCGCTATCGGATGCGTTGAAACGGCAGTCCCGGGCAAGTGGGGATACCGCTGCACAGGCATGAGCTTTCTGAACTTCCCGAAGGCGCTGCTCATCGCGATGAATGACGGCGTCGACCCGAGCTCCGGCGTCAAGCTGTGTGATGGCATCGGCCACTTCAGAGATTTTACGAGCTTCGATCAGGTTCTCGAATGCTGGGACAAGGTAATCCGGGAAATGTGTCGTCAGTGCACGATTATCGACGCGACCTGCGATATGGTCCTCGAGGAGGATACGGCGGATATCCTGTGCTCCGCGCTCACCGACGACTGCATTGAACGCGGCCTGAACATGAAGGAAGGCGGAGCGGTCTACGACTTTATCAGCGACCTTCAGGTGGGTATCGCGAATCTCGCGGACAGCCTGGCGGCGATGAAGCAGGTCGTGTTCGAAGAACGGCAGGTGACGCCCGCGCAGCTGTGGGACGCGCTGATGAACGACTTCGCAGGCGAAGACGGAGAAAAGCTCAGAAGACTTCTCCAGAACGCGCCGAAATACGGAAACGACGACGATTATGTCGATCGTCTCGTCGTCGACGCCTACGACGTCTATATCGACGAAATGAAGAAGTATCACAATACGAGATGGGGAAGAGGACCCATCGGCGGTATATATTATGCGGGGACGTCTTCGATCTCCGCGAACGTGCCTCAGGGAGCGGGAACGCTGGCTACGCCGGACGGCAGAAAAGCAGGAGAACCGCTGGCGGAAGGATGTTCGCCGAGCCATGCGGCCGATAAAAACGGACCGACAGCCGTATTTAAGAGCGTCTCGAAGCTTCCGACAGAAGAAATCACAGGCGGGGTCCTGCTAAACCAGAAGGTCACGCCGCAGATCCTGAACAGAGACGGAAACAAAGAGAAGCTGATTATGCTGCTGCGGACATTTTTCAATCGTCTCCACGGCTATCACGTCCAGTTTAACGTCGTGAGCCGCGAGACGCTTATCGACGCACAGAAGCATCCTGAAAAGCACCGTGATCTGATTGTCCGGGTTGCAGGATACAGCGCTTTCTTTAACGTCCTGTCGAAAAAGACACAGGACGATATTATCGAACGCACGGAACAGACCATCTGATTATATAGTGCTCCGCGGCTGAAAAAGGCCGCAGCGACACTGCGGATGAAAGAAGCCGCACCTGACAGCACGGAACATACATAAGCATCAAATGACTTCGCGGATGAAAAAGGCCGTACTTTAAGCACAGGATTACGTTCCTGTGCTTTTTCAGGTTCATTTTCGTCGAAGGCTTATAAAAGCTGAAGGTTAATGTTGAAAAACTTACCGGGTCAGAGATGTAATATTATACATTGATAACGCAGTCATAATGCGAAGATCATCAGTTTCGTGATAAAATTCAAGGAAAATTCAATTTGTGATTTCAGATTTTAGAATGGAATAACCTTGAGACAAATACGATTTAAAACAGCTTTTTTAATCGGGCTGCTTATACTTCTCTGCCCGACTCTCGCTTTTGCAAAATATAATACGACGGATGCGAATACCGGCAGCACGAGCACCGGGAATTCTTCGAGCAGTTACAGTTTTGATATCGACAGCTGGCTCGACAGCATTACCTCCGGAAACAGCAGTTATGGAAGCAGCAGCTCCGGAAGCAGCAGTTCCGGATCGTCGTCGAAGCCGTCATATCCGGAAACAGTCACCATAAACGGTATTCCATCGGAGATGCAGATCGGCGATTCTGTGAAAGCCTCCGTCGAAACCTCGGAAGCGAAGAATACGAACGTGACCTGGAGCTCGGATAACGAGGCCGTAGTCAAAGCCGACAAGAACAAGATCACGGCAGTCAGCGCGGGAACGGCGACTGTCACAGCCGCAAGTAAGGGCGGCGCGTCATCCAGCGTGACTGTCACCGTACTGCCGGTGCAGTCCACATCGGTGACGATTCAGGCGCTGTCGTCAGAGCCGGAAGCGGGATCCCAGTATCAGCTGTCGGCCTCTGTTAAACCGGACAATACGGCGGACAAGTCCATCACCTGGACCTCCTCGGATCCGATGATCGCCCAGGTAGATCAGACAGGACTCGTTTCGTTTAAGAAAGCCGGAACCGTGACGATTATCGCCCGCAACGGAGCGACCACAGGTAGTCTGGATATTACGGTCAAGAAGGTCGAACTTCAGAATCTGACCGTAACGACCGAAGACGGGAAGCAGGAATTTACGCTCAACAAGGGCGATACAGAGCAGCTTACCGTAAAGCTGAATCCGGAAAACGCGACGGTCGACAGCATCAGCTGGTCTTCCAGCGATGAGAAGATCGCCACCGTAGATCAGAACGGACTGGTAACAGCCGTTTCTTCCGGTAAAGTCACGATCACCGCGGCGGCAGAAGGAAAGTCTGCCTGTGTCATCGGCCATGTTACGAATCATCTCGGAGCGATTATCGGCATTACCGCTGTAATCGGGGGCGGGGGACTTGCCTGCTTCCTGATAAACAGAAAGAAACACACCGTCGGGGGAACTCCCGAAGCGGTCACAGCGGAAAAGCAGAATACAGAGGATTCCGATATCTTCACACCGGAACCGCTGAACTAAAAATATTTGAGACACTAAAAAACCAGTACGGCGAATCCGTACTGGTTTTTTTGCCTTAGAGAAAGGGGATCATCTCCTTGACAGAGTCGAAGATCAGATCGGGGGTAACGTCTGTCTCCGGCAGATCGAGCAGCTGTGCTTCGCCGCTCAAAACGAAGATGCCGTAAAGACCGTTATTTACGCCTGATTTCACATCTGTATAGAGCCGGTCGCCGACGACGGCCGTGTCTTCCGGCCTGCCGCCCGTTACGTCCAGCATATAATCGATAATTTCACGTTCCGGCTTCCCGACGATTTTATCGGGCCATCTTCCGGTCGAGGCCTCGATATATGCATGCAGGGAGCCGATGTCCGGAATGAAACCGGTCTTTGTCGGGCAGTTTAAATCCGGATGTGTCCCGATATAGGGTATCCCTGTCCGGATGAAGTCACAGAGCCTGCACAGCTTCGCATAATCGAAGGAAGTGTCGAAGGCCGTGACCGCGATTTCCGGATCCTCGTCGACGAGCTCGATGCCGCTCTCCTCGAATTCATCCATCAAAACACGGTTAC
>CALMRA010000156.1 GCA_937872065.1 uncultured Eubacteriaceae bacterium | reverse complement strand
TTCTGCTCAACCCTAACCACTAGCACGCGGAGGTCTGAGTGCGCTGGAGCTGGAGGGACGCGGTGAACGGCCGTACTTATATAAAGAATTCACATCTCGTGCTGCCCGCTAAGGATGTGAGGATCCTGAGGGTGTCGGCTGATGACAGCAAAACTGATGATCATCCTGATGAGTAAACTGATTAAACGTAAAAGGACCGCCTCGATAAAGAGACGGTCCTTTTTACAGCTTACTCGTGCAGCTTCCGGTATTCCGCCGGACTCTGTCCCATCTGTTTCTTGAACTTCTGGTGGAAGTAGTCCACGTTCCTGTAGCCCACCCGCGACGCGATCTCGTAGACGCGCAGCTGCGTTTCCTCGAGAAGCTTGCGGGATTCGGAGATCCGGATCTCGTCCAGGTAATTGTTGAAGTTCTGTCCGGTCCGCTGCTTGAACAGCTTTCCGAGATACGAGCTGTTGTAGCCGAACAGCGGCGCGATGTTTTCGAGCTTCAGGGGCTGGGCGTAATTTCGTTCGATATAGTATACGATATCGTCAAACAGGCTTTCGCCGGTCTGATTGCCCAGCGCTTCGATAATCTTCTCGAAATTCTGGGTGAAGTACAGCTGGATCTGATACAGGAAACGGGCGCCGGTCACCTTCATGATCACCTCCGCGTTTCCGGGGAGCGCCAGCTCCTGATTCTTGAAGGCGTCCCGCAGGTGCTGTTCGATCTGCAGAAAGAGATCGGAGAAGAAATACTTGATCTCTTCCGGAGCCGCGCCGCTCTTCGCGGTGATGGTTTTGAGCTCCGTGAGCTGGTCCGAGATGCGTCTTCTCGCGCATACCTGAATATAGTCCGCGATGCGTCTGCTGTAATCCTTCGCGAGAGACGGATCCAGGGGTTCGACCCGCTCGAAAATAGCCGGCAGATCCTCGCAGGTGACGATTTTCTGGTTTTCGTCAAAGAAGAACGAATTCGCCAGCAGCTTCCTGCATGCCTCGTAGGAGGATTCGATCTCCTCCAGCGAGTAGACGGCCGGACCGCAGGCAAGCACGGTTCCCGCAGGAATTCCGTTTTCTCGGTCCTCCTTCTCGAGAGCCGCGGCCAGTCGTTTCACTGCATAGCTGCCCTTGAGAAGATAGACGGCGGTGCTGCCGAAGGATATGTCGTCGACTGCCGAATTCCCGCGGTTTCCGATGCCGATATAGCTGTCGAAGTCGAAGGGCGCGGCCTCCTCCGAGGGTCTGGAGACAGCCGCCGTCTGGTACACCGGCAGATCCAGTCCGAGCTCACGGTAGTCGATGCCGGAGTCCACGGTGCCGTTGAGCAGATCGTACAGCACCGGCGCCTTCGCCTTGCTCAGATACTGCTTCTGCTTCCGTTCCTTGTCCTTTCGGCTGCTTATCTTTTCACGGATGGACACCAGCGCCTGCTCCAGCTCGTCCTCGTCGATGGGCTTTGTCAGATAAAAGGATACGCCGTGCCTGATCGCGGTCCGGGCGTATTCGAAGTCGGAGTAGCCGCTGAGGATAATGAATTCGCCGGTAAAGCCGGAGCCCCGCATCATCGCGATAAGCTCAAGTCCTGAAATCTTCGGCATCCGGATATCCATCAGCACAAGACCCGGCTTGTATTTTTCTATTTTCGCCAGGGCGTCCTCGCCGTTTTCCGCTTCTCCGCAGATCGTGAAGCCCAGCGCTTCCCAGTCGATGATGTAACGGAGACCCTCGCGTACGATCTGCTCGTCGTCGCAGAGCAGTACTTTGATATTTGTATTTTCCATATTTCCTCCGTTACTGTTTCATGGCCGGATCAGAATCATCCTGCACGTTCCGGCCGATCAGATCGGAATCCGCCGGCTGGGCTGTATTGTCCGGCTGATCAGAAGCTTCCGGCCCAGACCTGCCGCCGTTCTGAACGGGGTCGACCGTACGCTCAAAGGGTATCGTAATCACGACAGTCGTGCCTTCGTCCGCGATGCTGTCGAGGGTCAGGTCGGCGCCTGCGCCGTAGCAGAGGATAATACGCTGGCGGATATTTTTCAGGCCGATGCTCGACGCGCTGGAGAGCGGGTCTGTCAGGAGCGCATCCTGTACGACCTCTAGCCGTTCCGCGCTGATACCGGAGCCGTTGTCCTCGACGACGATCTTCAGATCGTCGTCGATATGGCGGATGACGACGGTGACGATTCCCGTCACGTCGATGTTCTCAAGTCCGTGAACGATCGCGGTTTCGACGACCGGCTGGATCAGAAGCGGCAGAAGCTCGCATTTTTCCGCATCGATTTCCGGATCGATGTCGATCGTAAAGTTGACGCGGGAGCCGAAGCGCATATGCTGGATCGACAGATAATTCTGGATATAATCCAGCTCCTTGGCCAGCGTCGTGAACGTGGTCCCCGTATTCTCCAGTATATAGTGCATCGATTTGCCGAGAAGCTTGATGGACTTTGCGACCTCCCGGTTTCCGCCGGCGAGAGCCTGCATCCGTATCGTCTCGAGAGTATTGTACAGAAAATGCGGATTGATCTGGCTTGCGAGCATTTTGTATTCCATCTGCTGCTGCCTGTTCTCAAGCTGCTGCCGTTCGAGCTTTTCTTCGTAATATCTGGCGTCCTTTGCCCGGATCTGCTCGACGGTCGTCTTCAGATCCTGGAAGGTTTCGCTCAGCTCGTCCGTTCCGTCCACATTGTCCACAATATCGTAGCTGCCGATACGAGCCTGATGCATCGCCTTTTTCAGGGTGTTGGTCCGCTCGCTGAAATAATTCGAATACATCATGATAATCACCGCCGGAATGATCGTCGCCGCCGCCAGGATGGTCAGGTAGACTGCCGTGATCGTATTGATCGCGGGGTAGGCCGCAGGCTCCGTCACGTCGATGCGGATCACGCCGTCCGTCTGGTACGGATGAAGAAGCCTGTAGGACCCGAGGGTCTTTGTCCCGTCAATCGTGATGGAACCTGTGTAGGTATCCATCGTCAGATTCGTATCGTCCGGCATCGGGAATTCCTCGCCGACCGCATCGGCGCTGCTGGCAAGAAAGACGGGATCATTCCCGGCCGCCAGCAGAAAGCCGTAATTGTTCGATCCGATCGTATTCTTCAGGGTATTTCTGTCCAGCGTGATAATCAGAAAGGTCTCGTACTGATCGTTTGTGGTTCCCATCCGGCAGATCAGCATCAGCGTCTCCCGGGTTTCTCCCCAGATACTCGTAACCGGCGCTGTCACCCAGACGCGCCACTGTTTATTCGTAATCATGCCGTACCACGGTCTTTGTGCCAGATCTGCGTAATACTGAACAGACCGTCCCGTCGGGATATTCGGATTGTTCGTCACGACTCCGGCTTCCGAGATCACGGCGTTGTCGGCGCTGATAGCGCTCACTCTGTCGTCGAGTACCGCATATTCCGTTCCGCTTCCCGTTTCGACCGGCTCGGTCGCCCCCAGCAGCCGCATATACTGGGGCGAGGAAATGATCGAGTCCGCCGAGATATAGGCGTTCATCGTCACATCCGAAACGATGGATGTGACGCGGGCGCAGTTTGACTGGACGAGAGACGAATAGAGAGTGATCATCTGGCTGCGGGCATGAAATACCGCGAAGATGCCGAAGCCCAGCGAAGGGAGCAGCACGCCGAATAGAAAGATCCCGCGCAGCTGCCTGCGTATATTCGATCCCGTCAGGTATCTGAAAAAATCGTATTTTTTACCGGGCTTTCCGCCTGTCCGTTCTTTCTTCATAAATCGTTTTCATTCGACGGAGAAAACCGTCGTCTTCCCGCTGCTTTCTCATTATTTATTCTCTGTTTAATTGTATAGATTCCGTAAAAAAAAGAACACCTTAATTATTCGACCCGCGTTATCGTAAGAATTTCAGGTCCTGAAAAACGCTAATTCTTCCCTGAAACCGTATCGGATTCATACGGTAGGCGAAAATTTGCGCAGGTTATAAACTGACCTCAGAGATAAACAGACAGGGAGGAATGGTTATGAAATTTGGAAACGGATGCTGGCTTTACAAGGAAGGATGCGAAGGCTTCTCTCCCGCCGAAGTCTCCGACATGCGTATCGGCGGGGATTCGGCAGTGCTGCTGATGCCCGCTTCGCATATCAGCCATCGCGGCGATACGCTGGGCGGCGTCATGCTTACCCTGCGGATCTCGTCTCCGCTCAGAGATGTGATCAGGGTTCAGGTCTTTCATCACGAAGGAGCCCTCGATAAAGGGCCGTCTTTCGAGACTGCGGAAAACCCGTGCGATACCTTCAGTTTAGAAGAAAGTGAAGACGAAGTGACGGTCATCAGCGGACGTGCGTCATTTTCGGTGAATAAACGTACGGGACGTATGGTTTTTGCATATGACGAAGAAATCCGATGTGAAGCCGGAGGAAAGGACCTCGCATATCTGAAGACAGACTGGCGGGGCCACGCGTATCCGAAAACGGAGGACGCCTATATGCGTCAGCAGTTCGGAATCGGCGTCGGCGAACGTTTTTACGGTCTCGGTGAACGCTTCACCCCCTTCGTAAAGAACGGCCAGACCGTCGACATCTGGCAGGAGGACGGCGGTACATCCACCGAACAGTCCTATAAAAACATACCATTCTGTCTCTCAAACCGCGGCTACGGCGTTTTCGTCAATCATCCGGAAAAGGTTTCCTTTGAAGTCGGAACTGAAAGCGTATCGAAGATCGGATTTTCGGTTCCGGGTGAAAAGCTCGACTATTTCCTGATCGGGGGAGACGATCCGGCAGGCGTTCTCGAACGTTATACAGCTTTGACAGGCAGACCCCCGCTTCCGGCTCCCTGGACCTTCGGCCTGTGGCTGTCCACCTCGTTTACGACAGATTATGACGAAGCGACCGTCATGAGCTTTATAAACGGCATGCGCGAACGCGACATTCCGCTGTCGGTTTTTCATTTCGACTGCTTCTGGATGAAGGGCTTCAACTGGTGCGATTTCGCATGGGACGCAGAAGTTTTTCCGGATCCGGCTGGGATGCTTCAGCGTATTCATGAAAAGGATCTGAAGGTCTGCGTCTGGATCAACCCGTATATCGCCCAGGCTTCGTCAATCTTTGAAGAGGGCGCGAAAAACGGCTATTTCCTGAAGCGGCCGGACGGCTCCGTCTGGCAGTGGGATATGTGGCAGCCGGGCATGGCGGTGGTCGATTTCACGAATCCCGACGCTAGGAAATGGTATCAGGACAAGCTTCGTATGCTGGTCCGCATGGGTGTCGACTGCTTCAAGACGGACTTCGGTGAACGAATTCCGACGGACGTCGTCTACTTCGACGGCTCGGATCCTGTCAAGATGCATAACTACTACACGCAGATGTACAATCAGGCGGTCTATGAAGTCCTTGAAGAGGAAAAAGGGAAGGATCAGGCGATCCTCTTCGCCCGCTCAGCTACTGCAGGCGGTCAGAAGTTCCCGGTTCACTGGGGAGGCGACTGCTGGTCGGATTTTCCGTCGATGGCGGAAAGCCTGCGTGGCGGCCTGTCGCTGATGCTCTCAGGCTTCGGGTTCTGGAGTCACGATATCGGCGGATTCGAGTCCCAGTCAACTGCGGATGTATACAAGCGCTGGTGCGCTTTCGGCCTGCTGTCCTCGCACAGCAGACTCCACGGCAGCACCTCCTACAGGGTCCCGTGGAATTATGATGACGAAGCGACGGACGTACTGCGTTTCTTCACGAAGCTTAAGATGCGGCTGATGCCGTACATCTACGGTGCGGCGGTTTCTGCACATCAGTACGGCATGCCGGTGATGCGGCCCATGATGCTGGAATTCCCGTATGACGAAAACTGCCAGGTGCTTGACAGACAGTACATGCTGGGAGATTCGCTGCTTGTCGCTCCGATTTTCAACGACGAGGGTATCGCCTCATACTATCTGCCGGACGGGGTCTGGACAGACTTCTTTACGGATGAAGCCGTACAGGGCGGACGCTGGTTCAGACGCCATGTCGGATACGGCAGCATCCCGCTGTACGAGATTTACCTGCCGGCGTTCAGAGCGGCCCTTGAGGAAGGCGGCGC
>CALMRA010000155.1 GCA_937872065.1 uncultured Eubacteriaceae bacterium | reverse complement strand
TTGTTCGCTTCAGATTCAGAGGAAGACATCTCTGCCTTCATGTTTTCATTGACTTGTTGCGCCGCTCTCTCAAGACAGCTTATTTATTATACGGGGAGAGCGGCGCTTTGTCAACAGCTTTTTTCAATTAAATTACGAATCTGTTATCATCTCTATTTCAGCTTCCGAATATGAAGCATTAATCGAAATGCTCCGTCCTGAACCGCTTCATGACAAGCGGCTCCCCTGCTTCAAGCGTAACAGAAGAGATTCCCGCTTTTTCCTTCCCTTCCGCGATCTGCTGTTCAGCTGTCCGTATACCCGGCAGGTTCGGAAGCAGTACGCTGCGATGGACGCCCTGTTCGACAATCAGCCCGTATATAGAAGGATCCAACTCCGAAGCCTCTTCGACATCTTCAGGAATATCCAGTATATCGGCGGTGAACTGAAGCCTGCCCAGCTCTTCCTCTTCGACCGGCATAAACCGCGGATCATACGACAGCGCCTCGATCGTATAGTTAATGAAGGCTTCACCGATATTGTCTCCGAAGGGATTGATGCTGCCCATGCAGCCCCTGAGTTTTCCGTCCTTCATCACCGTAACGAACACACCTGCCTGACGGGATTCAAGCTCTTCACGCAGAGACTGATCGTTTATTAACGAAGCATAAGTCGGGAAATCCAGCTTCCGCTGTTCTCTGACCCAGAGATTTGATGCCGCGCGGATCATCTTCAGAATCTCGTGTTCTCCAGCCCGCAGAGCTTCCCGTTCTCTTGCAGCCCGATCTTCATAGACCGCAAGCAGACTCGGGACGACAAAATCCTTATCATCGATCATAAAGGTGCTTACCGAGCATAAGGATCCTGTTCCTTCGACATCTTCAAAAGAAAGAACCTTCGATTCAGTCTTGATCTTCTCAAACATGCCCAGCATCATAAGGATCAAATCATGATCCTCCGCCCCGGCATCCCGAATTATATTCGGGCGCAGCTGCATCAGACTCAGATAATCGGTATCAGCCAGATCCGCCTGAACACGCCCGTCGTAATCAGCCGCAGTCTGAGCACAGACTGGATCATCCGAGGACAGATTCGTACTCAGATCAGCGCAGGCCAGGACAAACACGTCCTTCCCGTTTGCCTCCGAAGCCTCACGGACGATCATCCCGACCTGATACAGCACTTCCGGTGACAGATCTCCGGCTGTAAGCTGTACAATCTTATAGTCAGGAAAAACACGGTCTATATAATAGAGAGGTATGAAAGCAGCCGGACTGAGCTCCTGGCTGATCCCGAATTCTTCAGCGCTTCGTTCGTTGACCATGAATACAGGCAGCTCCTCTCTGCCGGCGCGCCTGTTGATCTCTTCCAGAAGACCCATATCGCATTCTTTTTCCATGGAAATTTCTTCGGAACCAGCTTCAGCAGATAATTTCCAGCTCCCCGAAAGCCTGCTGGCGTAATCGACTCCGACAGCATCCTCGAATACATTCCCCTGCTTCGTGATCAGGACAATCGTATCCGGCTTTGCCTTCGCGACCTCAAGCGAAATATCCTTCAGTCCGCGAACGGTTTTCTCAAATTTATCTTCTTTCGGTGCTGCAAGCACAAGGCTGTGCGGTAAGACGGCTGTTCCCTTTAATCGCATAACGTGCCCCTTTCGTTTTGTTGTTTATTTGTCTCATGTTTAGTAATACGCGTTATAATAGATTCACGGTTTGATAATAATCGAACCTAACTGCCGCCTGCTCCAGGCGGCCGGAGGAAATTATGTCTGATATGCTTAACCATTATTACTGCGGAAGAGAAATTCTGCAGAAACTGCCTGACGACAATCGTTTCAGACAGGCAGCACTGACCCACTACGACGCTTATCGTTTCGGTACACAGGGACCCGATTTTCTGTACTACTCGGTTCTTTCAGCACTGGTGAACCGGAAAAGCCAGAAGCTGGCTAAACTCATACATACCCAGAATACGTCGCGCTTTTTTTATGACGGACTCCGGTACAGTCTGAATTCAGAAAATCCGGATATCGGACTCGCATATATGGCCGGCTATACGACCCATTATGCACTGGATGTCGAAACACACCCGTTCATTTTCTGCAGAACCGGCAAGTTCGAGGCTTCGCAGCCGTGGACCCGTGTTTACGGATATATGCACAAGATGTATGAGGTTCTCCTGGATACCGCGATGGCCCAGTATGAATATAAAGAGCAGGCTGTGTATCAGACCTGCGAAAAGGTTTTTCAGGTCCGTCCCGAAACATCAGACTACCTCGAAAAATTTTACCATGACACAGCGCTGGAAACCTACGGTTTCGTAACAACTCCGGGCGCGGTAACCGCTTCTCAGAAAGCTGCCCTCCACATTGTAGAGACAGCTAAGGATCCCAGCGGTATTCGCAGAAAGATTATCGCACCTGTCGAGAACATGGTCGGACAGCCCCTGGCTGTGACGAGGCTCCTCTATCCAGTCTATACGGACGAGCTGTCGGTACTCAACCTGAACCATGAAACATGGCATCAGCCGGTCACCGGACAGGCCCATAACGAAAGTTATCCACAACTTTTCCACAGCGCTGTGGATAAAGGTGCATATCTTCTCGAAAATACGAACAGTCTGATTCAAAAAAACAACTTTACATCTGACGATATTTTAGCATTGTATAAAAACAAATCATATCTAAGCGGAGTCGGCTGTGAGATAGAAGAAACGTTCAAGTATTTCGACTTGTTTTTTGATTCTCCACTGTCTGCTCAGAAGCTCTGTGGATAACTTTGTGAATTGTTCGAGTTTTCCACGTTTTATGCACAGTACTATCCACAATTTGAACTTTTTTGTGGATAAAACTTGATTTTTTTGCTTAAACAGAATTTTTAATAAAATAAGCACAATCGCATCGTTAAAATAAGGTCAAATAAAAGAAAGCACAGTTGGATAACTGTGCTTTCTTTATTTCATAAACTTTCAAGCAAATTATTTAAGATTGTAAAACGCATTCATTCCAGCGTAAATCGCGTCTGTTCCGAGGTAGTCTTCGATCCGGAGCAGCTGATTGTATTTTGCAATACGGTCGGTACGGGAAGCAGAACCGGTCTTGATCTGGCCCGCATTCGTCGCGACAACGAGGTCCGCAATGGTCGTATCTTCCGTTTCACCTGAACGATGGGAGACGATAGCCGTGTAGCCGGCTTCCTTCGCCATTTCGATCGCATCGAGAGTTTCGGTAAGCGTGCCGATCTGATTGACTTTAATCAGGATCGCGTTCGCAACGCCCATGTCGATCCCCTTCTTGAGACGTTCCGTATTCGTAACGAACAGGTCGTCGCCGACGAGCTGAATCTTCTTGCCGAGAGCATCGGTCATACGCTTCCAGCCGTCCCAGTCATCTTCGTCAAGACCGTCTTCGATGGAGATGATCGGATACTTCGAAACGAGATCTTCGTAGAACGCGATCATTTCGTCAGCAGTCTTTTCGACACCTTCACCCTTGAGCAGGTATTTTCCGGTGTCCGCATTGTACATTTCGGAAGCCGCGACGTCCATCGCGAGCTTGACATCTACGCCCGCCTTGTAGCCGGCTTTTTCAATCGCTTCGATAATGACCTGAAGCGCTTCTTCATTCGACTTCAGATTCGGAGCGAAGCCGCCTTCGTCACCGACAGCCGTGCTGTAGCCTTTAGCGCCCAGTACGCTCTTCAGGCTGTGGAATACTTCCGCGCCCATGCGCAGCGCTTCCGCGAAATCCGGAGCTCCTACAGGCATTATCATAAATTCCTGAATATCAACGCTGTTGTCGGCATGTTCGCCGCCGTTTAAGATATTCATCATCGGGGTCGGGAGAAGCTTCGCATTGACGCCGCCGAGATAACGGAACAGCGGGATTCCGAGAGAATCGGTTTCCGCTTTTGCAGCCGCCATCGAAACACCCAGGATCGCGTTTGCGCCGAGTCTGCCTTTATTGGGCGTACCGTCCAGTTCGATAAGCTGCTTGTCGAGTCCGACCTGATCGAACGCGTCGAAGCCTTCGAGATCTTCTGCGATTTTATCGTTGACGTTGTCGACAGCCTTCAGGACGCCCTTGCCGCCGTATCTGGCTTTGTCGCCGTCACGCAGTTCTACCGCTTCGAACGCACCGGTCGATGCTCCGGACGGAACCATCGCTCTGCCGAACGAACCGTCATCCAGTGTTACTTCGACTTCTACAGTCGGATTGCCTCTCGAGTCCAGAACTTCTCTTGCGATAATGTCTTCAATAAACGCGCTCATATTCAAAACCCTCCTGAAATATTTCCGGTTTCCCGGTATCTTAACACATGCGGTTAAGCGAAATTAAGCCTCCGGTTCGATAAGCGGATTTCCTTCCTCATCTCTGAGAACGGTGAGACCGCCGTGGCCGGGGCCGTAGACATACAGATACATTACGCCTGTTTCTGTATCTTCAATTGTTTTGAATCCAGTCCCGTCATGCTCAATCTGACTGAATTTCTCTTTGAAACGATGCTTCTGTTTTTTCTGCTTCATCCTGTCCTTAGATACCCTTACCTGACAGCTCATTCTGTCTTTTCCTCTATTATATCAGATGGCGTTCATGTCGAGAAAACGTTTCCGTGCTCCGACAGGTCACACCTGGGGAAGCTTCGGACGGTTTTTCCTGCCGGGCTTTAGATAATACGGAATAAATGGAGAATCCTCCCTGCCCTGCGGCTGGCGTCTGGGGGTTCCGGCGCTGAGAAATACCAGCTCCTTTTTTGCCCGTGTCACCCCTACATAAAAAAGACGGACCTCCTCCAGATAGGCGCGTCTGACTTCCTCAGGCGTTCCCTGAGATGCCGCCGGAAGGACCGTATCGCAGATATCGAGCATCAGGACCTTTTCGAATTCGAGTCCCTTGGCCGAATGAATCGTTGTGAAGACCGGACCTCTCCGAGACTGTTCCGGCGGACTGAGGACGATACTCCTGAGACGGTCAAGCCGTTCGAAGAAACCAGTCATGGTCGTCTCACGCCCGGCCAGTGTCCGGATAATATCGAGCTTCTGCGTAACGTAGGTCCGCTTAATACCGTTCTCGATCCGATACTCCAGAAAATCCATATACCCAATCTCGTACAAAATCGTCCTCAGTCCTTCCGCAGGAGACGAATCCGGCAGCTTTTCAAAGCCTTTTCTGAGTTCGTCCACCTGATCGTACAGCCAGTCGGGAATATCCATGTTCAGGAAACGCTCCAGCACTGGTCCGCTGCCTCTCGACAGAGCCCGGATATTTCCTTTGGAAATCGACGCGCTCATTTTGTAATAGATCCTGACAAAGGTTTCAAAATCGTTCGGATGTACTGCAAAACGGCAGAAATCCCTGATATCGCGGATCATGAAATTCGAGAAGAACAGCGGATTGTGTTCCTTTAAGAAATAGGGTTCCCCTTCGCGTTCGAACAGGTCGATAAGAGGCAGAACCGATTCGTTATTCCGGTACAGAACCGCGGTATCCTTCCGCTCCCGTTTTACGCTCTCGAGAATATAGTGGTACAGCTCTTCCTGATTTTTAAAATATTCGTGCTCCGGACTGACGCCGTCAGGATTGTCCGTGCGGATCCTCTTGTCATAGCGTCCTTCATTCAGACGGATAAACGCGTCGGCGCTTTTAACGAGCCGCCCCGTGCTTCTGAAATTCGTCTCCATCAGCAGAATCTCTCCGTCCGGATAATCCTCTTTAAATGAAAGCAGCCCTTCCGGATAGGCGCCGCGAAAACCGTAGATGCTCTGGTCTTCATCGCCCACCATGAACAGACTCTCGCAGCCCTCTGCCAGGAGCCGTATTATCTCATACTGAACCTTCGACGTGTCCTGTGCTTCGTCGATATTGATGTGTCGGTAGCGCTTCCTGTAATAGGCCAGAAGCGGCCGGCTCTTCTTCAGCAGCCGGTAAGCATAAACCAGCAGATCGTCAAAGTCCATCAGGCGCTTCTGCTTCTTAACCTTTTCGTATTTTGTGTAGAATTCTCCGAAATCGAGATCCGCGCATTCAAGCTTTGCGATCTCTTTTGCCGGAAGCATCAGATTCTTGACGTAGGTGACCTTCGAAGCGATATCCGACAGGTCCGCTTCCGACGGATTCTGCCCCTTTATTTCCCGGTACACCTCGCTCTGAAGTCTTGCGCTGTTCTCAAGGATCCCGAAGGCCTCCCTGTGCATACGCCGCTCACAGTACCGGATCACCGACAGCGCGAAGGAATGGATCGTGCTGAACGCAGGGGGACGGTCGTCGCCGTAAACATCGAGGCAGCGTTCCTGAAGATCCCGGGCGCCGGCTCTGGAGAACGTGACCGTCAGGATACTTCCGGGATCCACCCCGAGCTCACGGATCATAAACGTGGTCCTGGCGAGAATTACCGTGGTCTTGCCGCTTCCCGGAACCGCAAGGAGGAGAGTCTTCCCCTGAGTCCGCAGAACGGCACTTCTCTGCTGCTCGTTGAGCCGCAGTCCGTATTCTTTTATAAAATGATTGAGTTTTCTGTTATTTTCTTGCATTGCCTCTATTATATAGGGCTTTTATAAAATCTCTAAATAAAAAGACACCCGAAGGTGTCCTGAATTCGCTATTCCATTTCCGGTTCGATATTCTTCGTTCCGTAATACACGTTGTCCAGCACCATCAGCATCTGTTCGATGGACGGCGAGATCGGGTTGGTCTTCGTGCAGACATCGTTCATCGCCTTGCCGATAATCGCTCCGCGGTTTTCCATATAGTCCGCTTCGTCGATTCCCGCAGCCTGCAGCGATTTCGGAATGTTCATTTCACGATTGAGCATCTCGATGCTGCGCATGAGCATCTGGGGCGCGTTGCCTGAAATGTTCAGAATTCCCATCGCCGACAGCAGACGTCCGTATACAGAAGACGTATAGGGATCCTGTCCGTTGAACAGCACCACATACGGAAGTACGATCGCATTGGCGAGACCGTGAGGCAGGTGCCACTGGGATCCGATCGCATGAGCGAGGGAATGAGTGATCCCGAGTCCCGAGCTGTTGAAGGCGATACCCGCCATACACGAGGCGATCTGCATGCTTGCCTTCGCGTTCAGATCGTGGGCGTCTTCATATGCATCGTACAGGCTCTTGAATACGAGCTCCGCAGCCTTCGCAGCATAGCAGCGCGCGAAGGGATTGTTGTTGGTGGACGAATAGGCTTCGACCGCATGTGTCAGAACATCCATGCCGGTTGCCGCAGTCGCTCCCGCCGGAACGCTTTCGATAAGCCGCGGATCGAGGATCGCGGCGTCCGGGAGCATCTGGGGATCGGTAAGCGGAATCTTCGTATTCCTGACAGGATCGGTGATGACCGCATATTCTGTAACTTCGGAACCGGTTCCGGCTGTCGTCGGAAGCGCGATAAAGTAAGGCTTCTGATACACGTCGGATCCCGAGAACATCTTGCGGATCGCGTTGCCGTAATAGATGATCGCTTTGGCCGAGTCGATGGACGAACCTCCTCCGAGAGCGATCAGTGCCTGAGGCTTCTTGAGCATCAGGTTCACAAGACCCTTCTGAACGATATCCGTCGTCGGGTCCGGCTGTACGTCGTCAAATACATCGTAGGTGATCCCGTACTTGTCTAGCACATCGGTTATCTTTTTCAGGATCCCGAATTTGACCATCCCCGCATCCGTAACGATACAGACGTGTGTCAGATCCAGCGTTCCCAGGGTATCGAGCGCGTTCATTCCGTAGTAGATTGCCGGCTTAACCTGAAAAAATCTGGTCTGATCGAATTTTGCCATATTTTCTCCTCTCCGGGCGGACCCGTCGTTTTCTCCTGCAAATCTGACCGGCGAATGATAATCCGGACAGACTCCGCTGTTGTTTTTATTATAATCAGCGGCCGACTTTCATTGGGAACTTCCCGGAAATTTGCAGGAACAGGCCTATTTGTTATCCCGCGAAAAACGTTTTTTTGCTGTGGTAGAACGATTTTTTTGCAGAGAAAGAATGTTCACGACTGATGTTCGAAACTATCTGACAAATTTCAGACGAACGATTCAGGGGCTTTAATATTCAATTTCTATTAGATAAAATATTCAATTACCAGCAGTAGTTTATCTTTCTTAACGAATTTATTTTCCATTCTTTAATCTGTGCTTTTCGGGTAAGAAAAAAATATCCATGAGCAGAAACGCTCTGTTTAGACATCAGCTGCTGAAACTATATTAAGGAAGGATGTGAATTTATGCTAAAGACGATCAGGCCTTTTCTGTCGAAATACAAATGGCCTTCGATCCTCTCGCCAATCGCGATCACCTGCGAAGTACTGCTCGAAATCCAGATCCCGTTCATGATGGCAAAGATCGTCGATATCGGCGTTGCCAACCGGGATCTCCCCTATATCATCAATACGGGGTGGATCATGATCGCGCTGGCCTGCGGTTCCCTGATCTGCGGGATTCTGTCGGGGATATTCGCTGCGAAGGGGGCCGTCGGTTTCGGCAACGAGGTACGTGTCGGTGTTTTCAATAAGATCCAGGACTTCTCTTTTTCCAACATCGACCATTTCAGCACGCCGTCTCTGATCACGAGACTGACGACGGATATCACGAATATTCAGAATTCTTATATGATGATTATCCGTGTACTGGTCCGCGCGCCGGTCATGCTCATCAGCGCGGCGATTATGGCTGCGACAATTAACGGAGATCTTGTCAAAGTCTTCCTCGTGTCCATCCCGGTCCTGGCAATATTCCTCGGAATCGTTATGAGCCAGTCCTATCCGCGCTTTACGAAGATGCTCAAACGCACCGACGAACTTAACGCGGACGTTCAGGAAAATCTGACAGGTATCCGCGTCGTCAAAGCCTTTAACCGCCAGAAATTTGAAATCAAGAAATTTCATACGGCCAACACGAACCTGACGGATGCGCTTATCAAAGCTCAGAATCTGATTATCAGCATTATGCCTGCGATGATGATCGTTATGTACGGCACGATCCTTGCGGTCCTGTGGTACGGCGGCAACATGATCATCGGCGGAACGCTTCTGACAGGCGAACTGATCAGCTTTCTGACATACTGCACGCAGATTCTGACCAGTCTGATGATGATCGCCCAGGTATTCATGATGATCGTCATCTCGAGCAGCTCCCTCAAGCGTGTCTGCGAAGTTCTGGACGAACCTGTTGAAATTACGAATGCGGATGCAGATCCGAAGCTCGTCGTGGCAGACGGAACCGTCGCTTACGACGACGTCTATTTCAAGTATGACCTGAAGGGCGATGCCGACGTGCTCGACGATATCGACCTGAAGATCGCTTCCGGCGAAACGATCGGGATCATCGGCGGAACGGGCTCCGCAAAATCGACGCTCGTTCAGCTTATTCCGCGCCTGTACCAGGCGACGGAGGGAACGGTTTGTGTCGGCGGCCATCCGGTTCAGGATTACACCCTCGAACACCTTAGAGATTCGGTCTCGATGGTCCTGCAGCAGAATGTCCTGTTCTCCGGCTCCATCGCGGACAATCTGCGCTGGGGCGACGCGAATGCTACCGACGCACAGCTCATGGATGCGTGCGAACAGGCCAGCATCGCGGATTATATCGAAGAGCTTCCTGACGGACTGCATACACAGCTGGGCCAGAGCGGCGTCAATCTCTCCGGCGGCCAGAAGCAGCGCCTGTGCATCGCGCGCGCACTGCTGAAGAAGCCGAAGATCATCATCCTCGATGACAGTACCTCCGCGGTCGATATGGCGACAGACAAGAAGATACGCGAATCCTTCAAGACTCATCTGAAGGACATGACGACTATTATCGTCGCCCAGCGTATCGCGACCATTGAAGACGCGGACAAGGTCCTCGTACTCGATAACGGCCGGATCAACGCCTTTGCATCTCCCGCGGAGCTTGCGGAGTCGAATCCGATTTATCAGGATATCCTGAATTCACAGAAGAAAGGAGTGTAGCTCATGGGTATGGGACACGGCCCGAGAGGCGGCGGAAAGCCCGGCGCCAAGCCTAAAGATCTCGGTCAGACATTTAAGCGCCTGATGGGCTACCTCACAGATACGGCGGGGGCGAAGATCAGACTCATCATCGTCTTTGTACTCGTCATCTGCAGCTCCGGCGCGAGCATCGCAGGAACCTACCTGCTGACGCCTGCGATTAACGGGATCATCCCGCTGATCGGTACGACCATCACGGCAGAATCCATCGCACCTTTCGTCAGGACAGTCGTCCTGATGGGGATTATCTACTTGTGCGGCGCAGCTGCGACATACGTATATAATTTCATCATGATGCGAATGTCCGCACGGATTCTGGAAAAGATCAGAAATCAGATGTTCGACAAGATGGAAACGCTGGCTGTCAAATATTACGACACTCACGCGACCGGCGATATCATGTCCCGGTACACGAACGACGTCGATACGCTGCGAGACTGTCTGTCTAATGCGGTACCCCAGCTGTTCGCCTCGCTCATTACGATTATCGGCACCTTTGTCATGATGCTCGTATTGTCGTGGCAGCTGACGCTTATCGTAATCGTGATGCTGGTCATCATGTTTGCGATCATTAAAAGCCTCGGTGGAAAGAGTGCCCGCGGTTTTGCGGCGCAGCAGAAGGCCCTGGGCGTCGTCGACGGCTATATCGAAGAAATGATCTCCGGACAGAAAGTCGTCAAGGTCTTCAACCACGAGCCGGAAGTCAAGAAGGACTTTGCGAAGCTCAGCGAAGAGCTGCGAGTCGCATCGACAAAGGCGAACACCTACTCGAATATCCTGATGCCTATCATGGGGAATTTGTCGTATATCCAGTACGCGTTCACCGCGGCGACAGGCGGCTGGCTCATTATTACCGGCAGCATGAGCATCGGCGCCCTCGCATCGTTCCTGCAGTATTCGAGAAGCTTCTCCCAGCCTATCACCCAGGTATCCCAGCTCATCAACGTAATCCTGACAGCGCTTGCGGGCGCGGAACGAATCTTCACGCTGATGGATGAAGAACCTGAAACGGATGAAGGCGTCGTGACGCTGGCCAATGTCTGCAGAGACAAGGACGGGAAACTTTCCCAGTGCAATGAAGTCACGAATGTCTGGGCATGGAAGATTCCGCAGAAGGACGGCAGCTACCTGTTCAAGGAACTGAAGGGAGATGTCCGGTTCGAAGACGTTTCCTTCAGCTATGACGGCAAGCGCAGGATCCTCGACAATATCTCGCTGTTCGCGAAGCCCGGTCAGAAAATCGCCCTCGTCGGCTCCACCGGCGCCGGCAAGACGACCATAACGAACCTGCTGAACCGTTTCTACGATATCGACCACGGGAAGATCACCTACGACGGCGTCGATATCAAGGATATCAAGAAGGCGGATCTTCGCCACTCGCTGGCGATGGTTCTTCAGGATACGCACCTGTTCACCGGAACGATCCGCGACAATATCCGTTACGGGCGGCTCAATGCGACGGATGAAGAAGTCGAAGGCGCGGCGAAGCTCGCCAACGCCGACAGCTTTATCCAGCATCTGCCTCACGGCTACGATACGGTAATCACCGGAGACGGCGCGAACCTGTCCCAGGGACAGCGCCAGCTGCTGGCAATCGCACGAGCGGCAGTCGCCAATCCGCCGGTACTGATTCTCGACGAAGCGACAAGCTCCATCGATACCCGTACTGAAAAAGCGATCGAACGCGGGATGGACGCTCTGATGAACGACCGTACAGTCTTCGTCATCGCCCACAGACTGTCGACAGTCCAGAACTCCAACGCGATCCTCGTCCTCGAACACGGCAAGATTATCGAACGCGGCGACCACAACGAGCTCATGGAACACAAGGGCCGCTACTATCAGCTGCAGACCGGACAGATGGAACTCGACTAAACAGGCTGATCTACCTCGATACGAAGGTACAAAACAAAGATACAAAAAACAAACGCACCGTATATCCGGAACAGATCCGGATGTACGGTGCGTTTTGTGTATTATAAATCTTTCTTATCTTCTTGTCGATTGTATAGTTCTCGAAGAACCGTGATTGTCCATTCCAGCCCCTCGAATACGTCTTCCGCCGACTTTACTCTACCTTCACTCTGAGCTTCAAGACCTTCATTAAGAAGACGATGCAGCTCGTGTCTGCCGCACAATCTCTCGTATTCGGCGTTGGACAGAACGACGAGATCTCCCGTACCGTTCTTTGTGATAAAAACCGGTTCGCTGCTGGTATTGCAGAATGCCGAAATTTCATTATACTTATTCCGCAGATCGGAACTTGGTCTGATCACTGCCATGAGATCACCTCCGAATTATTCTACTCATATTCTATCATAATATTGATATTTAAAAGAATACCCGGAAGCCGGCGCCATAACTCATCAGTCTGAAACAATACTCAGAATTCTCCCTGCTGCTTATACTTCCAGTTCTTCGACAGCAGCGCGAAATGCCGGCGCTCTTTCGGGAGTACCGGTTTCCGGTGCTTTCGAATCTTCCGCTGATACAGTCTCCGTCCTGACTTCCGGGATCGTTTTAACTCTGAAGACAAAGTAATAGATATGGAGAACCCAGACGAATGCAACAAAGGCTCTTGCGATTGGAACGTTGCCCATCATGATGATGCCGAAGCCCATCAGGAGCGTCGTCGGGATCAGGATGCCGGCCTTTGCTTTTGCCGTGAGTCCTTCCTTTCTGACATAGGATGCCAGATACTTTTCATACAGACTTGTAGATTTAAACCATACGCTGAGACGTTCCGAGGATTTCCCGAAGCAGAAAACCGTAAGCAGGAAAAAAGGAACGGTCGGCAGCAGAGGCAGCACGATTCCGATCACGCCGAGAATCAGCGAGATCCATCCGGCGGCGATTAATAACAGTCGTTTGAGTTTCATGTGTATTGTCTTTCTATTCTTCGCTTCTCTTTTCGCGTCTCGAGCATATGTCGGATCACGACCAGCGGATGGATAAAGAGCATCCGAGGTCCCGAATATCGCATGACCTCGCGGATCTTCTCCCGCATCTCGGGCTTGTAGCAGTGAACCGTACAGTTCGCGCAGAAGGTCTTGTTTTCCATAAAGGGGCACTTCTCGGAACGCATCCGGGCATAATCCGCCAGGGCCTGACATTCCGGACACAGCGCTCCGCCCGTATGATGATTTTTTCTGCAGTACAGCGCGATCATCTCCGAGACGAGCGCCTTTTCCCGCTCGCGCTTTTCGTTAACGTTAACCTGTTTCATCAGCTTATCCTTCCGTTTTCAACGCTGACGATCCTGTCCGCCGTGCGCATCGTGGAAAGCCTGTGGGAGACGAGGACAACAGTCCTGTCTCCCCGCTCTTCGTTGAGCGACTTCAGGATCACCCCTTCGTTCAGGCTGTCAAGATTGCTGGTCGGTTCGTCCAGGAGCATCAGCGGCGCGTCATGAAGGAATGCCCTCGCAAGACCGATACGCTGCCGTTCGCCGCCGGAGAGGGAATCTCCAAGCTCGCCCGCCTGTGAATCGTACCCGTCGGGAAGACTTTCGATAAAGTCGTGGATTGAAGCCTTTCTGCAGGCTTCCTCGATCTGCGCGTCTGTCGCATCGAGGCGGGCAATGCGCAGGTTGTTCCGGATGGAGTCGTGGAACAGATGAGTCTCCTGTGTCACGTAGCTCTGCATGCTGCGCAGATCCTTCGTGTTGATCTCGCCGATGTCCGTTCCGGAGATCTTCACATCTCCTGAATCCGCTTCCCAGAAACGCATCAGAAGCTTGAGCAGCGTCGACTTGCCGCTGCCGCTTCGACCGTTGATGCCGATCACCGATCCCTTCGGAATGTTCACGGAAATCCCGTCCAGAATCATTTCGTCGCCGTAGGCGAAGGAAACCTCCGAGGTGCCGGCGCCTTCGAATCCGATCGGGGCCTTCCCCGTCACCTCTTCGGTGACCGGCGTTTCATCGAGAATGTCCAGGACGCGGCTGCCCGCGGCAAAGGTATTCTGAAGCATGCTTCCCAGGCCGGCGAGCGCCGCCGTCGGTCCGAAGGAACTCATCAGCGCGACGGTCGGGATCACGACGCCTGCGAAACCTACGCTTCCTGACCGGTACAGCGCCGCGGACGTGAAGAGCATCGCGAGATCGAAGAGGATCATCACGGACTGCGTCATCGCCTGATTGAATCCGGCCGTCTTCTTAAGACGCGATTCGTCTTCCGACAGCGCGTCGGTTTTCGCGTTCATCTCGGCAAGGCGGCTGCCTCCCTGACCGTACTGCAGTGTTTCAGACAGTCCTCTGAGACTCTCAAGCACGAAACCGCTGAGCTCACCGGCCTTCTGACGGAATCTCATCCCGTCATCCCCGCCCTGTCTCGAAGTGACAAACGGGATAAGTACGCCAACCGTCAGATACGCGGCTAGGGCGATCATACCGAGAACCGGATTATACGTTCCGATAAACAGGACCATCACCGCCGTAAACAGCGCCGCGATCGCAGCCGGCGAAATCGTATGGGCGTAAAAAACTTCGAGCAGCTCGATATCCGCCGTGATCACCGAGACGAGATCTCCCTTGTCACGGCCTTCCAGCTTCGCCGGACACAGACGCCGGAGCGCCTGGAACACCCTGTCGCGGATAAGCGCCAGAAGCTTGAAGGCGATGAAATGGTTGCAGGTCTGTTCGCCGTAGCGCAGCGCCGCTCGCAGAACAGCGAAGGCGGCGACAGAAACAAACAGGGTCTGCAGCGTGAACGGAACGAAAAAGCCGAGCACGTTCAGTACCGCGTATGCGCCGAAAATTGTAATAAAGCTCGCGCACAGATTCCCGATGAGTCCCATCAGGATCGCGAGCACCATATAGCCCGTCAGAGGTTTGACCAGACCGATCAGTCTGGCCATAACCTGAATTCCGCTTCGCTGTTTCATGCAGCTGTTTCCTTTCCGTAATTTTCACCGTAGTTTTCAAGCGACTGCTGCGCGTTCCAGAGCTGCGAATAGGCGCCGCCGAGTCCGAGCAGGCTGCGGTGTGTCCCGTATTCCGGGATCGTTCCGCCGTCCATCACGTAGATCCGGTCCGAATCCGTCACATTCGCGAGGCGATGGGAAATCATGATCACTGTCTTCCGGCCCTTGAGCCTCCGGATTTCGTCCATAATCGCATTTTCGCTTTCCGCATCGATATTCGATGTCGCTTCGTCAAAGATGTAAACCGGCGTATCGTGGAGCAGCGCCCGGGCAAGCGCGAGACGCTGGCACTGACCGCCGGACAGGTTGGATGCCCGTTCCGCCAGCTTTGTAGACAGACCGTCTTCCGCGCGCAGGAAGCCCGCCATGTTCGTCCGCTCAAGGACGTCCCACATTTCGTCATCCGCCGCGTCGGGTTTCCCCATCTGCAGATTGTCCCGGACCGTTCCCTTGAACAGACAGCTCTGATGACTCACGTAGCTGATATTTTCAAACAGGTTCGCTTCCGAGATCTCGGACAGCTCGGTGCCTCCGATGCTGACGGAGCCTGCGTAGCCTTTGTTCCGGCCGGTCAGGATCGCGGCGGTCGTCGATTTGCCGCATCCGCTCTCCCCGACGATCGATACGAACGAACCCTCCGGAACCTTCAGATCGATCCCCTTCAGAATCTCCCGTTCTTCATCGTAGGAATAGCGCAGTCCCGATACCGTGACGGACACGTCCTCCGGAACTTTTTCAGTCTTCATTTCTTCTTCCGGCAGATCCAGCAGTCTGAATATCTTCTCACTGGCCGCCATGCCGTTCATCGCGACATGGAAGAAGGAGCCGAGCTGCCTCATCGGGATAAAGAAATCCGCGGACAGCAGGATAATCAGCAGACATCCCGCCAGCGAGACGCGGCCCGCCGCAAACTGTGTGACAGCCGTAATGATCCCTGCAGCCGCTCCGCCGTAGGCGATCAGATCCATAATCGTGATCGAATTGAGCTGCATCGACAGAACCTTCATTGTGATCCGGCGGAATTTTTCCGCCTGACCGTTCATCTCTTCGTTCTTGTATTCGTCCGCCTGATAGATCTTAAGCGTCGTCAGTCCCTGAAGATTCTCGAGGAAGGTATCCCCCAGCTCCGTATACTGATCCCAGTACTTTGACAGGAGCTTCTTCGCCCATGTCTGAACCGCAGCGATCGCCGCCGGTATGAGCGGTACGCAGATCAGCAGCACGACAGCCGACGGAACGTTCACAAAGCACAGAACCGCGAACAGCGTGAGGGGCGCGAGCATCGCATAGAAGAACTGCGGCAGATAAGCGCCGAAATAGCTTTCCAGCTGTTCGACCCCTTCCACCGCGACCTGGACGATTTCCGATGTCCGGATCTTATCCCCATAAGAGGCCCCGAGCTTTAAGAGCTTCGAGTAGATTTTCTCCCGAAGCGTTCTCTTGACCGCTTTCGACGAGAGGTAGCTCATCCGCGCGGCGCCCCGGGCGCAGACGAATCTGACTGTCAGCGCGGCGAGCGCCGTGACCGCGGTCACGATCATCGAAGCATCCGTCGCGATCCCGTAATACAGGGACGCGATGAATCCCGTGACGCTTATGAGCATCACGATGTTGGCCGCCAGCGCCAGCCACTGCAGCGCCACATTGCGCGCGATATACTTTTTACTTTCACTGACTGTTCCGATCAGCCGTTTGTCGATCATCATCTGCGAAGATCCTTTCTGTCGGCCCTGGTTAGTATAGACTAACTCTCGGACATAAAAATAGCGGATGCCGTCCGGCAGCATCCGCCGTTACTGTTAGCTTCATATAACATACATGATAAGGGTTGTCTAACTTTTTGTCAAGAAAATATCCATCCCTCAGAAAAATATTTATAATTAGATGAGTCAAATACTTGACATCGTGCCGATAAAGTATTACTGTATTAATCAGATAGTACATTAATACATGAAAGCGCGGTACGGAAGACATTTTCCGCCGCATAGGTTCATTTATGAAAGGAACATTATGAAGTGGCAGATTGACTCAGACCGGCCTGTTTATAAACAGCTCATCGAGCAGACTGAACAGGCGATCGTCTCCGGGATCTTTTCTCCAGGAGAACGGCTGCCAAGCGTCAGGGATCTGGCGGCCGAAGCGGGTGTAAACCCGAATACGATGCAGCGGGCATTAGCCGAGCTGGAGCGGAGCGGAATTTTGTACTCCCAGCGTACCAGCGGGCGTTTTATTACGGATGACGAAGAAATGATAGATAAGCTGAGATACCAGAAGGCTGAAGAAGATGCACGAACTTTTTTTGACAATATGAAGAAGCTCGACCTGAGCGCGGACGAGATCGCCCGCCTGCTCAGGGCTATCTTCGAGGAGGATAAAGATGAGAAGAGTGCGAGCAATGAATAGCACTGCAGACCTGCTTAAATGCGAGGATCTGACTAAAAAATTCGGGAAGGATACGGCTCTCGACAACATAAGCTTCTCGCTGGATCCGGGACATATTGTCGGACTGCTGGGACCGAACGGCGCCGGCAAGACCACTCTGATCAAAATGGCGGCAGGACTTCTGACTCCGACCTCGGGCGCCATCCTGATCGACGGCGATGCGCCCGGCGTTTATTCGAAGGGAATCGTCTCCTACCTGCCGGAACGGACATATCTGAACGAGAGCATGACGCCGGATCAGACAATTAAGTTCTTTTCCGATTTTTATGAGGATTTCGATCCGGAGCGTGCGGGCGAGATGATGGAAAGTCTGAATGTGAACCGCACGAAACCGGTCAAGAATCTTTCCAAGGGGACGAAGGAAAAGTTACAGCTTATCCTCGTGATGAGCCGCAAAGCACGGTTATATCTTCTGGATGAACCGATCGGCGGGGTCGACCCGGCGGCCCGTGATTATATCCTGAACACGATCCTGCAGAATTATGAGGAGGACGCGACTGTGATTATCTCGACTCATCTGATCGCAGACGTCGAACAGATCCTGGACGAAGTGCTGTTCCTTCAGGATGGAAAGCTTATACTTCAGGAAAGTGTAGACACGATCCGTGAAGAACGCGGCCTGTCTGTGGATGAAACATTCAGAGAGGTTTTTAGATGTTAGGTCATTTATTTTATTACGATTTCAGGTAAACAGGCAGAAAGCTCGGCATGATGTATCTTGCCTTTGCCGCCTGCTGCCTGCTGACAAATCTTTTTTTAGGCACATTGAGTACGACAGGTTCGGCTGCCGAAATTATTAACGGGATCCTCCTGCTGATCGATTTCGCCCTGTTCGTCGCGATTATCGTTCTGACAGTCGTTGTCTGTATCGAACGGTTCTACAAGAACTGCTACGGACCGGAAGGCTATCTGACGTTTACTCTGCCGGTCAAGCCTTGGCAGATCCTGCTGAGCAAGACGCTCTCATCGGCGCTGCTCATTATCTGCACCCTTGCCGTAATCTGCGGAGGCGTACTGCTTGCCGTTCCGTTTAACACCTGGAACAGCATCGATATGAGCGATATGGTCGCCGCCTTCGAACAGGGGCTTCAGGCAGTAGGAGCCGGCAATGCCGCGGGGCTCGCGCTGAACATTCTCGGGGCTGTCGCCCGCAATCTGTTCGTGACCATCCTGGCGATCTATCTTGCCATAAGCATCGGACAGCTGTTCCATGATCATAAAGTTGCCCTCAGCTTCGTCTTTTTCTTCGTGATCCAGTCTGTAATCGGTCTGCTTACAAGCCTCCTCTTTGCCGGCACGATGAATATGTCAGATATTTTGTCCACATATCAGCAGTCGGTGGATTCGCTGGATTCGCTGATCGGGATGATAAATACATTTATCGGCCTTCAGTCACTGTGGATGATGGCGATCGCCGCGGCGATGTTCTTCGGGACAGACTATATTATGAGAAAGCATCTGAATCTGGAATAGACTGGAATCGGACAGGCAGGACAATTAAACAGATACGAAAGCTTACAGGCCGTCGGATAAAAGTCCGGCGGCCTGTTATATTATCCGGGGTCTTGCGATGGGTATAAAAATCAGACAGATAGAATTTGTGATAAACGAAAATGATGAGGTATCGAGATGATTTACGTATCAGTCATAACAGGCTTTATCGCAAGCCTGATTACAGGTTTAACCGTCGGCGGAATGATTCAGAGACTTCCCTCAGCAGGCGGACAGCTTTTCAGTTTTATTTTGCTTATGCTTCTGTTTAACGCGCTCTGGATCGGCAGTTACCTGTACGCAGTCCGCAGACTACACCGGCAGTTCCGGCAGATCAGAGCGCTGTGGATATTCGAAATCTTCATCATGCTCATCTTCGCAGCGGCATTCTTTGATATGCAGCTGATAATCGGAAAATTCACCTGCGTTTATATCATTCTCATGACGCTGCTCAACATCTTTCTGCTGCAGCATTATCAGGAAACAGGAATTGCCGCAGCCAGACGGAAATAAAAAACGAATTGCAGTTCGAATAAAATCTATAAGCAGCATAGCATCTGACTGCGACAAAGGCGCCTCCGGAAACGGAAGCGCCTTTTTTTACTGTTAATATGAATGTCTGACTTTCTTTATTCGCCGATGACTTCGCATCTGACCTCAAAACCGGGGCCGGTCGTGGTCCTGATCCGTTTCGCAAGCTCCTTCGACTCAGCGAGCACCCGTTCGGTCTCATCCTGAGGAATTTGCAGACAGACACCGTGATAATCCATGATCGAACGGACAATCTCTTCGTCGCTGTAGTGAATCATTCCGTTTGCACGCGCGCTGATCAGCGCATTCGCCAGGGCGGAAACACTGATCGCGGCAGCCCGGATCTTATCCTCATCCATCTGTGCCGAACGACTTTTAAACAGCTCTCTGAAGATGTCTACCGCAACGATATCCGAATCGACATAAAAATTGGTCTCATCGAGTTCGAGATAAAACCGGAGCAGCTTCTGATTATCCGAAAAGTTCTGCGTCGTGATCCTGTTGTCAAGCGCGGACTCCAGATACAGACTTGCATTCGGACACAGTTCATCCAGACAGACTTTACCCGCCCTCCTGGCAGCTGCATAATAATCCCCGATAATCTCCGATGCGAGCTGAGTCTTGCTGCCGAAATAATACGAAACCATCGCGCTGTTCGCATCGGCTCTTTCCGCGATCATCCGAAGCGTCGTTTTTGCAAATCCGTTTTCGTAAAACAGATCCTTCGCGGCCTCATAAATACGCTCTCTGATTTCACCGTTTCCTGCCATCTCCGCCTCCGATCAGCCGCTGATCAGCGTAAAGTTATCGCCGACATGAATCGACATCTTCCGAAAGGCATCATAGGAAGAATCGATCAGATCCTTGATCTCCGCATCGGAAAACCCCAGAGCATGGGCATACTGGGTTACAATGATGCGGGCAAGATCCGCGTTTGTCAGATCAAGCACGCCTTCGTAGCGCGCCGCGATCAGCGAAGCCATAATCGCGTAATTCGTAACCGTAATTCCGCAGACCTTGTCGTAGCTTATATTCAAATCGTATGCCGAGCTGAGCCGTTCGAAAAATTCGGTGGTAATACTCTCTCTCTTCAGATAGAAGCTTGTCTGATTCAGCTCGTGAAGAAAACGGCCCAGCTGATAGAAGCTCTGCATATTCTTCACATGAACGCGAACCTCTACCGCAGTCTGAAACATCAGATCCGATCGTTCGGAAACTGACGGAAGCAGCTCGCCAACCAGATTCTTCGTATCCTGCATGTATTCGGCAAAAACAGCCAGCGCGAGATTCGCCTTGCTGTCAAAATAGTAAGAGACCATCGCCGAATTGATCCCCGATTCCTGTGAGATCGCGGCCAGGGTTGTCTTCAGGTAGCCGCGCTGATAAAACAGTCTCCTGGCGGTATCGTATATTTTCTGTTTCGTATCCTGTCCCGCCGTAAAGTCTGCCATAATGCCCTCGTATTTTCCAATGAATCAACTATTTTAATTAATTATGATTAATAATCGCCCAGATTTTACCAGCACTCTGCACCTCTGTCAATCCTACATTATGCACGAAAATAGCCCTGAAAGTTCGCGCAGTCTTCGATGCGTTTCCTTTACAGTTTCAATTGACATCGGATGCCCATCGTTATATTCTGCAGTTAGGCTAATCACGATTAAACAAACGTGGAGGAGAAAATGGCTAAATTAGATGACGTAAAGGACCTGGTTTCGAGAGGCAGATCGAAACTGATCGCGGCAAAGGTACAGGAAGCGCTGGATGACGGCAGCACCCCGCAGGAAATCCTGGACGCAATGATCGACACAATGGGCGAAGTCGGAGACCGCTTCTCACGAGACGAAATCTTCGTACCTGAAATGCTCATTTCCGCAAAGACGATGAAAAACGGCCTCGCCGTTCTCGAACCGCTTCTCGCTGAAGGCGCGACGGAAAATCTCGGTACCTGCATTATCGGAACCGTCGAAGGCGACCTGCACGATATCGGCAAGAATCTCGTCGCGATGATGATCAAGAGCGCAGGCTACGACGTAATCGACCTCGGCGTCGACGTCAAAGCTTCCCAGTTCGTGGACGAAATCAAAAAACAGCCGGACGTCAAGCTTGTCGCACTGTCCGGACTTCTGACCACAACGATGCCCGCAATGAGAGAAACCGTCAAAACTCTGAAGAATTCCGATCTCGGCGACTTCAAGGTAATCGTCGGCGGAGCGCCGGTAACGCCTGACTTCGCTTCTGAAATCGGTGCGGACGGATATGCGCCTGACGCAGGCTCTGCAGTAACTGAAGCCAAAGAACTGACAGCTTAAATAACGGAGGACAACATGCTTTCGATCAAAGACAACTTTAAAGAAACAATTAACGGCGGAAACCCTGACCGTTTCGTCAAGCAGTACGAATTCATGGATATTATCCTCGAAGCTCCCGGCAAATTTTTCGGTGAACCGGGCACGCAGTTCCTGGATGACTGGGGAATTACCTGGGAATGGCCGGTGGGCCAGATCGGACAGTTTCCGGTTCACGACGCGGAACATATCGTAATTAAAGACGTAACCGACTGGAAAAACCAGCTCAAGGTTCCGTCAGTCATGTATACCGAAGAAGAATGGAAGCCTGCGATGGATCACGCGGCGAAAATCCGCGAAGACGGCCAGAAATATGTCACAGCCTTCATTGCACCCGGAATCTTCGAACGCACCCATCACCTGATGAGCATGGAAGAAGCCCTGATCGCTTACTACGAAGAACCTGAAGCGATGCACGAACTCATCGACAGACTGACTCAGTATGAAATTGACTGGGCGGATCAGATCATCGAACATCTCCATCCGGAAGTCATCTTCCATCACGACGACTGGGGCGGACAGCGCAGCACGTTTATGTCGCCTGATATGTTCGAAGAATTCATCAAGCCTGCTTACGCGAAGATCTACAAGCATTATAAAGACAACGGCGTCGAATATATCGTCCATCACTCGGACTGCTACGCCGCGACTCTCGTACCCGATATGATCGATGTCGGCATCGACGTCTGGCAGGGCTGCATGACCACCAACAATGTTCCGGAACTGATCGAAAAATACGGACCGCAGATCTCCTTCATGGGCGATATCGACAGCGGCGTCGTCGACTTCCCGGAATGGACGCCTGAAATCCTCGAAGAAAAGACACGTGAAGCCGTCGACGAATGCGGCAAGCTCTACTTCATTCCGTGCCTGACCCAGGGACTCGGCTTCAGCTCATTCCCGGGTGTCTATGAAAAAGCTGACGAAATTATCGACAAGCTCAGCGCGGAAAAATTCTGATCCTGCTTTTGCGGCTGCGGACGTACGACATCTTGCAGCGACATCATCCGCGTCTTCAGTCTGAAAGATATAAAGCCATTCCCTCACGGGAGCGGCTTTATTTATTATGGATTGATTTCTTATTCCGCGGCAGTTCCCTTCGTCGGAAACCAGAACACGGCGACTCCGCCGATGCCGAGGTGCGTCGTCAGCACTTCTCCGATCTCGCAGATAACTGTTCTGCACTGGGGCAGCTTCGTTTTGACCATGCTGTCCAGCGTCTTCGCCGTCGCAAGGTCCGCGGAATGGGCGATGCCGACAATCTGAACCGGCCAGCCGGCGGCGCTCTCCGCAAGATGATCGACCAGGTCTCCCAGCGCTTTCTTCATGCCGCGGACCTTTCTGACCACGCAGATCATCCCGTTCTCGACATCGAGAATGGGCTTGATGTTCAGCTTGTCCCCGAGATAGCCTCTCATGTGTCCGACACGGCCGCCCTTCACCATCCAGTCAAGATTCGGAATCGTAAACAGGTATTCCTCCTGCTCCGCCATCCCCTCTGCAGCGGTGACTGCGGTGTCGAGATCCGCTCCGTCGGCCAGCAGCTCCGCGACGCGACCCGCCAGAAGACCGGAGCCGAGACAGCCGCCCTTCGAATCGACGACGGCCATGCGTCGGTCTGGATAGTCCTCCCGGAGCTTGTCCATGACGACAGAGGCTGTTCTGAAGGTCCCCGACATCGCCGCGGAAAAGGCGATGTAGAGCACGTCCTCTCCCCTGTTCAGGCAGGCTCTGAAGGTTTCGAGCATCTCTCCCGGCGGTACCTGGGTCGTCTTCGGGATAATCCCCGCCCGCATCGCGTCGTGCAGCTCGTCAAGGCTCAGGTCCACCCCGTCCTTGTATTCTTTTCCGTTGAGGACGACGCCCAGCGGCATTGTGATAATGTCGTATTGATCTTTCCACTCTGCCGGCATATCGCAGGTGCTGTCTACGATCAGATGCACAGGTGCTCTGTCCATCGTTTTTTCTGTCATAATCGTCCTCCTGTCGGCGCAGTTCCGCCCAGTTAAACGTCGCTGCGTCGTATTCCTGATTTTTGTAACCATATTATAACACCGTCAGATGACCCCGGCGCATTTTCCTTTTAGTAAAAGCTTCTTTGTTTTCTTAACCGTTGCCGGAAGCGCCGTGTCTGATATTCCAGCGCCTGGCAAGCCTGGGCATGATCACGCCGAGACCGACGAGAACGACAGGCGTCGCGATATTCATGACAAGCTCGAAGGTATCGGTGGAGTACATTCCCGCAATACACGAGGCGGCGGTAATCGCGAAGCACCAGACAGCGAGGAACATTCCGAAGCCCCGGCTCTTCGTGAGCTGGTAGTCAGTGCTCAGCTCGAGGTTCTCATGCCGTTTCTTCAGCAGGAAGTACGCGGCGAATACCCACAGGTTGACCAGCGGTGTCGTGACCGAATTGACCTTGACGAGCCAGTACACCAGATTGTTGATCCCGCTTATCCCGAAGACAGGCAGGATGATCAGCGGACAGACGATCGCCGCGACGAGCTTGAGTCCGTTGATGTAGGCGCCGTGCCGGTTCTGCCTGAACATCGGCTTCGGGATGTAGTCGCTGTTCGTGCCCCGCATCAGGATACGCAGCGGTGCGTCGATGGACAGGACGATCACGGCCAGATTGTAGATGATCCAGCACACAGAGTAGATGATAAGCAGCGCATTCCCGATATGGTAGTATTCGCCCAGAAGACGGAAGGCGTAGAAGCCGCCGTTGGTCACCATGTCCGCGGGGATCGCGCTGGAATTGAACATCATCCCCATCGCGACAGTCCCCAGCAGCGCGCACACCATGACGATCAGGACAAGCCAGACCATGCTCTTCGGAAAGCCCTTCTTCGGGTTTCGCATCTCCGTGATATACGGCGCGACCTCCTCCATCCCGACGACGGAGAAGACGAGAACAGAAAAGTTGGTGATAGTCGTCACGTCGAATTCAGGCTTAATCGCAGACCAGCTCCAGTCGATGGTGTTCACCTTCGCTCCGGCAAGCCCCGGCGCCGCGAAGACAAGGGCGATATACAGAAGCGACAGGACGATCATCGCGCCCCCCGCGACGCTTCCGAGCTTTTTGAGCGCGGACATTCCCCGGGACGAGAGATACAGCGCGGCTGCGAACACCGCCAGACTCACCAGCTGGGTAAACAGCACGCTCATCGAATTGACGTCGTTCTTCTCGTAGACGATCCAGCTCATCGCGATGATGATGTTATTAGGCGTCTGCGCGATAAAAGGCAGCTGGGTGACCCAGTAGGTCCAGCCCGCGTAAAAGGCCATCATCGGACCTGCGGTTTTCAGGAGCCAGGAGCTGACGCCCCCGCCCTCTCTGGAGAAGACCGAGCCGAGCTCCGCCACCATCAGCGAATACGGGAGCATGTACAGCAGGAATACGGCGATCCACGGAACGATGGCCCGGATCCCTCCGAACAGCGCGAAGCCGTTTATGACATTTGGGAAGCCCCATACCATCGTAAAGCCGATGAGTACGACCGCGTACCAGCTGATGTATTTTCTGTCCGTTGTCCGTATCTGTTTCATGCCGCGCCTCCGCTGTCGTCACTCAAACCGGCCGTTATGCTGATTATTTAGAAGGATTTCCAGAAAGATCCGGCTTGCCGCGTTCATACCGCTTTCTTTCTGTCTGAAATCTGCCTGAAAATTCTTATAGAAATAATGTACCCCGGCGCGGCGTCTTAACATTTACGTAAAAAAATACGCCGCCGGAATGTTCCGGCAGCGCGTTGTATTCATTCTATTTCATACCGTCTGATTTCCGTCAGATCGTCTGCAGTCAGGCAATCGCAGGCTTATCCCAGAGCATCAGCGGGGTTCCGATATTCTTCTCAAGCGCCGTATGATACAGCTTGCTTCCCCAGGCCACGTCCTCGGTGGGCATGCCGCCCACCGCGTAGATGATGATCTGGTCTTCGCTGTCCCTGCCCGGCGCATAACCGTTGATGATATCCCCGATATCGGTGATATCCTCTCTCGCGATCTGTCCCGAAGCGACGAGATCGTAGAATTTCATGCCGATCAGCGAGGAGACGGTCTTCTGGGTAGGCAGCTCCTGCCCGACTCCCCAGCCCTCGTACATTTTGTAATTGTCGGAGATCAGCTTGCATCTGGTCTTGTCCGACATGAATCCGTCGTCGACGAGCAGCGCGGAGGTGCTCATGACCAGCGCGCCCGGCTTAAGCCAGCTTTCCTCGACCCTCGGATTGTCTTCGAAGACCGGCGCGTTCGTCGTACCGAAGTAGACGATATCCGCGTCTCTGCAGGCTTCCTCATCCGTGGCGCAGACTTCAAAATCCGTGACCTTCGGGAAACGTTCCCTGCAGTAGTCGATAAACCCGTCGATGCCGCTCTGACTGCGTCCCTTGACCTTGACCTTCGTGATGGAAGGCTTTTCCGTCAGGAACGCGTCGATTGCGGTGCGTCCCATCACACCCGGTCCGATAATCGCCGCGGTTTTCGGCTCTTTGACGCTCAGGTAGCGGGCCCCGAGTCCCGGGACGGCGCCTGTACGGATCGCGGAGATCTCGTTGGCCGACATATAGGCGAGGGGGACGCCCGATACGTAATCCATCAGCGTGATCATCAGGATCGAGCGCGGCAGCTCCTTCTTCCTGTTTTCCTGGTTTGAACCGTAGCACTTGATCCCGCACATTTTATACGGACCGCCCACGTAGGCAGGCATTGCGACAAAACGGTAGTCGGGCTTGTCCAGCGGCATTCCCTTGATTTCGGAATGCTCCGGAAAGCGCATCTTGATGCCGTGTTCGTTCCCGTTGGGACCGCCCATCATGTAGTCGCCCTTGCTCATCAGCGAGAAGAGCTCTTCCATCGTATCGATACAGCCGGCCATATCCTGAACGCCGGCTTCGATAAGATCGGCTTCGCTCAGATATAAAAAGTTTACTTCCTGTTCGTTCATTGATTACTCCATCTGTTTACAAAACTTAATTGTTCAAAAGTCCTGCCGATCAGCTGTATGACCTGATTACATCAGGCTGCTGTCGAGAGCCACATCGATATGCGACGCGAACTTTTTGCCGTAGGCTCTATTGCAGTACGCGTAGAAACCGGCGCCCACAGCCGCCCAGCCGCCGAACCACAGCCATTCCTGCCATACGAGCGCGGAGGATGCGAAGGGAAGCGGAACGACGTACAGCAGTACGAAGATTCCCGACATCAGTACGGCCATAACGCCGACGAATGTCCCGCCCTTAACCTTGTACGGACGGATCATTTCAGGTTCCTTGACTCTGAGCACGAGGAACGACAGTGAAACGAGGAAATACGCGATGACGACGGCGAGTGAGCCTGCGTCGACGATCCAGACCAGCATCTTTCTGCCGAAGAACGGCGCGATTACGGACATCAGGCCGATAAGCAGGATCGCGTTGACCGGCGTGTTGTATTTTTCACTGAGTTTGCCGAAGAAAGCCGGAAGCATCTTGGATTCTGCCATCGAGAAGATCGCGCGGCTGCCGCCGATGATAAAGGCGTTCCAGGATGTGATGATCCCGGACATGCCGCCGATTACGAGGACCTTCGCCATGATATCGCTGTTGAAGGCAAGTCTCATCGCATCTGCAGACGGAAGGCTGTCGCCTGTCATCTGAGAAACCGGAAGGATATAGCCTACCGCGAAGACAATGCCCGCGTAGAAGATAACGGCCAGGAAGATCGATAACAGCATGATGCTGCCAAGCTTCTTGTACGGAACGTTGACTTCTTCCGCAGCCTGCGGGATGACGTCAAATCCGACGAAATAGAAGGGCGTCATGACGGCGATGGTCAGAATCGCGCCGAGAACGCTCATACCGGAGCCGGTTTCAGTTGAGAATGCGGATGCTTCGATATTGGCCATACTCCCGTGCATTACCGAACCGACCAGGAGCAGGATGCCTGCGGCCGCAATGATAAAGGTCAGTACCGACTGAATCTTCGCGGCGGTTTTTGCGCCGAGGATATTGATAAAGGTCATGAAGACTGCGGTGATGACGGCTACCGCGACCCATGAGGCGTAGACGTCGAAGCCTGCCACGGTGTACATATAGCCCACCAGGAAGTTCGGGAAAATCCACGTGATGACCGTCGGGAAAGCGACGGCTTCAAAGGCTGCTACGGACGCATACCCGAGGATAATCTCCCAGGTACAGATAAACGACGCGTTGGGTCCCAGCGCTCTGTAGCTGAACACATGCTCGCCGCCGCACTGCGGCATCGCGGATGTCAGCTCCGCATAGGTCAGACCGACAAACAGGACCATGATCCCGCCGATCAGAAACGCGATGACCGCTCCCCAGGTGCCTGCCGTGCTGATCCAGTCGCCTGAACTGACGACCCATGCCCATCCGATCATGGCGCCGAACGCGATAACCAGAATGTCTTTCATGCCGAGTACTTTGTTAAATTTGGATTCCATGATTTCCTCCTTCTTAGAAATAAAACGGTAATACCAGATGCCGAAAACGGATGATAATAGCTGTGTATAAAAAAAACGGGGCCGGAGGCTTTCGCCTTCGACCCCGTTGTCTGTGCTGTTTTACTCAATGATTATGCTGATCAGATCTGTTCTGACTTATTATCTTTATGGTTTTTGGCCGCCTGTCAGGCTGCCTTCTTATTCTTTTTATCCTTTGCCGCGAAACGGTCGTAGCGCAGGGCGCTCAGATCGACGACAGTCTCTTCGCCCCGGGCCATCTGCGCGAGCATGAGCCCGACGACAGGCCCGGAACCGAAGCCGTGGCCGGTGAAGGCGCAGGCCAGGATAAGCCCGGGGACCTCGTCCACCGGAGAGATCACAGGCACGCCGTCCGCACACAGATCGGTCCAGCCGCCCCAGCAGCGGATGATCTTCGCGTGCTCAAGGCTCGGGAAGTATCCCGTTACGGCCCGACAGATGCAGGGACCGTGGAGACTTGAAGCCGGAGGCGTCGAAAACGTCGTCTCGTCATGGCGTACAAACTGATCGTAGCCTGCGGAGCCGCCGAATACGAAGGATCCGTCCTTCGTCTGATGTCCGTAAAAGTCGGCCGCCGCCGTTCCCAGCATCTGGTCGAACATATGGGGCTGTGTTTCTGTGACGAGGGTTTCGGAGACCTTCAGATCCATCGGGACGTCGATCCCGACGGAATTGACGATCTTCCGGCTCGCGTATCCCGCCGCAACGATGATGCAGTCCGCCTCGAAGACCATTCCGTTCTTAAGCACGACCTTTCTGGCCCGTCCGTGGACCTTCTCGATCCGTTCGACAATCGCGTTCGTATAGAATCTCGCGCCGAGTCTTCTCGCCGCCCGATAGAATGCCAGCGTCGTCTTCAGCGGATTCGCATGGCCGTCGGTTGGACACCAGCTGGCGCCGGCAACTTCCTCAGACAGGTACGGGTTGATCTCCCGGGCCTCCATCGCATCGATCATCCGGACGTCGAGTCCGACCTTCCCGGCGGACTGCGCAAGCTGCGCGAGCTTGTCGAGATGGGCCTGAGTCTTTCCGAGTCTCAGGTTTCCCTTCTGCGTATATTCCGTATCGGCGTCCAGCTCTTCGGACAGGGTCGGCCAAAGATTTTCGATTCCCCACATCACATAGGGAAGCTCTCTGCTGTCGCGTCCGGACTGGCGGACACCGCCGCCGTTCCTGGACGATCCGCCTCCGCCGATCACCGAAGCTCCTTCGAGCACTGTGACATCGACACCGCTTTTCGCGAGATAGTACGCCGCGGCGCTTCCGTTGATACCGGAGCCGATGATCAGGACATCGCTTGTGGTTTTCATCAGCATACCCCGCCTTTCTCATTGCCCATGCACGCCATTTCGATGGGCCGGACAGGACCTCTTGCCGCGGCGCTCTCCAGCTGTGCGGGAGAGACGCCAAGCTCCTTCGCGACGATGCGCTGTACGAGTTTCGTGCAGGTCTGTCCCTGACAAAGCCCCATTCCTACACGGAGCCAGCGGCGTATTTCGGTGATTTCGTACATGCCCTCGTACACCGCTCTCCGTATTTCACCCTTGGTGATCTCTTCACAGCGGCAGATGAGCATATCGTCGTCTGCCTCCGGTTTAAAAGCCGCGGTTCTCATACTGCGGTCTGTTATCTGTGTCATTGCTGGGCCGCCTTGTAAAATCTTGCTTTTCCCGACAGTTCCGCGGGAACGCGGATGGTGAGCAGATTCGTATGATCGAACGCCTTCACCGACTTGACGTCGAGAACCTCCGCTTCGCCGATTGCCTGTCCGTCTCTGGAGCAGGCCAGGCCGATATCGCCCTTTTCAGGCAGCGGCATGAATTCATAGGGCATCGTCACCGACGCGTATCCGCCGCCGATATCCTCGTTGACGAGGAAGATCGCCTGTCCGGAACAGGAGGCGACGCACCTGCCGCAGCCGATGCATTCGGCCGAGGCTTCCACTGCCGGAAGCGCCGTGATGAAGCTTCCGATATGGATGCACCCGTGTGGACAGGCGTCCTGGCAGGGGTTGCACGGGATGTTCTGCGTGCATTCGATGACGGGATGCAGTCCCTTCGGGTGCGTGACGCCGGGATAGACTTCCACCTCGTCGTCTCCGAGAAATCCTGTAACCAGCAGATGCTGAGAGACCGGAAATCCTTCGTCCGTCTTTTCGATCTGTTTTCCGCGGTTCTTCGGAGCGAACATTCCCTGACGAAGCGTATCCAGAGCCTGTTCGTTTGACTCGACTGCTTCCTTCGCTTTACCATCTTCGAGAAATCCGAGGCGGTTCGCGCAGGCGATCCCCGCGATGCGTCCTTCGATCATCGCCGAGCTCGCTTCTTCGATTCCCTCCGCGTCCCCTGCCGCGAACAGACCCCGGACGCTCGTTTCGCCGTACTCATTGCATACGGGAACGCAGCCGCCCTTTTTCGGATTCTGTTCCATCCGGCAGCCGGACATTCTGGCCAGCTGGTTCATCGGCGAGAGCCCTACGGCGATGCAGATCGTATCGCAGTCGATCTCCGTTTCGCTTCCGGGTATGATCTTCCCGTGTTCATCCATCCGGCCGATCACCGCGCCTTCGACGTGGTCGCCGCCCTTCGCCCTGACAATCGTGCTTGAGAGCTGGAAGGGGACGCCGCATCTTGCGAGCTTCGCCGCATGGACGCCGTATCCTCCGATCTTCGGCGCCGCGTCGACCACTGCCGCCACCTCGCAGCCTGCCTGAAGCAGCTGATAGCTGACGACGAGTCCGACGTTGCCGCTCCCGAGCATCAGCACTCTGCTTCCCGGGCGTATGCCGTGAAGGTTCATCATCGTCTGTGCCGCTCCAGCGCCGATGACGCCGGGTAGCGTCCATCCGTCGAAGGGCGCCATATTTTCAGAAGCGCCTGCCGCGAGGAGCACCGTGTCTCCCCGGACGTGGCTTACCTGACCGCCCTTTTTGATCATAACCTCGTTGCCGGGATACAGACCCGTAACGACCGTATCCAGGGATACGTCAACGCCGAGTCTGTCTGCCTCCGCCAGAAGCTCCTCCCCGATATGGAAGCCGCGTTCCTTCGCGTGGTGCTCCTTCGACCCGAAGAATTTGTGGATCTGCTTGAACAGCTGTCCGCCGGGACGTTTGTTTTCGTCGTACACCGCGATGTTCATGCCGCAGCGGGCGGCTTCGATGGCGGCTGACAGTCCTGCGGGACCTGCTCCGATAATGACCAGATCATATCGTTCCATCAGCTTCCTCCTTATCCGCTTTATCCCCGGCAAGCGGGGTGACGCCGTCCTGTGTCCGCACGTCCATGCCTTCCGCGAGGGGCGTGACGCAGGTCCGGATGTTCGGAACTCCGTCGACGACCATGACGCAGTCGGTGCATCTGCCTATCGCGCAGAATATCCCGCGGGGCTCATGCCGTTTTTTTGTGTATCGATGGACCATGACTCCGGCTGCCTTGAGCGCCATCGCCACCGGCTCGCCTTCACATCCGCTCATCGTTTTTCCGTTATACGTAAACTGAACCTGCCGCCCCTTTTCGGGAACTCCGAGAATCGGATGTACGGCAATTCTTTCGCTCGTATCCATACTGCCTCCAATAAAAAAGGCCGCTGCAGATGCCTGTCCGGCGTCCGCATGCGACCTCTTTGTCTTGTCTGTGTTGTTTTGTCTGTGACTTTAAATCCATTATACGGGACTGAAAATAACTGTAAAGAGCCAGTTTTGAAAATAATTACAGAACCAATTTGATTCTCTTTTAAACAGATTTCAAGAATCATAGAACCGCTTTTTATTCTGACTGGATCCTTTCAGTAAGCCCTTCGATCAATATAATCAGCCCGGGATTTAAGAACCTGAAAATATACAGAAGCTGTAAACATTTTATATTATGATAAATATTATAATCGTATTTTCAGAAAGACGGGACCAATTCCTCCGTTTTTAATAGAACCAATTTGGAGCACCCATGATTTACATTGACAGAAATTTAAAAATGCCGCTGCATGAACAGGTCTACATCCGGGTAAAGGACGCGATTCTTCAGGGAAGCTTCGCTGCAGGCACGCGTCTGCCCGCTACCCGGACGCTGGCGGCAGAGCTCGGAGTGGGCAGGAACACCGTGATCACCGCGTATAAAAATCTGGCGGACGAAGGCTACGTACGATCCATCGGAGGATCGGGCTTTATCGTCCAGAATGTCCGGACGGACCTTCACCAGACTGCGTGGACGCCGGAAAAACCGGAAGAGATTTCAGAGACTCCTGAGATCCGCTACGATTTCTGGTATCCTCTCACCCGCGAATGCTGGTTCCCGAAGAACGCCTGGAGCCGGGCGCTGTCGGACGCTCTTGAAGAAATCGAGCGGCGCAGGTTCATCAGCTATCCGGAGCGGAAGGGATCTGAAAAGCTCCGCAATGAGCTGGCGCAGCATCTATATCTGTCCCGGGGCGTCGTCTGCTCTCCCGAACAGATCGTCATCAGCTGCGGCATGCAGTTCAATCTTGAAATGCTGCTCAAGCTGTTCGATCCCGCTAAGGACACGGTGGGCATGGAGGATCCGGGCTATTACGGAGTCTGGAACGTCTTCAGGAGCAGCGGCTTCTCTCTCCATCCGATCCCGGTGAAATCGGACGGTCTCGATACCGCGTCTCTTCGTCGTCATAAGCTCAAGCTTCTGTACATCACGCCGTCTCACCAGTTCCCGACGGGCGCGGTACTTCCGATCGACAAGCGGATGGACATCCTGGACTGGGCCGGAGCGAACAAGGCCTTTATTATTGAAGATGACTACGACAGCGAGCTCCAGTACAACGGGTCCCCGATCCCGTCTCTGCAGGCGCTCGATCATTTTGACCGCGTGATCTACACGGGAACCTTTTCCAAATCTCTGTCCTCTTCGATCCGCGCTTCCTACATGGTTCTGCCGAAGCAGCTGATCGAGCCCTATCAGAAGCGCTGCGGCGACTACCTCGCGATGGTGTCGATCCTGATTCAGACCGCCCTGGCCGATCTGATTGCGGACGGCAGCTACAAGCGTCATCTGGACAGACTCCGGATCGCCTTTTCCACAAAGCACGAAGCCTTCGTCAAATCTCTCGATCAGGTATTCGGAGACAGGATCGACATTATCGACCGCCAGGCCGGATCTCATCTGCTGATCAGCGTCCGTAACGACATGTCCGCTCAGGAGCTGACCGAGGCGGCTCTCGAGATGGGCATCAAAGTCTACCCTGTCAGCGAATATTATCTGAACAGAAAGCATAAAGCCGACAGCCGGCTCATCCTCGGGTTCGGCGGAGTCCGGAACGACGAGTATATCGACGCGCTGACAAAGCTGAGAGACGCATGGTTCGGACAGAATGAAAGCCGGGGAGCCGACACAGCTGATTCAGATGAGTAAGATGATCAGCTGATTAAACCTGATACGTAAATGAAAAAGCCGCCGCATGATTTCTCATACGACGGCTTTCGTTATGCTTCGTTTATTCTGTGATCATTCTGCCGGCAGCATCCGCTGTATCTATTCGCTGAGTTCGCGTTCGGTTTCGTCTTCGACGAGAACGTTGTCGTTGGTCCAGCCCAGACGGTTCAGGATATAGAAGATCAGCGACAGGCAGACGGCGGTCAGCGCGGCGAGGGTCATGCCGGTGATCGTGACGGAGCCCAGCTTGAGCTGGAGTCCCGACAGGCCCGCGACAAATACGACGGAGGTCAGGATCAGATTCTGATTCTTCGAGTAGTCGACCTTTTCGTCGACGAGGATGCGAAGTCCCGAGGTTCCGATCATGCCGTACAGCAGGAAGGTGATCCCGCCGATGACGTCTCCGGGAATGGTCGTGATGAGCGCGCTTAAGGGGCCGATGAACGCCATCAGGATCGAGATGACGGCCGCTCCCGCGATAACCTGGACACTGTAGACGCCTGTCATCGCCATGACGCCGATGTTTTCTCCGTAGGTCGTGGTCGGTACGGAGCCTACGAGACCGGAAATCGCGGAGGACAGCGAGTCGCCGAGGAAGGTCCGGTACAGTCCGGGTTCCTTGAGCAGGTCGCGCTTGACGATGCTCCCGGTGACGATCTGATGGCCGACATGCTCGGCGGTCAGGACGAGGATTACTGGCAGCATCGTGACGATGGACTCGAGGTCGAACTTCGCGAGATGGAACTGGGGCATCGTGAACAGGCTCGCCTGCTGAAGCGGCGAGAAGTCGACGATCCCGACGATTACCGCGGTGAGATATCCCGCGACCATCGCGATAAGCAGCGGAATGACGGAGAAGAACTTTCTGAACAGAATGGAGCCGAAGATCGCGACGCCGAGGGTGACTGCGAAGACGATCGCATGGGGCGTGGACGCGAGATCCGCGCCGGTGGTACCGGGTGTTACGGTGTTCTTCGCAAGTTCGAGTCCGATAAGCGCGACGACGGGTCCCATCGCTGCAGGCGGCAGGACGATGTCAATCCAGTCGGTCCCGTATTTATAGAAGACCCACGACAGCAGACAGCCCACGAGGCCTACGACGACAAAGCCGCCCTGGGCGTACTCGAAGCCTTTAGACGCGATGACGATGGAGGCCGGCGCTAGGAACGCGAAGCTCGAGCCGAGATACGCGGGAGCCTTCCCCTTCGTGATCCAGATAAAGAGCAGCGTTCCGACACCGTTCATCAGCAGGACGATGCTCGGGTTGATGCCGAACAGGATCGGGACGAGGACGGATGCGCCGAACATCGCGAAGACGTGCTGGATGGACAGCGGGATCATTTTAGCCAGAGGCAGTCTGTCTTCGACGTCGATGATTTGTTTCTTGGACATGCGTTTTCCTTTCAGATAATTGAAAATATGGCAGATCAATAAGATGGATAAAATACGCAATAAATGCGAGTGTGAAAACACAGCGTAAAAATAACCGGTCCGCGCAGCGGCTGCGCTGGCTTCCCGGTTCGGTTCGCGGTTATTTTCTTCTGATAATCTTCTCATTAAACTAAATTTCAGTCAATGAATTATCCCTGTCTGTAAATCTGCGTGTGCGTTTCCCACCGGATGCTGATAAGAAGTATACCCGGAAGATCGGAGATGCTTTCGCGGGTTTTGCGGCTCTATTGGGAATAAAATGAACATACAAAGATAAACTGACTCTGTATAATAATCTATATAGCAGGAATCTGGAGGTATCAAATGGCTTATCTGAAAAATATTCCCTTCGAAGACCCATTCCGCATGGCGGATCAGGTGAGTGTACTGCCGGGACAGGTCGTGAGCAAGACCCTCGTGCAGAACGGACATGTCGGGATCACGGTCTTCGCGTTCTCCGCAGGTGAAGAGATCAG
>CALMRA010000154.1 GCA_937872065.1 uncultured Eubacteriaceae bacterium | reverse complement strand
ACGCCGGCTGCAGCAGGATGTTAGTCGCAAAATAGGACCAGATATTATATAAAATGTCTAACATGTTTTAGTTCTCCCCGTTTTCTAAAAATCTGGATTCGAGTTCAAGCAGGTCTTCAGGCGATTTCGCGTTTTCGAGTCCCTTGACGAGATCTTCGTTCATCAGCATTTCGGACAGACGCATCATGTTTTCCAGATGCTGATTGTGATCGCAGGAGGCCAGCGTGAAGAACAGCTGGGCGTCCTTTTCCGGATCCTCAGGGTCAAAGCTTACCGGCTGTTCTAGCTTCATAAAGCCGATAGCCGTTTTGTTTACGCCTGTCGCCCCTTCCTGCGAATGAGGAAGGGCGATATTCGGGGCGATAATGATGTACGGGCCGTATTTTTCGACACAGCTGACGATTTCTTCTTTATAGTTCGGATCGACCGTTCCGTCGGCTTCGAGTGATTCGCAGCTCATCCGGATCGCTTCCTTCCAGTCGGAAGCGTGATCCGCAAATTTATAATGTCCTGTCGTGACAAATTCTTTTAGCATATTTTCTCTTCTCTTTTTGCTGTCTTTTGTTTTGGCTGCCTTTTTATTAAAGCAGTGAACGGAACGGGATATTCTGCGGCGCTTCGAAGCAGTCTTCGAATCCTCTGCGGTAGTGATAAGCACGCTTGTCCTGATCCTGCGGATAGACGTATTTTCCGCCGACATCCCAGATAAACGGATGAAATTCATAGCCTAAGCGGTCTTTCTTCATTTCATACAGCACGTCGATTTCGTTCGTATCTGCCTTGAAGTTAGTCCAGACATCGTAGTGAATCGGGATCACGACCTTGCAGCGAAGCGCTTCAGCCATTCTGAGAATATCGACTGACGTCATCTTGTCGGCCATGCCCACCGGATTTTCACCGTAGGAACCGAAGGCGACATCGATATCGTTGTCCTTGCCGTGTTTCGCATAATAGATCGAGTAGTGTGAATCGCCGCTGTGGTAGATGTTTCCGCCTTCCGTCTTGATCAGATAATTGACGGCTTTTTCGTCCATATCGTTCGGGCAGACACCGGTGAGCTCTTCTCTGTCCGTTCCTGTCGAATCTGTCGTCACGAGGCAGGTTCTGTCAAAGGAATCGAGAACGTCGATTTCGAGATCGCAGACGCGGACTGTATCACCGGGCTTAACGACGATGCAGCGGTCTTCCGGAACGCCCCAGCTCTTCCAGAGCTCTACCGAACGCTGAGGACCGATAAACGGAACCGGGATTTCCTTTCCGTTTTCATCTACTGTGGTCATTCCGCTCTGAATCACATGAGCCGCGAATTCCGGACTCATATGATCCTGATGATAATGTGTCGCGAGAACCGCGTCGACCTTCTTAAATCCGAAGGGATCGAAGACAAAGGGGATCGCTCTCAGATTAGGCTGCATGTTTCGTGCTCCGCACATGTTCGCCATCTGATGTCCCGGCTTCATTTTGCCGTCGCCGTGTGTTCTCTTGCCGTTGCCCGTCCAGAGGTCCACCGAAATGTTGGTGTCGCCCGGTGTCTTGAGCCAGAGGCCGGTACATCCGAGCCACCACATCGCGACATTTCCTTCGGGAACGACTTCGTTTTCGATTTCTTCGTTAAGCCAGGTTCCCCATTCGGGAAACGTGCTCATGATCCAGCCTTCTTTAGTCGTATCGGTAATCTTGCTCATCCTGTTCTCCTGTTCGCTCGTTCTGTTTCCAGATCATAATCTGTAATCTTTATTGAAGTATGACTGCAGCCCGCCGGCTGCTGTATCGATCGATATGTTCAGCGTTTAACTCGCTGTCCTTGATTCAAGTATACGGGCGCGGCGTGCAAAACAGAAGTCCAGCTATTGTGTTTAAACTGTGCATCCGAATGTGCACGAGGCTTCAGCCGCTTTCACATTCTTTGTGAAAACGAACGTACCCGGTATCCCTGCAGCCGGGACCGCAGTTTACGACAAGGACCGGAACGACTGCAGGTCTGCCGGATTCAGAGCAGAAAAAATCCGCTCTGCGGCGGATCGTACTGACAATTTTATTCTAAATATTCGCTGACGGCTTCGAGAATCTCTTCAGGCGAGTTCAGGGCGGCCAGCTCGTCGACCCTCGATTCGATCGCGAAGGCGTCCATGATATCGCTGAGTATCTTCAGATGGCGTTCCTGGTCCACCGTCGCAAGGGTGATAATCACCTTCGCCTCGTAAAATTCCGAAAAGCGGACAGGCTCCTTGAACACGGTAAGAGAAACGTCCAGGCCGTTTACTCCGTCCTCCGGCTTTGCGTGGGCAAGCACAAGGCCCTGCATGACAAACATGAACGGACCGTAATAACGGACCTCGGATATGATCGTATCCACATAACGCTGCTCGATACTCCCCTCGTCAAGCAGCTTCCGGGCTGCGAAACGTACCGCATCCTGCCATTTGTAATTCTCCGATGTTACGTTTACCCGTCCCTTTTCAAGAAAATCGATGAGTCCCAGGGATTCTCTGTTCGCAGGAAGCTCGTCCTCCGGCTTCTTTCCTTCGAGATAGCGCTCGAGACTGCGTCTTGCGCCGTCCATATCCTTTTCACTGATGTACGGACGCAGCGCTTCCATAATCCCTTCCTCATCGGAGGTATTCTGTCGTCCCCGGATAAGCCGGTGATTGAGAATGAGACGGCGGTCATAGTCGGTCAGTACGGGATGTACGACGACTGACGGGACGAGACTGTTCAGCTTGACGGTCGAGATCACCAGATCGCACTGATCCTGCATGTTCACGACATCCGGCAGCGCGACGACGCCCGTAATCTTCGAATCAGGCAGCAGTCTCGTAATCTCGCGCCGCAGCATATTGCCGGTGGAAATCCCGTTAACACAGACAATCAGGATCCGCAGCTTTTCGTCCTGAGATTTTTCACCCTTCAGAAAAGCGCCGAAATGAAGCGCGAGATACGCCACCTCGCTGTCCGGAATCGGAAGTCCCACCACCTGTTCGAGATAGCGTGACGCAAGCTTCGTGATTTCGAACAGATTCGGATATTCACGGATCACATCCTCGCTGATGGGATTGCCGATCTGGATCCCGTACTGATACCGGTACAGCGATGTCTTGATGTGCAGGAACAGCGCCCGTTCCAGCTCGTCCCGGCGGTCGAAAATCACGCAGGCAACCTTTTCGAATTCGGCGATCAGCGATTTGGTGATCTCATACGCCGTTCTGTCCGATCCCTTGTCAAACATCTCTTCCGTCTGTGTCGCGACACGTGATCCCAGCAGATGCAGGCACAGATACAGCTGCTCCTGTCTGTCGAGATCCGGAAAATATTTGCGGATCAGCGAGAATTCCTTCGTTCTGACAATCTCTTCTTCGCGGAGATCCGGGAAAACCGGCTTTTCTCCGTCCTGGTACATCAGCGGAAGCAGCGCCGCCAGCGAGAGCAGGATCCCGTCCACATACTTGACATTAAGCTCGCTCTGAAGCTTCGCAAGCGTATCGAGATAGCCTTCGATCTGTTCCCGATTGATAAACGTGAGAACACCGCTGTGAAAGAGCTGCAGCAGCGAGCTGAAATACATGAAGAACAGCGCGCGAATTCTGATCAGATCCCCGGTGATCCGGTAACCGGTCCGGGGACTGTAATCCAGCGTGAGACCATACTCTGTCAGCTGGGTCGTCACGGCCTTCAGGTCGCTGAAGATCGTATTCCGGCTTACCTGACAGTAATCGGTAAGCTGTTCGATATAAACCGGTTCTCCCTGATGGACAATATAGCAGATTATGATGCGTACCCGTTCTGTCGGAGAGAAAATGTAGCCTTCTTCGTTATCTTCGTTCTCTACCGCCGCTTCGATACGCCGCTTAGTTTCGTCGTCAAGCAGAACCCCTTTTCCCCTGACGGCTTCGATTTCCGGAATGCCTGTCTCAACAAGCCATTCGTTTATTTTGCAGATATCATAATAGATGCTTCGTTTTGAAACGCCGGTCTCCGCGGCCAGCTGCTGAAGCGGCATATAATCGTCGTTTCTGAGCAGCAGGTCCAGAATCTTGCGGCATCGTGCGTTCATATACGCCGTACTCATGTTATCCCCCTGTTTCTTTCCTCTGTATTCATTATCGTAAATTCGTCATCTTCATTCAAGAACGACGCAGACCAAATCACTGCGCATCCTCTGTGCACAAAAAAAACGGCCCGAAGGCCGTTCGATAAGGAAATGAGAAAAAAAGAGGAGCATTTATAATGAAAAGTCTGGATTTCAGGCTTTTACATCCGGATTAATAAGCATTGCGGCGCCGGTCAGTCCGGCATCTCCGCCGAAGCGTGCAGTTTCGATATCAAGTCTGTCCGGGAAAAAGACATACTGCTTCGCATATTCTCTGACGAGGTCGAGAAATTCGGGATTCTTCAGCGCAACGGAGCCGCCGATAATGAACATGGCCGGATCGACGACGCATACGATGTTTTCGATGCCCCTGGCAAGATTTCTCGCGGCGTCGTTGACGATCCTTACAGCCGTCTCGTCGCCTTCTCTGTACAGATCGAAAACTTCTCTTGCATCGACCGGACGTCCGTAATCCTCCGTCGCGATCCGTCCGATGGCCGTTCCGCTGGACTGAAGCTCCAGTCCGCCCGGATTCATGCCGCGATGAGTATACGTATCTTCATTGACGAACATATTATGAACCTCGGCTGCCAGCCCGTTGGCACCGTTGACGATTTCTCCTTTATAGACGAACGCGCCGCCTACTCCGGTCGATACCGTCAGAAAATAGACGGAATCCTGACCTTTGCCCGCTCCGGCCAGCGCTTCCGCAAGACCTGCGGCATTGGCATCGTTTGTCAGCTCCGTATGAAGACCTGTCTGATCTTCAAAATAGTCGGTGACCTTGAAGTTTTCCCAGCCAGGCAGATTAGGCGCGTTCAGAATCCTGCCGTCGAAGGGATCCAGCGGTCCCGGGCAGCCGATTCCGATACCCGCCGCGTTTTCCTTATGCGCGTTGATGAAGTCCGCGAGGGGTTTCAGATTTTCTGTCGGGGTGAGATCTTTTCTGTTGACAGTTTCCGTTCTGTCCGTAATCTTCCCGTTTTCATCTACGACAGCCGCTCTCAAAGAGGTCCCGCCGATATCGACGCCGATTCTGTTCATAGGTCAGCCTCCAAAGTGTATTAGTTATAATCTATTTATATTATAGTATATCTTTTACGCTTTCGCTTTGCAGTTTCACTTACATCCGAACTTGTAAATTTACAGAAAAACAGGATCCCGAAGGATCCTGTCTGTTTTACTGCTTATTGATTTCCTGAGACTGTGTTGACAGCGGATCAGGATTCTTTTATCTTCGGTCTCGCGTGATACGTCGTATGAAGCAGTTCGTGAGACTTGTGTCCACCCGGTTTTCCGAGATATTCGTCATAGATACGGGTAATGGACGGATTCTGATGAGATTTACGGATCTTGTGCGCCTTATCTTCGTCATACAGAGCTTTCGCACGTTCTGCCGGGATATCCTTTTCGAGTTTATCCTTCGCTCTGACATGAGGCTGTCCGCCGCCGTTGACACAGCCGCCCGGGCAGGCCATCATTTCGATAAAGTCGTAATCCGCAAATTCACCGCCTTCACGAATCGAATCCATGATCTTGCGCAGATTCGCTCCGCCGGAAGCGGCCGCAACCTTGACTGTCAGATCGGGTGTAACGGCGATTTCCGCCGTCTTGATTCCGTCGACGCCGCGGACCATTTCATAATCCACCGCTTCGAGATCGGCATCGTTCAGAACGTCCGCTACTGTACGCAGCGCGGCTTCCATAACCCCGCCGGTCGCGCCGAAGATGACGGCCGCGCCGGTGTAATCGCCGAAATACGGATCGAAGTCTTCGTCTCTGACGTTTTCGAAGTCGATACGCGCTTCCTTGATCATCCGCGCGAGTTCTCTCGTCGTGATCGCGATGTCGACGTCCGGGAGTCCGCCTTCAGACAGCTCGCTTCGCTTGACTTCGAATTTCTTCGCGACGCAGGGCATAACCGATACGACGACGATATCTTCCGGATTGATATGATTCATTTCCGCAAAATGCGACTTGATCAGCGCGCCTTCCATCGCCTGAGGCGATTTGCAGCTGGACAGATGCGGCAGCAGATCCGGATAGTAGGTTTCCATCAGCTTGATCCAGCCTGGCGAACAGGACGTGATCATCGGGAAAACGCCGTTGTTCTGAATTCTGTCGATCAGCTCGGTTCCTTCTTCCATGATCGTGACGTCGGCGCCGAAGTCGGTGTCGAACACCTTGTCGAAGCCGATTCTGCGCAGCGACGCAGCAAGTTTGCCGGTCACGTTCGTGCCGATCGGGAAACCGAACATTTCTCCGAGAGCGGCGCGGACTGCAGGCGCAGACTGGACGACGACGTATTTTTTCGGATCGTCGAGAGCTTCCCAGACCTTGTCGACGTCGTCACGTTCCTTGAGCGCTCCGACAGGACAGTGAATGATGCACTGTCCGCAGTTGATGCAGCCGACATCGTTCAGAGAGAGATCGAAGACAGGTTCGACGCGGGATGTGAAGCCGCGGCCCACCGGACCGAGGACGCCGACTCCCTGTACGTTGCGGCATACGTTGACGCAGCGCTTGCACAGGATACATTTCGTTTCGTCGCGGACGACGGAGATCGACGCGTCGTCGATCTTATGACCCGAGATTTCCCCTTCATACGGAATATCCCGGATCCCCAGATCCTGACACAGCTTCTGCAGCTCGCAGCGTTCGTTGCGGGTACAGATCGTGCATTCGCGGTTATGATTGGACAGGATCAGCTCGAGATTGACTCTGCGGGCATCCCTGACTTTCTTCGTATTGGTCCAGACTTCGAGACCTTCGCTGACAGGCAGAACGCAGGAAGCCTGAAGAGCTCTCGCGCCCTTCTGTTCCACCAGACACATGCGGCAGGCGCCGATCTGGTTGATCCCGCGCAGGTAGCACAGTGTCGGGATATCGATATCGTTCATCTTCGCGGCTTCGAGTACCGTGATATCATCCGGGACCGAAAGGTCCATACCGTTTATCTTAATGTTAACATTGCTCATTCAGTATCTCCTATCGGGCGACCTTGACTGCGCCGAACGGGCAGGAATCCAGGCAGGTGCCGCATTTGATGCACGGGATCGGGTTGATGACGTGGGGCTGTTTGCGTTCGCCGCTGATGCATCCGACCGGACACTTCTTCGCGCAGATTCCGCAGCCTCTGCACATGTCATCGTCGATGTAATAGTCGAGCAGGTTCTTGCAGACGCCGGCCGGACATTTCTTCTGTTTGATATGGGCTTCGTATTCGTCTCTGAAGTAGCGGATCGTAGACAGGACCGGATTCGGAGCCGTCTGGCCGAGACCGCACAGCGCGGCGGATTTGATTCCCAGCGCCAGCTGTTCGAGACGTTCGATGTCGCCTTCTTCGCCCTTGCCGTCGCAGATCCTGTTCAGGATCTCGAGCATTCTCTTCGTACCGATACGGCACGGCGGGCATTTTCCGCAGGATTCATCCTGTGTGAATTCGAGGAAGAAACGGGCGACGTCCACCATACAGTTGTCTTCGTCCATGACGATGAGTCCGCCGGAGCCCATCATCGAACCGATGGCGATCAGGTTGTCGTAGTCGATCGGAACGTCGAGCTTTTCAGCCGGAATACATCCGCCGGAAGGTCCGCCGGTCTGGGCAGCCTTGAAACGCTTGCCGTTCGGGATGCCGCCGCCGATTTCAAAGACGATTTCTCTGAGCGTCGTGCCCATCGGGATTTCGAGAAGTCCGGTGTTGTTGATCTTGCCGCCCAGCGCGAATACCTTCGTGCCCTTCGACTTTTCGGTTCCCATGCTTGAGAACCAGTCCGAGCCGCGGTTGATGATTGACGTGATGTTCGCGTAGGTTTCAACGTTGTTCAGGATTGTCGGGCGTTCGAACAGACCCTTGTTCGCCGGGAACGGCGGACGGGGACGCGGTTCGCCTCGCTTGCCTTCGATGGAATTCATCAGCGCGGTTTCTTCGCCGCAGACGAACGCGCCTGCGCCGAGACGGATATCGAGGTCGAAATTAAAGCCTGAACCGAGAATATCTTCACCGAGCAGACCGTAGTCGCGGGCCTGGTCGATGGCGATCTGCAGTCTCTTGACGGCGATCGGGTATTCGGCTCTGACATAAACGTAGCCCTGGCTTGCGCCAATCGCGTAGCCTGCGATGATCATCGCTTCGATGACGGAGTGGGGATCGCCTTCGAGAACGGAACGGTCCATGAATGCGCCCGGGTCGCCTTCGTCGGCGTTGCAGCAGACGTACTTGACGCCGTCCGGCGTAGACGCGTTGGCAGCAAACTGCCACTTCATCCCTGTCGGGAATCCTCCGCCGCCGCGTCCGCGAAGACCGGAAGCCTTGATTTCATTGATGACGTCCTGAGGCTGCATCGACAGAAGAACCTTTTCGAGCGCCGTATAGCCGTCCGATCCGATATAGTCTTCGATGTCTTCAGGGTTGATGATCCCGCAGTTTTTAAGCGCGACACGCGTCTGCTTATTATAGAAGTCCAGTTCCTTCAGGGATTCGGTGACCTTGTCACCCTTCGTTTCCTTATATTCAAGGCGCGCTAAAGGACGACCCTTGACGAGATGTTCATGGACGATTTCCGCAACGTCTTCCGGCTTGACCATCGAGTAGAAGGTGCCTTCCGGATAGATGATGACGACCGGGCCCAGTGAGCACAGTCCGAAGCAGCCGGTTACCGCTACTTCGACTTCGTCCTGAAGTCCGCTGTTTTTGATTTCCTTGATAAATTCCTTTTCGAGCACGCGCGATCCGGAACTTGTACAGCCGGTCCCCCCGCAGAGCAGAACCTGTGATCTTGTGTAAGCCATACTTCCTCCTAGTCTTCTCTGACGACGGGATCGATAATCTGACCGTCGAGTATGTTCATCGTGTAGTCGCGGACAGGTGTTCCGCCAATTACGTGTTCTTCGATGACGCGGCTCATTTTATCCGGCGTCATGTGGACGTAAGTCACTTTTCCGCCGTCCGGATCGATTACATCCACGAGCGGTTCGAGACGACATAAGCCGATGCAGCCGGTCTGCGCGACTGTCACGTCGGTCAGTCCGCGCTTATTGACTTCTTCCATCAGACGGACCATGACCGGTCTTGCGCCGGCGGCGATTCCGCACGTCGCCATCCCGACAACCACTTTGTAGCCGTTCTTTCCCTTACGGAGTCCCAGCTCCGCTTTTTTCTTATCTCTGATCGCTTTAAGCTCTTCCAGTGATTTTTTCATCCTTTACCCCTTCAATAATATCTTCGCCGCTGTCCGGCCGGCTGATCTCGTCGAGACCTTCCGCAACAAATTCCCTGACCCATTCGAGGACTTCCGGATCCGTCAGAGCGTCCGGATCATCAAAGGTGTCCGTAATCTCCTGCGAATCAAAAACAAATCTTCGTCCGTCGAGTTCATGGGTATAAACGAGTCTCGCATGACCGAAGGACATGAGCATCGTCACGATGGTATCCGGCATGTTGCCCAGAGGCGCCCGGTCGATATGGCTTCTCCGGTACACTGCCTTCACATCCGTTCCCTCGCCGGGCTTCGAATGGACATCGAAGCTTCCGTCGCAGGCCAGCGCGCCGGCCTGGAAAAGATTCAGTCCGAGTCCCACCTTGCGGGTCGTCCTGGTCGTTACGAACGGATCGGTGATGTTCTCCAGCATTTCCGCCGGAATTCCGCTGCCGTTGTCCCGGATCTCTATGGACATCCGGTCCTGTTTACTGTCTTCCCGTATCGTCACGTCGACGCGGTCCGCGCCGGCCGTGATCGAATTCTGGCTGATATCAAGAATATGCAGAGCAAGCTCTTTCATCCTATATCGCTCCGGTCCGCGTCATTCAGGCGGTTTCTTCCTTTTTTTCGATATACTGTTTCAGGATCTTCGGAACCTGATCCGGTGTCAGACGGCCGTAAACTGTATCGTTTACCATCATAACCGGAGCAAGGCCGCATGCGCCGACACAGCGCGTCGCATCGACTGAAAAGCGGCCGTCTTCAGACGTTTCTCCGACATCGGTACCGAGAACATCGATAACTTTGTCAAGAATCTTCTTCGAGCCTCTGACGTAGCAGGCTGTTCCGAGACAGACATGGACCTGATTGGCTCCCTTCGGCTTAAGTGTGAACTGCGAATAGAATGTCGCAACGCCGTAAACTTCCGTCAGCGGTATATCCAGCTCATCCGCGATGACTTCCTGCAGCTCGAGCGGAAGGTAACCGTACGCTCCCTGTGTTTCCTGCAGAATCGGCATGAGGCAGCCGGGTGTGTCGCGATGCTTCGCAACGATTTCCTTGACCGCCGTAAAATCTGTAATTCTTCTCGCTGCCAAAACTTCTCTCCTTTTTTCTTCTGGTGTTTCGCACGATGTCCGTCCGAGCGGCGGATACCGCACTGATTTCTTGACTTGCAGAACCGGTGATTCACTGTTTCCATATTACCAGAAACTATATTTATCATTCAATTGTGCATTCGCCACCCGAAAGCCTGCTCCGGGGCCGATGCATCAATTTTACGATAAAACCTGTTAAACATATATCAAACACTTTAGTCTGCTGTGTTTTCAATCGTTTTCAAGTTCATTCATCGGGAAATCATTATCAAATATTCTCCTAAATTAAGATTTCTCAGCCGGAATGCTAACATTTCAGATTGAAGGATATTTTCTAAGGTTTCTCGCAATTATATCTATACAATGATAGACAAGTCTACATTTATGAGTTTGTACTTTTACGGAAACATCTTTTCCCCGAGGTAATGAAGAAGCGTATCGCGCCTTAAATCCTCGAGCTGAAGCAGACGTTCCGGAGGCATATCTTCGCGTACCGCGATATCCTCAAGGTAATGCGCATCCGAGCTCTGAATAAATTTCAGCGGTTTAAAAAAACGGAAACGCCTTTTCACATCGTCGATACTTCCGTTCCCGGAAACCTCCGCGGTCGTGATCGGAAGATCCGGCGGAATAAATCCGAGGGAAACCATAATGCTGTAGTTGGGCCTGTCAATATGGGCAGGCACGACGACGCCGTGAAGTCCGCTCACAATCTCGACAAGCTTTTCGATGCCGAAGCTGACGGACGAGATCAAAAGCTTGTCCCGCTTTCCGATCACCTCGTCCTCCCCGTCGAGAATAAGCTGTTCCCCGAAATAATCAGGCCGGTTCGGAATATCCGGCAGCGCATCGTAAAGGATCCGGTCCATCTCCATAACAGAATCGAGATCGCGGAAGTAGCACAGAATATGCATTTCTTCCTTCGTGTTGACTTCGATGCCGGGCAGGACGTTAAGACCCGTTCCTTCGGCTGCGCTGAATACCGCAGGCAGACTGGCCGCCGCGTTATGATCGGTTACGGCAATCCAGTCCAGCTCGTTGAGCAGCGCCATATTGACGATATTGTTCGGCGTCATGTCCGCGTCTCCGCAGGGTGACAGACAGCTGTGAATGTGCAGATCCGCCGCGCTGGCGATCATTTTATTCCCTGGGCTCCGAGCCATGCGCAGATTTCAAAGGCGTTTTTCGGAGTCTGGAAAATCGGAATCCCCTCTTCCGTCGCCTTGACAACGGTCTCTTCTTCGAGCTCCGCCAGTTCGGGTATGATGATACAGCTCATTTCGACGAGCACCGCGACCGCCACGATGTTGACGTGTGTCTGGATCGTAACCCAGGCGCAGCCTGCATCGGCGTTTCCCATAACCCAGCTGAGCAGGTCGCCCACATAGCCGCACTCGATTTCTTTATCGGACAGAGCCGATTCGTTCACGCAGGTAAATTCAGGATATTGCGTCAGTTCATTTACTTTCATCTTCAGTCTCCTCCTGTTCGCTCATCGGCTGACCCATCTGCAGCATTTCGTTCGTCAGGCGCGCCAGTGTCTCAAGCCTGTCTCTTAAGACGAAAATACAGTCGATCTTCCTCGCGAAGCCCTTCACGATATCTTCCGCATGAGCCCGGCATCCCGGCGCTCCGCAGGAACCGCAGTCGATTCCCGGAAGGCTCGCCTCGATCCGTTCGATCTCGTTCATCTTTTCGATCGCCTTGTCGAAATCCTCGTCAAGAGGCTGGAAAATCCTCGGCTCAAGGGGCTGTTCCCGGTGCATATCGCCGGAAGCGTAAAACGTTCTGAGATCGTCCTCCGACAGAGCCGGCACGACGTTTCCCCGTTCGTTTTCCGCCCGCATTTCGATGCGCATTTTCGCGACAAAGTTGTTTTCGACTGTCAGACATCCTCCGACACACCCGCCGGTGCAGGCCAGGCCCTCGAAAAAATCGATATTCGACAGACGGCCGCATTCGATTTCATCCAGAACGCTTATCACATTTGAGATCCCGTCGACGTGGAGCGAATGTCTTCGTTTACCGAGATAGCTGCTCTCGCCGCCGCTTACCGCCCAGCTGAAGCCTTCGGAAGAGGCAGTGTGAAGTCCGGCCTCGCATTTTCCCTTTCCGAGCGCCGCACTTAGCGGACGAAACAGATCTTTGATGCTTATCGCACCGTCAATACGGTCCATCGGATCACCGGCCGACAAAGACTTCGTCACTTCTGTTGCCTTGGCCGCACACGGTGTGATAAAAAAAATGCCGATGTCTTCGTCCTTCAGGCCGTTATGTTCGGAATTAGCAAGAAGCTGTTCCCGCGCCATCCTGGCCGTCAGGGTCATCGGTGATTTAAGTGTCGTGATATTTCCGACCAGTTCCGGAAAGCGGACCTGTATCAGATTCGAAACGGCCGGACAGGCCGATGAAATCATCGGCAGATCGTCTCTGCCGCCTTCGAGTTCGAATTCAAGGGAACGGCCTACTGTTTCCGCGCCCTTCGCGACTTCAAGAACCTCGTCGAAGCCTATGCTCTTAAGGGCGGTCAGGATCCTGTCGGCGCTGTACCGCTGTTTGAACTGTCCCAGAAGTGTCGGCGCCGGAATCGCAACCTTGTACTTGAAGGATTCGATGGACTTGAGGGGATCGGTCCGCGCGAGCTTCGCATGATGAGGACAGATCCTGATGCATTCTCCGCAGTCGATGCATTTGTTTTCGATGATGCGCGCCTTGCCGCCCCGGACCCGGATCGCTCCGGTCGGACAGTTTCTCAGACACGTCGTACATCCCTTGCATTTCGACCGGTCCAGATACACAGAATGAAATAGTTTATCCATAGTTATAAATCGAAGGTCATTTTAATTTTCGTGCCGACCCCGGGCCTGGATGTTATTTCGAAGCCGTCGGCGTTGTTGCGCATGTTCGGCAGTCCCATTCCGGCTCCGAAACCCATCTCGCGCACGCTGTCGCTGGCAGTGGACCATCCCTCGGTCATCGCAAGATCGACATTGCCGATCCCCGGTCCGGTATCCTCGAGCCTGAGGGTAATAACTCCGGGTTCCGCATCCAGCAGGATCTGTCCGCCGTCGGAATGGATTGCCAGATTCATTTCACCCTCGTAGCCTGCAATCGCGATCCGCCGGATTATTTTGCTGCTGATTCCGAGATCCTGGAGCTTCTTTTTAATTTTCCTGGATGCCTGTCCTGCGGTCGCAAAATCGCCGCTCTCGACATCAAACGTCATATTATAGCCCATTCGGATCTTCTTTCGGTTTCGCCCCGCGCAGACCGTTCTGATACAGAATCCCGCAGGCCTGAAACATCGGAAGCGAGGTCTGCATGACCAGCATTCCGATATCGTCCGCCATGTCGAGAATCTGACTTGTCGGCTGCTTGTTCCTGACGAACACGATACTGTGCATATTCGCCATATCCGCCGTATTCAGCACCTGAATGTTGACCAGTCCCGTTAGCAGAACGCCGTTTTCCTTCGCGTACCTGAGAACGTCGCTCATCAGGTCGCAGCCGCAGGCTTCATCAACGCTTTCATCGATGTATTCCTGGCCGGTTAAAATCTTCGCATCGAGCAGCTGTTGAACTTGAGATAACTTCATGTGTTTTCCTGTCGTGAATACTATTTCAGAATACCAGAGGGCAGACTATGTTGCAATTATTTTCGCAGATCTAATAATAATTTATTATTTAACGATTCCTTTATCCTCGCGAACGTTTCATCGCTGATGATGTGTTCGATCATGCAGGCGTCTTTTTCCGCCGTTTCGGCGCTGACACCCAGCACTTCCTTGAGAAAGCGCGTCAGCGTGATGTGCTTTTCATAAACTGCCGATCCGGCGCCGATTCCCGCTTCGGTCAGATAAATCTGACCGTACCGTTCGTGTTCGACGTAGCCCATCGACTTGAGCTTTTTCACCGCGTCGTTGGCGCTGGCTTTGCTAACGTTCATCGCGGCTGCAAGGTCCGTGATACGAACGCCGCGCCCGTCCTGGGTGTAGTCAAGATAGATGCGCTCGATGTAATCCTCGATGGACTCGCTCAGCCTCGGATCCTTCTCGCCGGAGGCCGGTTTTTCTATTTTTCCCTGAATTTCAGTATCTGTCTTCATTTATTGTGACTGCCTGTCTTTATTTGTAGTAAAAGCTGTATGACAATATAATATCAATTTATTACAGCAGACGCCCCTTATAAGTAAGCGCGTATTCCGCTGATCATGATAATCAGAAGCATGAACAGAACCTGGCTCAGTTCGATGCTCAGTCCGATATGATCGCCGGTTATTCCGCCGAAGGTCTTTTTAAAATACGGTATGAACAGCATTGCTCCGAACAGCGTAAACACTGCCGCCATCGTTACGGTCACGTCGTAAAACGCCCAGCATGCGGCGAAGAGCAGGATCCCGTACAGTACCGGAAGCCACGGCTTCGTTACGGCGCAGAAACCCTTTCCCAGGCCCCCGCCCTGCTGAGCGGGTTCTGACCAGGAGACGAGCTGGACAGCCGCGGTTCTTCCGATAACCGGAACAAGAACCAGCGCGGCGGTATAGCTCGAGATCATCCACTGGAAGCAGACGAACTGAGTCAGAAGCAGCATGATCAGCGAGACCGCTCCGTAGGAGCCGAGCCGGCTGTCCTTCATGATCTCGAACATCCTGTCTCTGTCCCTGGCTGAAAAAACGGCGTCTCCCGTATCCGCGACGCCGTCGAGATGAAGCCCTCCGGTAAACCACAGGTACAGCAGGATCATCAGGACTGCTCCGCCTGCCGGATAGCCGATAAACCAGACCAGCCATCCGGCCAGCCACAGCAGCAGTCCGATCAGAATGCCGACCAGCGGCATCAGATTCATCGAGTCAAAAAACTCATCTTCTGATACGTTGTCAAGCTTAACGGGAATTCGTGTAAAAAAAGATAATGCGATCAGAAACTCTCTCATTTATCATCGCGGCTTGTATATTAAAGCGAAAAAAAAAGTATAATCGTACGATCATACTTTTTATTTGAGCCTTCTTAAGCCTCTGCCTCGATTCCGAATTTGCTGTCGATAAGCTCTGTCAGAGATTCGATCGCTTCCTGTTCGTCGTCGCCTTCTGCCTCGAGAACGATTGTATCGCCCTGCTGCACCGCCAGAATGATTACGCCCATAATGCTTTTCGCATTCGCTTTAACCGAATCTTTGGAAATGAAAATTTCTGAATGAAATTTATTTGCTGCTCTAACAAAGGTTGATGCCGGTTTTGCATGGAGTCCCGAACGGTTATTTAGTGTAATCTCTTTCGTGATCAACACAAACCTCCTTAATATCTTCTGCTTTGTTAAATTATATAACGATTTCATAATGCTTGCAAGCGGCCACCGGTACACTGTTTTCGGTATACCCTTTGAAAAAGACTGCTTTATCGCTATAATGGTAACAGAAAGTATCTGAAAAAGATACTGAGTTAAAGGAACGGAGGAGTAAGATGGCAGAACCCAGAGTAGCAAAGACTATGTCCATCATGGACGTGGCCCAGGGTTATCCGGTATCGATTCCGGTATTCCAGGCCTACGGAATGCACTGCCTCGGCTGCATGGCCGCCCAGTTTGAAAATATCGAACAGGGCTGTCTCGCGCACGGTATCGACCCTGACATGCTGGTCAAGTCGATTAACGACGCGATTGAAGCCGTAGAAGCAGACAAAGAATAAATTGCAGCCTCAGACAGGATTCAGACTCTGAATGCTGTCTTTTCTTTTTTTATAACGGTAATCATGAATCAGACAACTAACAGCCTGGATGTACACATCGAAGACCTGTTTCCCGGGCTTCACATAACCGAAGGTTCGGGAACGGTACTGACCTCTGCGGACGGCTCCGAGTACCTGAGCTTCTATACCGGCAGCCTGAGATGGCTCTGCGGCTACAACAGTCCTGAGCTCAACGAACGCCTGAACAGAATGACCTCGGAAGCAGCCGCGGGAACCCTGAAGCCCGAAGAGATAGCCGACCGGCTTAAAAAGCATCTGCTTTCTCACACGAGCGGTCTGAAGGACTGTGTCTTTACGGACCGGTATATCTACGGAGAGCTGGCTCCCCTGCTTGAAAAAGGCGAGAAAAAGCTGTTTCTCGTCATCGGCCCTCATGATCAGAATCAGCCTGAAGGGTACGAATCCCGTTTTATCGACTATCGAAGCGCCGCAGCGAAGGAAGATCCGGCGGAGCAGTACTCGGCGGTTCTCTCGCAGAAGGTTTTTCAGAAAATTCTCAAACGCTATAAGGGAAGGCTTGCCGGGGTGATTCTGACAATCATCCAGCCGGCGGCCTCCAACTTTATTGCCGGCGAAAGCGCGCTGATGATCCAGAAGCTGACGAAACGCGCGCGTATTCCGTTTATCGTCGACGAGCAGATGACCTGTCCGTATCGGACCGGAACGTTTTACGCCTTCACCCAGTTCGCTCTCGAACCGGATATTATTGTCGGGGGCGGACGACTGTACGGAAACAGGCAGCTGTATTTCGCTGCAGCCGGTCGTAAAATCATGAAAAAGTCGCTCGCTCCGATGGCCGGAACGCCTGAAGCGGGAACGCTGGCGAACTGCCTGATGTTTCTGGCCATAATCGATCAGCTCGATACGATGGAGCTTCCGATGAAGCTTATCGAACTCAATCACCGGCTGTCACGCAAGCTGCGGGCGCTGGAAGCCAATTCAGGCGGACACTTCGATTACCGCACCCTGGGCTCGCTGTGCTATCTGAATATGAAGCAGCGCATCCTCGCGAAACGGACCTACGAATATCTGTATGATGAAAAGGTACTGGTGCTGCCGGACAAGTACTCGAAGGAGTGTCTGATCCTAGCGCCGCCTCTGAGCTTCTCAGGCCACGATATCGACAGCCTGATCGATGTACTCGACGACTTTTTCAAAAACGGCATTCGTCTTCCGTCGAAAAAGCTCAGGTAACTGTAATAACGTGTATAAAAAGGACGGGCATTTCTAATTTGAAATGCCCGTCCTTTTCTGCTGCCGGAGGAAAACAGATTATCGTTTATGGCCGTCGATACGATTTATCTTAACCTGCTTCCCTCTCGCAGGTTAAGAAGTCTGCGATATTTTCCGGGCGTCTGCCCGACATATTTTTTAAATTCCCGGATCAGATGACTCTGATCGCAGTAGCCCGTGTCGGCGGCAATCGAGACAATATCGTCCTGACCGGAAAGCCACAGTGTTACCGCATTCTGAACTCTGAGTATCTTTACGAAATTCATGACGGAGTAGCCGACATTCGCGTTAAATACCCGGTTCAGATACTGACGGCTGTAGCCTGTTATCCGTTCAAGCTTTTCAAGAGTGAGCGTAGCCGGACTTTCCAGCGCATAACGGATCACGGCGGCGCACAGCTCCTGGGGACATGTCCGCTGCAGATCGCAGGAGAGCATTTTGTAACTGTTCAGAAAATTACGGATCTGCGCATCGAAGCTCCAGTCCTTCGAGACGGCAAGAACAAGCTCCTTCATCGCGCTCTCCCTGCAGACCGGAACGACCTCGCCGATAATTTCCGGCATTCTGAAATTCCCGAGCCGAGGCGAAAAGCCTGAGATAAAGCGGACGCCGAAATAGCTGCGTCTGCCTTCAAAAGTCATTTCATACGGTTTTTTCGGCGGACCGTACAGGTAGACGCCGGTCTGCCCCGTCAGTTCATTCCGATAAAATATCAGGTCGATGCAGACGTCCGTAATGATCGGAAGCTTCGCGGGCTGACTGCGGACGGCTGAAAATTCGTAAAACAGCGCGATTCCGTTCTGTCCGCAGACGCGTTCCCTGTAATGATCTGAAAAAAACGCAATACCCGGCTGCTCGGAAATCAGGATTTCCTGCGTCATTGTTCCGCCTCCTTTCAGTAGTTTGTTCAGCAGATACAAAATTCAAACGCAAAAAAGACGCCCGTGTTGAAGGCGTCTTTGTCTGATTCAATTATATCATCCTGAACGTATTATGTATACACGTCAGGTGTTCTGTTCGTTCAGTCCCTTTGAGATCACGAATTTCCCGGTTTCCTTATCAATATGGTGCGGCATATATTCGTCATTTTCCATCGCCATGACATGTTCCAGCGGAAACGGCTTAAACAGCGGAACGCGCATCACCTTCTTCGTCCAAAGAGCCGCGTAAACGGCCAGACAGACTGCGATAATGCCGCAGACCGTATAGATACTCATTCTGGTGGCGGGATCGGAAGCAATATTCCAGATCATCCAGATCGTACCGGCGATGCCGATCATCGGGATAAGGGGACCGCCCGGCACCTTATAGGTCCGGGGCGCCTTCGGAAGCCGCTTTCTGAGGATCAGCACGTTGATGTGGGCGAAAATGTAGGCGATCATCCAGAAGACGGAGCCGGTCAGGATCAGAAAGCTTAACTGGCTCGTATTCGAAAGCCCCGTCGCGTTGATCAGGATCATCGCGCCGCCCAGGATAATCAGTCCCCAGTAGGGCGAGCCCTTTTTGTTCGTATTCATAAAGAATTTCGGCAGCATGTTTATTTTCGCCATCCCGAGGCAGATGTAGCTCAGACTCGACAGCCCGGCGTTTACCGAGCTGATCACCGCGAGCATCGAGACGATGAGCATCCAGATGGTACCGAAACGGCCCAGCAGCAGCGTTCCGTACAGGACGTGAGGCGTCGCGCTTTCGGCCATTTCCGCCCACGGTACGTAATGGGCGAAGCCGATGACCAGCAGGATCTGCATCACAAGAATAATCATCAGACTGATAATCATTCCCTTCGGAATATTATGACGGGCGTTTTTTACCTGAGGGGCGATAGGCACGATAAACTCGACGCCGATAAACAGGAAGAACGCGAGCCCGCACAGCGACGTGATATCGCTGAAGCTCGTCGACAGGACCATCGGCTGACTTACTTCGGAGCCTGTCCCCCAGCCGAATACGCCTATGATTCCCATGATGATCAGAGATGCGATAAGCGTATAAGCGACGAAATCCTGAATCTTCGCGAACATGTCGATTCCCTGAAGATTTGTGAGAATCAGGACGATGAGCAGCACGATCGTCAGTACGGTGCCGGATACCGGAAGTCCCGGAAAGATGCTGACGATCGTATTCCCGAACATCGCGCACTCGGCGCTGGATACGATGGTCAGACAGACGAGGTAGCCGCCGACCATCGCGATCTGCGTCAGAAACGGACCGATGCAGGCCAGCGAATACTGCGCCAGTCCGCCGGTCAGATTGGGCATCAGCGCGTTAAGCTCCGATATGGACATCGCCAGAAGCATGTTAAGTCCGCAGGCGATGATAATCGTGATGATAAACGGAAGGCCGACGGCCGAAGCGCCCTGCCCTGTCGAGAGCAGACAGCTGGTCGCGACGATGAGTCCGACCCCGGTTGCGACGACGCTCGGGAGCCCGAGTTTCTTTTCTTTCATGACCCTCTCCTTCAGCTCTTTTTAACGGCGTCGAAGCCCTCGTCGCCGGTACGTACCCGGACCGCGTTGCTGACGTCGGAGACGAAGATCTTTCCGTCTCCGATATGTCCGGTGTACAGCTCTTCCATAACGTATTTCAGGAACGGGTCCACTTCCTCCGCCGGCATCACCAGCATGATCATTTCCTTATTGAGAAGTACGGGTTCTTTCCGAAGCTCGGCTTCGTATTCCTGCGTTCCGTTCTGGATGCCGCATCCACGGACATCGGTGACTGTCATGCCTGTAATCCCGAATTTTCCCAGCGCTTTTGTCAGGGGTTCCAGCTTCAGATCGCTCATAATGATTTCTACTCTGCTAAGTTCCATGAAAGTTCTCCTTTATCTGAACAGATCCGTCCGGATCATGATTTTCTCTTGTTAATTAATTATTTTCGAATTGCCGCGGATTAAGTGTGATGGTCTGCGGTCAGATTACCGGCTTGAACCGGTCGTAGCGGAAGGGCGTCAGGTCCACCGTCGTCTCTCCGTCCGCGATAAGCTCTGCGAGATTGTATCCCGCAGCCGGACCGATCCCGAAACCGTGTCCCGAGAAAGCGCAGGCCAGATACAGCCCGGGCACCTCCTCCACCCTGCTCATTACAGGAACGCCGTCCGCACAGGCATCGATCCAGCCCGCCCATGTCCGGACGATTTTCGCGGATGCCAGCTCCGGAAAGTATTTCATGATTCCGCGGCAGGTGCACGACGCGCCGTAGCTCGTGGATGTGGTCGTTCCGTCGTTTTCCATAAAAGCCTCGAAGCCGCTCATTCCCCCGAATACGAAGGAACCGTGGGCGGTCTGATGGCCGTAAAAGTCGGCGTCCGCCGTCCCGAGCATCTGCTCGAACATCCTGGGCTGAGCTTCTGTGACTATGCATTCCGCTTTGCGTTCGGTCATCGGAACATCGATTCCGACAGTGCCTGCGATCGCGCGGCTGCCGTAGCCGGCGGCGACGAGGATCTTGTCCGCCTCGAATATCCCGTCCGGCGTCACGGCTTCACGCACGCGGCCCCTGACCGTCCGCAGCTCGCTCACCGGCACGCCCGTATAAAACTGAGCGCCCAGCTCCCGGGCTTTACGGTAAAAGGCAAGAGTGGCCGCCATCGGATTCGCATGGCCGTCCGTCGGACACCAGCTCGCGCTCGTGACCTCGTCGGACAGATGGGGATTGATTTCCTTCACGGTATCCTCATCGATCATTTTGACCTCGAGTCCGCAGCTTACCGCCGCATCCGTCAGTCCCGTCAGGATCTCCTTATGTTTTTCCGTCTTGCCTAGTCTGAGGTTTCCCTCCTGGACATATTCGACATCCGCGCCCAGCTCCTCCGAGAGACCGGGCCACAGATTTCTGATTCCCCACATCGCCATCGGAAGCTCTCTCGGATCACGGCCCGACTGCCGCACGCCGCCGCCGTTACGGGACGATCCGCCGTTCCCGATAAAATCGCTGCCCTCGAGAACAGTTACGTCGACGCCCTTTTTTGTCAGATAGTAGGCAGTCGCGCATCCGATAATGCCGCCGCCGATAATGAGCACTTCGCTTTTCTGCTTCATGCGCACGCTCCTTCCTCTCTGCCGAGCACCTTCATTTCCGTCGGACGCATCGGCGCCCGTGATGAGGCGGGTTCAAGAAGCGCCGGCGAAATCCCGAGCTCCCGGGCGGCGATCCCCTTGACGAGCTTCGAGCACGTCTGACCCTGACACAGTCCCATGCCGGCTCTGAGCCAGCGTCTGATTTCCGTCACCGTATACATGCCGTCGTGAACCGCACGCCGGATCTCGCCCTTCGTGATCTCTTCGCAGCGGCAGACGATCATATCGTCATCCGGGGCCGGTACGAAGGGACCGATATCTCTGCTTCTGTCGTTCATCATCAGCACGCCTCGCTTTCTGTTTTCTGATTTCTGAAAAAGCGCGCCGTCATCGCCATATCCGCCGGAACCTTCATTGTCAGAAGATTCGTGTGATCGAAGGCGGGAGATGTTCTGATTTCGACGACCTCCGCTTCGCATACCGGCGCACCGCTCCTGTCAAGGGCGGTTCCCCGTGCGCCTGTTTCGGGCAGCGGCAGGAATTCGTACGGCAGCGTAACCGACGCATAGCCTTCTTCGTAGTCCTCGTCGACGAGAAAGACCGCCTGTCCGGAGCATGCCGCGACGCACAGCCCGCATCCGACGCACTGACTGTCCGTATCGACAGCCGGCAGGGATGTGATGTCCTTACCGATGCGGATACAGCCCTTCCTGCAGGCGTCCTGGCAGGGATTGCACGGAATATTCTGCGTACATTCGATGACCGGATGGATTCCCCGCTGTTTAGTTACACCCGGGAAGCGCGCGATCTCATCGTCCGCCACATAGCCCTGCGTAAGCAGGCTTTCCGACAGGGCAATGCCTTCGTCGGTTTCAGTGATCTTCCTGCCTTTGTTTCCGGGTGCGAACATTCCGCGGCGAAGACTCGCAAGCTGGTTTTCGAGACCCGCCGTCTCTGCTTCGAGCTCCTGCTTTGTAATAAAGCCCAGAGACTCTGCCGCCGCAAGACCGGTGATACGTCCTTCGATCATCGCCGAGCTGGCTTCTTCGATGCCGGACACATCGCCCGCCGCGAAGACTCCTTTGACGCTCGTTTCGCCGAAGGCTCCGACTCTCGGAGCCTGTCCGCCCTTTGACGGATCGTCGGGAACGTCGCATTCCGCCATTTTCAGCAGCTGCGACATCGGAGAGAGTCCGACTGCGACACAGATCGTATCGGCATCGAAATGCTTCTCCGTTCCGGGAATAAAATTAAATTTATTGTCAATTTCGGCGATGGTGACGCCCTTTACCCGATCCTCACCTTCGGCTTCGACGATCGTATGAGACAGATAGAACGGCACTCCGGTTCTCGCGAGCTTTGCCGCGTGAACGCCGTAGCCGCCCACATGAGGCAGCGCGTCGACCACAGCCGCAACCTCGACGCCCGCCTGAAGCAGCTGGTAGCTCACGACCAGCCCGACATTGCCGCTGCCGAGCATGACCACCTTGTTCCCGGGCTTAATCCCGTGAAGGTTCATCATCGTCTGGGCGGCGCCGGCACCGATTACCCCGGGAAGTGTCCAGCCTTTGAAGGCCGCCATATTTTCCGAGGCGCCCGTCGCGGCGATCACCGCATCTCCCTTGAAATGTCTCAGCGAGTCTCCGATCCGGACCGTAACCTCATGGTCCGGATACAGTCCCTCGACCGGGGCGTTGAGCACGACGTCGACACCCGCGTCCGCAGCTTCCTGTAAAAGCTGCTTGCCGATGTTGTAGCCGCGGACCTTCGCCTTATGCTCCTTCGATCCGAAAAATTTATGGATCTGCTTGAACAGCTGTCCGCCCGGCCGTTCGTTCTCGTCAAAAACGACCGTTCTGAGTCCCTTTGACGCGGCTTCAGCAGCTGCCGAAAGGCCGGAGGGACCCGCTCCGATTACGATAAGATCATAGCGTTTCATCTGGCTTCCTCTCCGAAATCCTTCCGGTCCGTTACGCCGTACTGAGTGCGCACGTCCATTCCCTCATGCAGCGGGGTCACGCAGGTCCGAATGTTCGGAACGCCGTCGACGACCATGACGCAGTCGGTGCAGCGGCCGATCGCACAGAAGATTCCCCGCGGTTCGTGACGCTTCGACGTGTATCGGTGAATCATCACGCCTTCCGCCTTCAGAGCCGCCGCGACAGGTTCTCCCTCGCAGCCGCTCATCGTTCTGCCGTCAAATGTAAATTCGACACGCCGCCCCTTTTCAGGCGCGCCGAGAATCGGATGCTCTGTTATTCTTAGCATGTTTGATGCCTTCCTTTCCCGTTGTGTCTCAGAACAGTTCCGGCTTGTCCCAGAGATTGAGCTTCGTGCCGATGCCTTTTCTCCTGGCCGACTGATAGACCCGCTTGCCCCAGGCGACATCTTCGACCGGCATCCCGCCTACGGAATACAGGATGATCTGATCGTCGCTTTCGCGCCCCGGTTCCTTTCCGTTGAGAATCGCGCCGAGATCCTGAATACGGTCTTTCGTGAGCTTGCCGTCGTGGATCATATCCATAAATTTGCTTCCGAGGATAAAGACTGTCTGGAAGGTCGGGTACGGGTATTCTTCCGCCCAGGCTTCATACAGCTTGATATTGTCGACGACAAGCTTCGCGTCGTTGATGATCAGTTCGTCTTCGAAATCCGCGCAGCCCGGAAGACAGAACAGCGCTCCCTTTTTAATCCATTCAGTTTTGACCTTCGGGTAGTCTTCGATGCTCACCCCCATCGACATGGTTGTCGCAAACGAGATGATATCAGAATCGCGAACGCATTCTTCGAGGGTGTCGCAGACGACGATATTTCTGAACTGCGGGCATTTTTCACTGATAAAGGAGACGCAGCGGTCGATGGAGGCTCTGCCGCGTCCTTTGATCTTAAGGGTGTCGAGGGTCGGAACAAGGCTTGCAAATGTCTGAATCGCGATAGTGTTGATAACGCCGGGGCCTACGATTCCGAGAACCTTCGCATTTTTCGGCGCCAGATGCTTGACACCGACGCCGGGTATTCCGGCTGTGCGGTACGCGCTAAGGAGATTGCCGGACATCAGGGACAGCGGCGCGCCGGTTTCCTTGTCGTTGAGCATAACCATCAGAATCGAACGAGGAAGACCTTTTTCTCTGTTGTCGACGTTGCTGCCGTACCACTTGACGCCCGCCATATCCGTCTGTCCGCCCACATAGGCAGGCATCGCCATAAAGCGACGGTCAGGACCGTTCACCGGCATGTTCGGAAAGGGTGTCTGATCCGGAAAGCTGATCATGCAGCCGTGGGAATTGCCGTTGTCTCCGCCCATCCGGTAGTCGCCCTTATCGAGAGTCTTGAGCAGCTCTTCCATACAGTTCGTACAGCCGACCACGTCGTCGACTCCGGCTTTTAACATATCCTGCTCGTTCAGGTACAGAATGTCTACGTTGGGATAACTCATTTTCTTCCTCCTGAGAACGGAACCTTTTCAGCAGCTGATTCCGCAATATTTTTAACAATATGAATCTTCCAAAAAACGAACAAAGACGCCGAACCCCGCATCACTCTGCGTTGTTCAACGTCTTTGTTAACATCATTGTAAATTTACAGACGGTTGAAATATAGAAGAAAATGAAACATGTATACAATAATCATCTGAGAAGAAACACTGGAACCGGCTGATCCTGAAACATGAATTTCTTCAGCTGCCTGAAATTCAGACTCAGCCGAGGGTGATGACCGTCGTTTCGCCTGCAGCGGCGTCCATGCCGGATTCCGTCTTCATCGGGAGATCTTCCGGGTTGTCGGTCACGACCATAATGACGCAGTCCGGATAATTGCGGGCCTTGATCGCTTCCTTGCTGAAACTGATGAGCTTCTGGCCGGTGGTAACCGTATCTCCGTTGCCGACGTAATACTCGAAGCCTTCTCCGCCCATATTGACCGTATCCATACCGACGTGGATAAGCAGATCCGCTCCGTCCGCCAGATGCAGGCCGATGGCGTGCTTCGTATCTTCCATGACGACGGAGACCGTGCAGTCTGCCGGAGCGACGATCATTTCGTCTTCCGGCCAGATTCCGACGCCGTCTCCGAGGACCTTCGTCGAGAATACCTGATCCGGGACTTCTTCGATCGGAACGACTTTACCGTTTACACAGGCCTTGACTGCAATCGGAGCTGCGGGAGCCTTAGGCGGCGCCGGCTCTTCCTTCTTTTTCTTGAAAAAGTTGAACATGATTGTGTCCTTTCTCTTTTTGATGTTTTCATTATCCCACTTAATGCAGCGATTTCGAACAACTTTCAAAATTTTCCGTTTTGGTAACTTAATCACAGAGAAATTCAGCCGGACCTCTTATAATGTAGTCATAAAATCATGCTTATGAATAAGCGGCCCCGGGCCGCAAGGGAGGGTTATATGAAAACAGTAATAGTAGGCGGAGTTGCGGGCGGCGCGAGCTGCGCTGCGAGACTGCGAAGAAATGACGAAAACGCGGAGATCGTTCTGTTCGAACGCGGTCCCTATATATCGTTCGCAAACTGCGGACTGCCCTATCATGTCGGGGATGTGATCAAAAAAGAAGAATCCCTGCTGCTGCAGACGCCTGAGGCGATGAAGAAGAAGTTCAATGTCGATGTCAGCGTCGAAACGGAAGTCACCGCCATTGACCGGGACCGCAAGGTCGTCACAGTTCTCGATAAGAAGAGCGGAAAGACCCGGGAAGAATCCTATGACAAACTGGTCATCTCGACAGGCTCGTCTCCGCTGAGACCTCCGATCCCCGGTATCGAATCCGAGAAGATCCGGACGCTGTGGACTGTCCCCGACGCAGTCGAAATCAAAAAGCTCGTCGACAGCGGCAAGGTCAAAAAGGCGGCTGTTATCGGCGGAGGCTTCATCGGCCTGGAAATGGCTGAAAACCTGAAGGAAGCCGGCGCGGACGTGACCATCGTCGAAATGACCGATCAGGTCATGGCACCGATGGACTACGAAATGGCCCAGCTGCTTCATGAAAACATCGAACAGAACGGCGTAAAGCTTGCCCTGGGCGACGGAGTCAAAGCTTTTGAAGAAAATGAAAAGGGCGTCGGCATCACCCTCAACAGCGGAAAGAAACTGGACGCGGATCTCGTGATCCTGTCCATCGGCGTTCGTCCAAACGGTGAGCTCGCGAAGGCTGCGGGACTGGAAACGAACGCCCGCGGCGGAATCGTTACGGATGAACATCTGCTGACCAGCGACAAGGATATCTACGCAGTGGGCGACGTTATCGAGGTCGAGGATCTCGTTTTCGGAGACAGAACGATGATTCCGCTGGCGGGACCCGCGAACAAGCAGGGCCGTATCGCGGCGGACAACATTGCAGGCGGAAACGAAACCTACAAGGGCAGCCAGGGTACGGCGGTCGCGAAGGTATTCGACATGACGGCCGCATCAACCGGCGCCAACGAAAAGACGCTGAAGAAGCGCGGACTCGTCAAGGGCAGGGATTACGATACCGTCACGATCGTCTCGAACTCCCACGCCGGCTATTATCCGGGCGCGGTTCCGATGGCGGTCAAGCTGCTGTTCAGCGCGGACGGCAGAAAGATCTTCGGCGCTCAGATCGTCGGAGCCGACGGCGTCGACAAGCGGATCGACACGATCGCGGTGACCCAGCGTCTCGGCGGCGGAATCGAAGACCTGAAGGAACTGGAGCTGGCCTACGCTCCGCCATACTCCTCTGCGAAGGATCCTGTCAACATGGCCGGATTCACCGCGGGCAACCTCCTGGACGGCAAGGTCGTCTTCTCCGAATGGGACGAACCGGAAACGAACAAGGATGTGATCCGGGTCGATGTCCGTGAGGATGCGGAGGTCGACGCCTTTGCGATTCCTGATTCGATCCATATCCCGCTGGGCCAGATCCGGAGCCGCATGAACGAGCTGGACAAGTCGAAGGAAATCATCGTCTTCTGCGCAATCGGCGTACGGGCCTATAACGCGGCGAGGATCCTGATGCAGAGCGGCTTTGACAATGTCAAGGTATACCCGGGAGGATCGCGTCTGTTCCGCTCCCAGCGTTACAAGGAACTGGCTCCCCCGGCGCCGGTCAAGGCGCTGCCGAAACCGGAAGCCGAAACGATCGAACCTGCGCAGGTCATCGATACGGAAAAAGCACCGCAGAAGGAAATCCGTCTGGACTGCAGCGGGCTGCAGTGTCCCGGCCCGATCATGAAGGTCTTCGAAGCGATGAAGACGATGAAGGACGGAGATATTCTGCAGATCTCTGCCTCTGATCCGGGCTTTATCAGCGACATCGAGTCCTGGTGCAGGCGCACGGGCAATACGCTCCTGTCCACCGGTAAAGAAAATAAAGAATTCACTGCGCGCATCATGAAGGGCTGCGGCGAAGAAATCTGCGAAGTCCCGACCGTCGAGGATAAGGAGGGCAAGACAATTATCGTCTTCTCCGGCGATCTCGACAAGGTGCTTGCGTCGTTTATCATCGCCAACGGCGCAGCGGCGATGGGCCGTCCGGTGACAATGTTCTTCACCTTCTGGGGACTGACAGTGCTCAGAAAGGAACAGAAGCAGAACGTCA
>CALMRA010000153.1 GCA_937872065.1 uncultured Eubacteriaceae bacterium | reverse complement strand
ATTAATATAGTCCTTTCGGACACAGTTTATTCCTATGTTATTTTATCACGGAGTGCAGTGGTCAACATCAAACATGCGTGAGAATTAATCGTTAGAAATTTAAATAATAAGAAAAAATTACTATTATGTACGAACATCGTGCTATAATAAATTAAAGAATATGTGGCCGGACCCACTCAATTCCGGAATTTGAAGGAGAATACATGTTTGAAATCGTAAAAAAGCGCGCGCTTGCGGACAATATCGTAGAATTTGTCGTTAAGGCGCCCAGAATTGCGAAACACTGTGAACCCGGACAGTTTGTAATCGTTAAGGAAGAAGATCAGACAGAACGCATACCGCTTACGATCTGCGACTTCGACAGAAAAGCCGGGACGATCACTCTCGTAATTCAGATCGTAGGCAGAGCGACTGAAAAGCTCTGTCAGCTTAATCAGGGCGAATACATTGCACATGTTACGGGTCCGCTCGGCAAGCCGTCCGAATTCGTCACAATGGACCCGGAAGAGCTCAAGAAAAAGCGCCTGCTGTTTGTTGCCGGCGGTCTCGGAGCTGCGCCTGTATATCCGCAGGTCAGATGGGCCCACGATCACGGAATTCCGGTTGATGTTATTGTAGGCGCGAAGACGAAGGATATCCTGATTCTCGAAGACGAAATGAAGGACGTCTGCGACAATCTGTATATCACGACTGATGACGGTTCCTATGGGTATCACGGTCTCGTTACCGGAAAGCTCGAAGAGCTGGTCAAAAACGACGGAAAAAAATACACGGACGTTATCGCGATCGGACCGATGATCATGATGAAATTCGCGGCGCTGAAGACGAAGGAGCTCGGAATCCCCACCGTCGTCAGCCTGAATCCGATCATGGTAGACGGCACCGGCATGTGCGGCGCCTGCAGAGTCCTCGTCGACGGCAAAGTCAAATTCGCATGCGTAGACGGTCCTGAATTCGACGCGCACAAGGTCGATTTCGATCAGGCGATGCAGCGCCAGCGTCTGTACAAGACGGAAGAAGGACGCGCACGTCTGGCTCAGATAGAACAAGATACGCATCACGGCGGATGCGGGATCTGCTCGGAGGTGAAATAATGGCGCTCAATCTAAAACGGGTACCGGTTGCGGAACAGGATCCGAAAGTCAGGGCTCATAACTTCGAAGAAGTCTGTCTGGGATACACGCAGGAAGAAGCGATCGAAGAAGCGAAACGCTGCCTGAACTGCAAAAAGCCGAAATGCATGACCGGATGTCCGGTAGAAATCAATATTCCCGCTTTTATCGCACAGGTTGCCGAAGGCAACATCGAAGAAGCGTATAAAATTATCAGTGAATCCTCCTCGCTTCCGGCTGTCTGCGGCCGCGTATGCCCGCAGGAAAATCAGTGCGAAGGTGTCTGCGTCCTCGGAAACAAGGGCGACGCGGTCTCAATCGGCCGTATCGAACGCTTTGTCGCGGACTGGGCGTGTGCGAACGGCATTCATCCGGCGACGGATATCAAGCCCAACGGCCGCAAGGTCGCCGTCATCGGCGCAGGGCCTGCCGGACTGACGTGCGCGGGAGATCTCGCACGCAGGGGCTACGACGTGACGATTTTTGAAGCGCTTCACGAACCGGGCGGAGTTCTGGTTTACGGGATTCCCGAGTTCCGTCTTCCGAAGGAAAAGGTCGTCGCGAAGGAAGTCGACAATGTCAGGAACCTCGGCGTCAAGATTGAAACCGACGTTGTCGCGGGCCACGCGCTGACAGTAGAGGAGCTGCTCGGTGAAGAAGGCTTTGACGCCGTCTTTATCGGATCCGGCGCGGGACTTCCGAGATTTATGAATATCCCCGGAGAGCTTGCCAACGGCGTTCTCTCGGCTAACGAATATCTGACACGAAACAACCTGATGCGCGCGTACGCGGGCGGCGACACGCCTATTGTACACGGAAAGCGCTGCGTCGTCGTCGGCGGCGGAAACGTCGCGATGGACTCGGCGAGAACCGCGCTGCGACTGGGAGCGGAAACCTATATCGTTTACCGCAGAAGCATGGAAGAACTTCCGGCAAGAGCCGAAGAAGTTCATCATGCCCAGGAAGAAGGAATTATCTTCGATCTGCTGACGAATCCTGTCGAAATTCTCGAGGCTGAAGACGGCTGGGTACGCGGGATCCGCTGCATCCGTATGGAACTGGGCGAACCCGACGAATCCGGCAGACGCCGTCCGATCGAAATTCCGGGATCGGAATTTGAAATTCCGTGCGACGAAGTCATCATGGCGCTGGGAACCTCCCCGAATCCGCTTATTCCGTCTACGACGAAGGGACTCGACACGAACCGCAGACAGTGCATCATTGCGGACGAAGCGACGGGCCAGACGTCGAAGGAAGGCGTATTTGCCGGCGGCGACGCAGTCACCGGAGCGGCGACCGTTATTCTCGCGATGGGAGCGGGCAAGAAAGCTGCCAAAGGCATCGACGATTATCTGAACCGCAAGGAAGCTGAAAAAGCGGAACAGACAGAAGCGTAACGACAAGTTTAATGATATCCAGACGGGACTTCGGTCCCGTTTTTTTATTGCCGTAAAAACGGGAATAACGAAAAAAAAGGGCGCAAAAAAACCCGCCGAAGCGGGCAGAAACGTGTTACATCGGGCTGAACTGATCTTTCGGGGCGCCGCATTCCGGGCATTCCCATGTATCCGGGAGATCCTTGAACGGAGTTCCGGGAGCGATGTTCTGAGTCGGATCGCCGATCGCCGGATCATAGATCCAGCCGCAGATATCACATACGTACATAATTTTCCTCCTGCTGATTGATTTCGTTCCGCAGCAGCGGAACCTGTAAACCTATTATACCCGAATGTCAGCAGAGATAGCATGAATAAAAATATTAATCAGACTGACAATTTACATAAAGAGATTATTTATTAATAAAGGCAGATCTGTGCCAGACAGGTCAGGGCTTGTCCTCCGTCTTCTCGCGGTACATGCGGTAGCGGTCGTTCAGAAACGTCCGGTTCGGAGTGAAATCCGCCGCGTCTGTTCTGCCCCCCCTGTCTGCTTCCGCCAGCAGGATCAGATCCTCCGGATCGAGCGCTTCGGCGAACAGCTTGTTCGTCGCACGCACCCGCGAGTGATCCTTCGCGAGCATGTTCGGGCGCATATGAAGCGTAGTCAGGTTAACGGCGGTTTTTCGCTGAGATTCGAATCCGGAATCGCGCAGGAAACGGTCCGCAAGATCCGCGCTGACGTTTTCATGACCGATGGAGCGGATTCGTCCGTTTTCGTTTGTCGTCTTGCAGGCCTTGCCTGTATCGTGGAGCAGAGCGGCAAGCATGAAAGCCAGCGGGTCACGGGCTTTGTCACGGAGGGAGGCTGCCGCATCGAGCACCAGCATCGTGTGGGTGAAGACATCGCCCTCCGGGTGATATTTCGGATTCTGTTCCACGCCGACGAGAGCGGCCAGTACCGGATATTCTTTTTCAAGAATGCCGTTATTTCTCAGTTCTTCAAAATACTCCGAGGGCTTTTCGCTGTGAAGCAGTACCTCTCTGAGTTTTTCTTCTTCCGCTTTGTTCATCATTCCTCCGTTGTGATCAGTCCGGCTGCAGACGGCTTCCGGATCTGTGTTATAACTGACGCTCGCTTCTGTAATGCGAACGGATAACGTCGTTATAATACTTACCCGGACTCTGCGCATGAACGAGTCTGTCGTAAACATTCCACGGAACATCGTAATAGCAGATCGAATGTCCGTTTGTAAAATTGATGAGCAGGCGCCAGTCGCTGTATACGGCCGATACGATCACGGATGATTTGAGAAAAGCGCTCTGTTTCACATCTCTGCCTCCGGTCAGGGCTTTCTGCAGGTCCTGACGATCCCGGCGATGCGCACGTCGTCGTAGTCTCCCGGGACGATGGGATCGTAGGCCGGGTTGAACGAAACAAATTCTCCGTCGCGGAACTGCTTGATAAAGCTGTCCCCGTTTATAATCGCGATGACGACGTCGCCGTTGACAGCCGTTTTCGACGGTTCGACGAAGACGAGATCGTCCTGAAAGAAAGCGGGCTCCATACTGTCGCCGGAGACCCGGATCGCGAAGCAGGCGGACGCAGGAAGCTCCTCTGCCGGAAAACTGACGTATTCGTATTCGTCGGAATCGAGAAAGCTTCCGGGACCTGCGGAAGCGGGAAGGGAATAGAGCGGGATCTCCCGCTGAACGATCACTTCCTTTTCATTTTTAAGCCGCTCCTCGAGCTGCGACAGGTTTTCGATGAGACGGATCACGATATCGCGGTTCTCTTCTGTCAGATCCTGCCACTGTTCGAAAAAGCGGCGGCTCTGCAGTGCGAGGACGCCGTCCTCCGGGGCGGTTTCTCCGATAAGCTCCGACAGGGTGCAGTCGAGAGCGCCGGAAACGGCCAGCAGGGTTTTATACCGCGGATCGGTCGTCGTTCCGTCCTGGAGCTTGCGCAGCGTTTTTTCCGGGATCCCGGCTTTTGCCGCCAGCGCGGTTCCGGAAAGTCCGGCTTCTCTCCGCTTTTCTTCGATATGTCGGCTTATGCTTTTGTCCAAGTCAGACCTCCTTTTTTACTTCTTCTATAATACTACAAAACGGGGAAGTTATCCTTGAAATCAGGTGAAATATACCCGAAAAAGAGATTGACGACAGCGGATAAACGGGTATATCCTGTAAAAGGATAAACAACGAGTAAAAAGGATAAGTAAAGAGATGAATATGGACAGGATTATACTCCATTCGGACATGAACTGTTTTTACGCCTCTGTTGAATGCATGGAAAATCCTGATCTGAGGCGCATTCCGATGGTAGTCGGAGGCGACCCGGAAAACAGGCACGGCATTGTCCTGGCCAAAAATCAGCTGGCGAAAAACTGCGGAATACAGACTGGCGAGGCCCTGTGGGCCGCCCGGGAAAAATGTCCGAATCTGGCGGTCAAGGCGCCGGACTATCACCGCTATATGGACTATTCGAGACGGGCCAGGAAAATCTACCTGCGCTATTCGGACCGGGTCGAACCCTTCGGTCCCGACGAAGCCTGGATCGACCTGACGGGAAGTCCCGTACTCTCCCGAATGACACCCCGTCAGACGGCGGATCAGATCAGAAAAACCATGAGTGACGAGCTGGGACTTACAGTATCGGTCGGGGTAAGCTGGAACAAGATATTTGCGAAATTCGGATCGGACTATAAGAAGCCGGACGCCGTTACGGAGGTGACGCGGAACAATTACAGACAGATCGTCTGGAGCCGGCCGGTACGGGATCTTCTGTGCGTCGGGCGTTCAACCCAGGCGAAGCTCTGCGAGGCCGGCATCTATACGATCGGAGATCTGGCCCGCAGCGGGCGCGGAGAGCTCAGGCGGCTGCTGGGGAAAAACGGAGAGATTCTCTGGTGCTTTGCGGGAGGGTTCGACGTATCGGAGGTCAAAAAGCTCAATGAAAAGACCGTCGGTGCGGACTACGACATCAAATCCATCGGAAATTCCCTGACGGCGCCACGGGATCTCGTCAGCGATCACGATGTCAAAATGCTCATGTACATGCTCGGAGAGAGCGTCGGGATGCGCATGCGGGAAGGGGGCTTTCGCTGCGGTACAGTCGAGATTCATATCCGGGACAAGGAGCTCAGGAGCTTCACGAGACAGCGGAAGCTTGCCCGGCCCACGGTTCTGACGGAGGATCTCGTGCGCTGCGGCTACGCCCTGTATAAGGAGAATTACAGGATAAGCGAGACAGCCGGGATCCGTTCCCTCGGAATACGGGCCTGCGCCCTCAGTCCCGCGGACGATCCGTTTCAGCTGTGCCTGACGGACGATCCGATACGTATGGAGCGATCGGAGACGCTCGAGGCGGAGGTGGACAAGCTCAGACGGCGTTTCGGAAACAATTCGGTCCGCCGCGCGGTAACGCTCGGAGACTCGATGTCCGGACTGAATATCAAGGCGGATCACGTCGTGCATCCGGTCGGGTATTTTGCCTGACAGTCAGAAGAATGGGAGAATTTCGTGTTAAATGCTACGTGAGCGTGGAGGTTTACTATACGGATGACGGCCGCCTGATCCCGCTGTCCGTCGAGTGGGAGGACGGGCGTGTCTTCAGGATAGACAGGGCGGAGGAGCCGGAGCTTGCGGTATCTGAATCGGGCTCCTGCGGAGAGCGGTACAGATGCCGGATCGGCTCGTCGGTAACGTATCTGTACTATGAGGATCCGGCCTGGTTCGTCGAAAAGAAGGTCCGCTTCGATCAAAAATAAAAAGACAGCCGCAGCGGAGCTGCCTGTAGTGCAGGAAGGATCTGCATTCACGCCAGAGAAAAAACTACAAAAAAAGCGGGCAGCTGCCCGCTTTGAAATAAGTGGTTTATATCGGAGAGCCTGTTCAGGCTTCGGCTTCTGTCCGCGATACGGTCCGGGCATCCGATGGTTTCGTAAACGTCTTGACAGAGAGCATGCGCATCGCGTTCAGGATCGCGATAATCGATACGCCTACGTCCGCGAATACGGCGTCCCACATCGTCGCGATGCCGAAGGCTCCGAGAATCAGGAACATCGCCTTGATGCCGAGGGCGAACCAGATGTTTTCGGTCACGATCCGGCGCGTTTTTGCGGAGACCTTCATTGCCGTCGCGATTCGTTCCGGGTTGTCGTCCATAATGACGACGTCCGCGGCTTCAATCGCGGCGTCGGAGCCGACGCCGCCCATCGCGATGCCGATGTCGGCGCGCATCAGAACCGGTGCGTCGTTGATGCCGTCACCGACGAACGCCAGCTGAGATCCGGCGGGCCTGGTTTCAAGAAGCTTTTCGACTTCGTCCACCTTCATTGCGGGCAGGAGCTCAGCGCAGACGGTATCGATGCCGAGTGAAGCTCCGACTGCGTCCGCGACCTTTCGGGTGTCGCCCGTGAGCATGACGGTCTGGGCGACGCCCTGTTCCTTCAGCTCGCGGATCGCTTCAGCGGCTGTCGGCTTGATCTGGTCGGAGATCGTGATGCTGCCTGCGTAGGTCCCGTCGATATCGACGTAGACGATCGTTCCGATTCCGGAAGCCTGCGTGTAGCTCGTTCCGAGCGTTTCCATCAGCTTCGCGTTTCCGACATGAACGACCTTCTCGCCGATCACGGCGCGCACGCCCTGACCGGTCAGCGTTTCATAGTCGCTGACGACGGAGCTGTCCAGGGGCTTTCCCCAGGCTTTTTTCAGCGAGACCGAGATCGGGTGGTCCGAAAAGGATTCCGCGAGAGCCGTCGTTTCCAGCAGCGTGTCGGCGGATACGCCGACGGGGTCGACGGATGTGACGTCGAAGACGCCCTTCGTGAGTGTTCCTGTCTTGTCGAACACGGCAATTTTGATTCTGCTCAGCTGTTCGAGATAATTTGAGCCCTTGACGAGTACGCCCAGCTTTGAAGCCGCGCCGATGCCTCCGAAGAAGCTCAGCGGTACCGAGATGACGAGAGCGCAGGGGCACGAGATGACGAGGAAGGTCAGCGCGCGCTTTGTCCACATCGCCCACATTCCGTCAAAGAGCGACGGGATCACGGCCAGTGCGACGGCGCCGACGGTTACGAGAGGCGTGTACCACCTGGCGAAGCGCGTGATGAACTGTTCGGAGTGAGATTTCTTCGAAGACGCGTTTTCGACGAGCTCGAGGATCTTCGCGACGGTGGATTCGTCCGCTTCCGCGGTCACCTGTATTTTAAGCAGACCGTTGGTATCGATACAGCCGGACATGATGTTCTGACCGGGTACGATCTCCCGGGGAACCGATTCTCCGGTCAGCGCGGCGGTGTCGAGCATCGCGCGGCCTTCGAGGACGATCCCGTCCAGCGGCACGCGTTCGCCGGGTTTTACCGTGATGATCTGACCGACCTCGACGTCGTCCGGATCGACCCGGACCAGCTCTCCGTCCTGTTCAATATTGACGTAGTCCGGACGGATGTCCATCAGCGAAGAAATGGACTGTCTGGATTTTCCGACGGCATAGCTCTGGAACAGCTCGCCCACCTGGTAGAAGAGCATGACGGCTACGCCTTCGGGATAGTCGCCGAGGAAAAAAGCGCCGACGGTCGCGACGGTCATCAGGAAGTTCTCATCGAATATCTGCCCGTTTATAATTCCGCGGAATGCGCGCAGGACGATCTCGCCGCCGACAGCCAGGTAGGCAGCCAGATAGATAATAAGCTTCCAGGGACCTGCCTCAGGCACAAGATAGCCTGCGCCGAAGCATACCGCTCCGATCAGGATCTGGATAAAGAGTCGTTTCTGTTTTTTAGTCATCGCCTTATTTGCGGACGATCGTCACGTCCGGTTCGATCTTTCTGCAGATCTTCTGGGCTTCGTCGAGAATTCTGTCCATATCTTCTTCCGGGGCGACAAGCGTCAGCTTCTGCGTCATAAAGCTGATGACCGCGTCTTCGACGCCGGGGATTTTTTTGACCGCGTCTTCCATTTTCGCCGCGCAGTTCGCGCAGTCGATATCTGTCATTTTGAATTTCTTTTTCATGTTGTTTTCCTTTCTGTCCGCGTAAGCGGTCTGCGGCGGTTTTCGCCAAATAATCGGAACTGCTGATATTGAATACCGGATATTCTATTCGAGGATATGGCTCAGTCCCTGATTGAATATCGTATAAACGTGATCGTCCGCGAGGGAATAATAAATGATCTTTCCGTCTCTGCGATTTTTGACGAGCTTCGCCTGCTTCAGGACGCGCAGCTGGTGGGAAATCGCCGACTGGCTCATTTCGAGAAGCTCGGAGATTTCCGATACGGAAAGCTCGGATTCGAACAGCGCGCACAGGATGCGCATCCTTGTCGAGTCTCCGAAGACCTTGAACAGCTCGGCCAGATCGTAGAGTGTTTCCTCTTCCGGCATTTTTTCCTTCAGAAGACGCAGCGTGTCGTTTCGTTCTTCCGACATGGATACTCCTTAGACTGTTATAGTAAAATAACGTATGAACAAATATTCATATGTTCAAATATAGATTACAGGATATTTATACCCATGTCAATAGTTTTTGACCATTTTTTGGTATTGGAGGCGGTGTTTTTTTGTTATACAACAGGGAAAAAACAATGGCGGCAAAAAAGCATCTGAGAACGACAACACCGACAAAAAAGCCATAATTTAACCATTTAAAGATAAATTTCTGTACAATAATAGATTTCTGTTGTACAAAATCTCTTTTGAATGTAAACTATTACTTGTAGAAGGAAGCGCATTATACATCAGTTCGAAACGGTTGCGCTAGCCGTTTCGCAATAATGCAATTTTATCTAATTCAAGGGGGATGGATTCATGTATCCATATTTATCAGAATTTATCGGCACTGCAATGCTGGTAATCTTAGGGGATGGCGTTTGTGCCAGTAATGGTCTGGAAGGTTCATTGTTCAAGGGCTCCGGTCCTGTATACGTAATGCTTGGATGGGGTCTTGCGGTTATGCTTCCCGCGATGTCTTTCGGCTTCCAGTCGGCGGCGCACTTTAATCCTGCGCTGACCATCGGTCTTGCGATCGCCGGATTATTCCCGTGGTCAATGGTTCTCGGCTACATCGTCGCTCAGATGTGCGGCGGCTTCGTAGGCGCGATCATTGTTTATCTGGTCTTCAAGGATCAGTTTAAACTGACTGAAGATACGTTTGGTGAAGACAGCGTAGGCACCTGCCGCGGAACTTTCTGCACAGGCCCTGCTATCAGAAACCTGGCTCAGAATGTAGTCGGCGAATTTGCCGCAACGTTCTTCCTCGTATTCTTCATCGTCTGCATCACCCCGACTGCCGGTACGGTTGGTCTGAACTACTTCTTCGTATTCTCGATCATCATGTGCTGCGGCTTCTCACTTGGGTCAACCACAGGCTTCGCTATGAACCCTGCCCGTGACACGGCTCCGAGACTTGCTTATTTCCTGCTTCCCTTCAAATATAAGGATGCAGACTGGGCATATGCCTGGGTTCCGATCGTAGGACCTATCCTCGGTTCCGCCTGCGGCGCACTGCTCGGATCACTGGTTACTTCCTGGCCGGCACTGTCCATCTAGACATCGTCGTCAGATTTGCGCACCTTCACAAAGCCGCTCGAATGAGCGGCTTTTTTATGCGCGAAATCTGCGGAACCGGGATGAGAGCACCGGAGATGCGGGCCGGCGCCGGGAAGCGAATAAAAAACACGGAAGCAGAACCGAAGCGAGTCTGTTTCCGTGTTTTTGTTTTCAGCGCTGTACAGCCGAATATTATCCGGACTGTGTTTCAAGGCAGATCAGTCTATTCCCGGTCCTTCAGATGAGATTCGATATAGTCGACGATCTCGTTCTTGCCGACGCGGTTTACGCCGGAATGTTCGATATCAAATCCCGGATTGATTTCGTACCCGAGTTTTTCAGACATGACGGCAGCGACCCTCGCGCGGCAGAAGGTTCCCTGACACCAGCCCATGCCGGCACGGGTTCTGCGTTTGATTCCGTCGAAGGTGGTGACCGGGATTTCCCGGGACATCGCGTCGTCAATCACGGCCCTTGAGACCTGTTCGCAGCGGCAGACGTAGCAGTTCGGATCTGAAAGCGGCAGCTCTACCTTCTTCATCGCTTCGCTCATCGGTTCGAGGATCTTGCGGGAGATGATCGGCTTCCGGTTCGGATCGAAATCCGGGTTTTCGACGAGTTCGAGTCCGGCCTTCGGCAGGATGTCGTGAACGACCATATCCGCGATGGCGGGCGAGGAGGTGAGCCCCGGCGACTGGATGCCCGCGACGTTGATAAAGCCGGGCACCGCTTCGCTTTCCTTAATAATGAAGTCGTCTGTGCTCGATACCGGACGGACCCCCGTGAAGCTTCTGATAAATTTCCGGATATTGATCTTGTCGGAGGTCTGAAGCGCCTGTTCGTAGATGCTCAGCAGCCGTTCGCAGTGGGTGTCGCGGTCCGCGATCCCTTCGTTGACGGCGTCAGGTCCGATCAGAAGATTTCCGTGGTAGGTCGGTGTGATCAGGATCCCTTTGCCCATCTTCGTAGGCATCTGGAAGAGTACCGTATTGAACGCGTCGCCGGAGCCTCTGACCATGAGCATATATTCGCCGGAGCGGGGAAGGATGCGGAAGCTGTCGTCTCCCGCCAGTGCGGAGATCTTGTCCGCGGAGACTCCCGCGCAGTTTATCACGTATTTTCCCGAGAAGACGCGTTCGTCCGTCGACGTGACGTCGAAGCCCTCTTCCGTTTTATTGATCTCGATGGCAGGCGTGTTCAGGAACAGCTCCGCGCCGTTGTGGATCGCGTTTTCCATCATCGCGATGCACATTTCATAGGGCGAGCAGACTCCCGCGCCTTCGCAGTACAGCGCGTATTTTACGTCCGGATTCACGTTCGGATCCAGCTCGAGGATCCGGTCGTGCCCGATAATCGAGATATCCTCCAGTCCGTTCAGCTTCCCGTTTTCCAGAAGCTTTTCAAGCTCCGCCTCCTGGTCGTCGTCAAACGCGAGGACCATGGAACCGATGGGATCGAAGCCGAAATGGAGTTCGTCGTCGAGCTTCTGAAACTGAGTGCGTCCCTTATAGCACAGCCGCCCCTTGAGCTTCGCATGTGCTTCCGCGTATCCGCCGTGAACGATGGCCGAATTGGCTTTGGTCGCGCCCATCGCGACATCGTCACGTTCTTCGATAAGCACCGTTTTAACCTTGTAACGAGAAAGCTCTCTCGCGATACTCGTTCCGGTGATGCCGCCTCCGATAATTACTACATCGTACATAATTCCCCCCTTGGTCTATGTCGATAAAATATGAAAATATCCGCAAAAATAAAAAAACACTTGCATCAAAGGGCTCCAGCCTGTATACTAGAAAAGTACTGAAATTCACGTGCCATTAGCTCAGCTGGATAGAGCGTTCGGCTACGAACCGAAAGGTCGGGGGTTCGAATCCCTCATGGCACGCCATTTGATTATACGCACCCTTGACGGGTGCTTTTTTTATTTGCTTCTTTTATTATACTGCTTTGTTTTTCAGAGTAAACCTTACTCTACAGGTTATCTTTGAAAAATTCCCGGATTCGTGCTTTCTGTCCCTGAAATGCTTTTTCGGTTAAACTGAAAAAGGAGATTTGAACGATTTTTAAGGAGAGACATGAAAAGACGGATATTCTGCGCAGTACTGACTGCATTGACGATTTTATTTCTGACAGGCTGTGATTCCTCCGGAGAACCGAGGACGGCGACCTATCCTCAGCTCGAGGAAACCGGCTATCAGGACTGTTTTTATACCCCGTGGCCGGAGGGCTTAACACAGACTCTTGCGGAAGAGGCGGGAAACCCGTCGGCGGAGAAAGCCTATACCCTGATGATTTATATGAACGGATCGGATCTTGAATCTGACGGAGCGGGAATGGCGTCTGCAGACCTGCAGGAAATGCTGGACTCTGACTTCGATCCGGATCAGGTCAATGTTGTGATCTACGCGGGCGGCACGACTGACTGGGACAGCAGCGCGGTGGACTGGGCGGACGAGGGGACGCTTCCCGACGGAACCAGCGGTATTTATACCATCGTCCGGGACGGGGGCTCGAATAAGCTTACGACTGTCAATTACGATATTACGGCTTCAAACGGCGGGACGCCTCTCGCGATGATGGACGGCGGAACGCTGGCGGGATTCATCGATTACGCGGCCGAACAGTTTCCGGCCCGGCACTACGCGCTGGAATTCTGGAACCACGGTTCCGGAAGTCTGATCGGCTACGGTTACGATCATCTCGTTGCCGATGAAGACGGGCGCTCGTCTATGGGACTCATCACGCTCAAGCAGGCTCTTGACGGAGCCGGACTGAATTTCGACTGGGTGGGCTTTGACACCTGTCTGATGAGCGGTATTGAAACCGCGCTTGCGGTCAGGGATCATGAGGATTATCTGGTGGCCTCTCAGGAGCTTGAACCCGTGGACGTCTGGGATTACGTAAGGCTTAAAGAGCTTTCAGACAATCCTCAGTCTTCCGGGGAAGAAGTCGGAATTT
>CALMRA010000152.1 GCA_937872065.1 uncultured Eubacteriaceae bacterium | reverse complement strand
CGGATATGGTGACGGAAATCCAGGTCGAAGCGACATTCCCGGACGGGACCAAGCTCGTGACGGTCCACGACCCGATTCGATAAAGGCAGGCAGAATATGAAAATTGGCGAAATCACAACGTGCGAAGGAAGCATCGTCTTAAACGAAGGCCGCCCGACTGTTCAGCTCAGCATCACGAACACAGGCGACCGCCCCGTTCAGGTGGGCTCTCACTATCATTTTTTCGAAACGAACCGCTGTCTCGCATTTGACAGACCGGCAGCCTACGGCATGCGTCTCGATATTCCGTCAGGCACGTCGGTCCGGTTCGAGCCGGGTGAAACGAAGGACGTGACGCTCACTCAGATCGGCGGCGCAGGGCGCGTATTCGGATTCAACGATCTGACCCGCGCTCAGGCAACGGAGGCGACTAAGGCGTCATCAGTCGAAAAAGCGCGCCTGCGCGGATTTATCAAAACGGAGGATAAAGCATGAGCACGATATCCCGGGAAAAATATGCGATGATGTACGGCCCGACAGTCGGAGACAGAATACGTCTTGCCGACACGAGCCTCGTCATCGAAATCGAAAAGGACTGCACGGTATACGGAGACGAAATCAAGTTCGGCGGCGGCAAGACCATCCGCGACGGCATGGGTCAGTCGGTCATGACCACCTCGGCGGACGGAGATCTGGACCTGGTCATCACGAACGCGACGATCCTCGACTACACGGGCATCATCAAAGCCGATATCGGCATTAAAAACGGAAAGATCGCAGGGATCGGCAAGGCCGGAAATCCCGATACGATGGACGGCGTGACACCGGGGATGACTGTGGGCGCGTCGACAGAAGCGCTCGCCGGCGAAGGAATGATTGTCACAGCGGGAGGTCTCGACACCCACATCCACTTCATCTCGCCCCAGCAGATCGACTGCGCGCTGTTCTCGGGCGTCACGACGATGATCGGCGGCGGGACAGGCCCCGCGGACGGCACGAACGCGACAACCGCGACACCGGGACCCTGGAATCTCGAACGCATGCTCCAGGCCGCGGACGAATACCCGATGAACATCGGCTATCTCGGAAAGGGAAACTGCTCGGACGAACGAGCTCTGGCAGAGCAGATCGAGGCCGGCGCGATGGGACTGAAGATCCACGAGGACTGGGGTTCTACTCCCGCCGTCATCGATCACTGCCTGAACGCAGCGGATCTGTACGACGTTCAGGTGGCGATCCATACCGACACCCTCAACGAAGGCGGCTGCGTCGAAGATACTCTTGACGCGATCGGCGGACGCACGATCCACACCTATCATACGGAAGGCGCCGGCGGCGGCCACGCTCCGGATATCATCCGTGCGGCGGGCACGCCCAACGTCCTTCCCTCCTCGACCAATCCGACGATGCCCTACTGCGTCAACACCCTGGACGAGCATCTGGACATGCTGATGGTGTGCCATCATCTAGATAAAAAAATCCCGGAAGACGTCGCCTTTGCGGACAGCCGGATCCGTCCGGAAACCATCGCTGCGGAGGACGTGCTTCAGGATATGGGCATCTTCTCGATGATGAGCTCCGACTCTCAGGCGATGGGCCGCGTCGGCGAGGTCATCATGAGAACCTGGCAGACCGCGTCCAAAATGAAGGATCAGCGCGGTCCCCTTCCGGAAGACGAAGCCGCAGGCAGCGACAACTTCCGCGCGAAACGCTACGTCAGCAAATACACGATCAATCCTGCCGTCACCCACGGCGTTTCGAACTATGTCGGATCGGTGGAAACCGGAAAATTCGCGGATCTGGTCCTGTGGGATCCCCGTTTCTTCGGCGTCAAGCCCGAAATGGTGCTCAAGGGCGGCATGATCGCCGCATCCCGCATGGGAGACGCAAATGCGTCGATCCCGACGACGGAGCCTGTCGCGATGCAGCACATGTTCGGAGCTCACGGTACTGCGAAATCAAAGACCTGCCTGACCTTCGTGTCGAAGGCCGCTGCCGAAGCCGGCATCCAGGAAAAATACGGTCTGACCAAAACGGTCGTCCCTGTCTCGGGCTGCCGCCATATTACGAAGGCGGATATGAAGTTCAACGACAGGACGCCCGATATTCAGGTGGATCCGGAAACCTACGAGGTCCGGGTCGACGGCGAAGCTGTCAGCTGCGAGCCTGCGGAAAAGCTTCCGCTGGCGCAGATGTACAGCCTGTTCTAAAGGAGGCGTTATGCTCGGAGTCTGTCTGTTATTTGTCGGCATCGTTCTGATCAACAACGGAATATGCACCCTTACCGACGTCAACGCGAAGTCGGCGGCGATCATGAATATCTTTACCGGCGGTCTTTCGCTGTTCATCAATTTTACGGCCATCGTCCGAGGCGACTATTACGCCGCGGGCACCGGCCTGCTGTTCTGCTTTACCTATCTGTATGTGGCGATCAACAATATCTACGATCTGAACTGGAAGCCCTTCGCGTGGTTTTCCACCTTTGTCGCGATCAACGCGGTCATCTTCGGAACCTTCGAGGGCTTCCTCGGAATTCCGGCCCTGGGTATCGCCGCGGACTGGCGAATGGGGATTATCTGGTATCTGTGGGCGGTCCTCTGGGGAAGCAGCCTCGTCACGGATATCTTCGAACGACCGCTCGGACGCTTCGTTCCGGTACTCCAGATCTTTGAAGGTGTCGTGACAGCCTGGATCCCGGGCGTCATGATGCTGCTGGGAGTCTGGTCATGATCGCAGAGAACGTGATCGGCTCGACGGACGACCCGCGCTTCGCGGGCCGCCCTGTCGAATATGTGGACGTATCGTGGCACGACGCGTTTAAGAAGATCCACCGTTTCACGCTCCCGTCCGGTACCGAGCTCGGCGTCAGATTCGGAGACGAGATCCTGCGCCGCGGACTCAGACAGGGGGATGTGCTGGCGGAAGACGGCCGGTCTGTCGTCGCTGTCAATATTCCCGCGGCGGACGTGATCCGCATCCGGGTCAGAAGCGATCATCCGGGAAGCATCGCGAAGGTCTGCTACGAGATCGGCAACTGCCACGCGGCGCTGTTTCGCGGGACGGACGCGTTTGAGTTCGTCACTCCCTATACGGAACCGATGCTCAAGCTCCTTTCGGGGATTCACGGGGTGAGCGCCGATCGGGCGAGTCTGTGTCTCGATTTCGACCGCTCCGTTTCCAATCCGGCCGGCGGTCACAGTCACGGCCACTCACATTGACTGTGAATCCGGCGCAGAGCAGCTATCTGCTCCTTCAGGTGAACGACGCGCTGTTTCCGATCGGCGGCTACTCCCACTCCTACGGACTGGAGAGCTACATCGACCGCGGACTTGTTCACGATGAGAAGACCGCCGAAGCCTACATTCGCGCCCGGCTGATCAACGAAATACAGTACTGCGAGCTGCTGACCGTCCGCCTCGCCTGCGAGGCTGCTCTCCGGGGCGATATAGACGGGATGCGCCGCATCGACATGCTGACCGAAGCGCTGCGCACGCCGTCGGAAATCCGTGAGGCCCTCCGGCGTCTCGGCTCCCGTTTTATCAAAACCGTGCGCAGCCTGGAGCTGCAGGGTCTGGACGATATTTTCGAACGCTACACTGAAGGTCCCGGTCCGCACCATCATCCGACGGCCTACGGTGTCTTCGCAGCCGCTGCGGGGATCGGATGCCGGGATGCGCTGAGTCATTATCTGTACGGCCAGACATCGGCGATCGTCACCTGCTGTGTCAAAAGCATCCCGCTGAGCCAGACCTCAGGCCAGCAGATCCTGAACCGGGTCTGCGAGCTGTTCGAGCCGGTCATCGAGAATACCGCCGCCCTCGGCGAAGACGATCTCGGCCGAAGCACCCCCGGCTTCGATCTGCGGTCGATGCAGCATGAAACCCAGTATTCGCGGCTGTACATGTCATAGCCGGTAGAATAAAGCCGTACTGAGCCGGAGCATTTCTTCGGCGCTGCGGGGTACGTGCCGGTCTGCGGACAGGCCGTCTGCTGTTCCGCTGGTTAGTTATAGAAAGTTGAGCTTCAATTGTCATACGTTAAAATAGGCGTGGCCGGTCCGGTCGGTTCCGGAAAGACCGCGCTCATAGAAAGCCTGACCCGGCAGATGGCCGGCAGCTACAGCATCGGAGTCGTTACCAACGACATCTATACAAAAGAGGATGCGGAATTCCTGAGCGCCAATTCGGTGATGCCCCGGGAACGTATCGTCGGTGTTGAAACGGGCGGATGCCCCCATACCGCGATCCGCGAGGACGCCAGCATGAACCTCGAAGCCGTCGAAGAAATGCTGGAGCGTTTTCCGGACATCGAGATCATGTTTATCGAATCCGGCGGCGACAATCTGTCCGCCACGTTCAGCCCGGAGCTTGCGGACGCGACGATATTCGTCATCGACGTCGCAGAGGGTGACAAAATCCCGAGAAAGGGCGGGCCGGGCATCACGCGCTCCGACCTGCTCGTCATCAACAAAACGGATCTCGCTCCCTATGTCGGGGCCGATCTCGGCGTCATGGAACGGGATTCGAAGAAGATGCGGGGCAGCCGTCCCTTCGTCTTCACGAATATCCGCTCCGGCGAGAATGTCGACTCCGTCATCGACTGGATTCGCAGCAGCGTTCTGCTGGAAGACTGTCGTTGACAGTGCGGGACAACGCCTTCGGCGGTCTCTCCGAAGTGCGTGTCGAAGCCTGCGTCCGGGACGGTCGGACGAGAGTCAGACACGCCTCGTTCACGGCGCCGTTCAAGCTGCTGCCGCCGTTTCAGGAGGACGGCTTCGCCCGTCAGATGATCCTGTCCGCATCCGCCGGGATCATGGCGGGAGACCGTCAGCATATCGAGGTCGCAGCGGACCCGGGCGCACGTCTGATCGTGACCTCTCAGGCCTTTGAGAAGGTCCACAAAATGGACGGGCGCCATGCGGAGCGTCATGCGGTTCTGCACGCCGCAGACGGTGCGTTTCTCCAGTACGAGCCCCTTCCGGTGATCCCCTTTGCGGGCTCCGACTTTCGCAGCAGGACGGATGTCTATCTTGAGACCGGCTCCCGCTTTATCTTCAGCGAGATCCTGTGCTGCGGACGCGCCGCACGGGGCGAGCGCTTCGAATACCGCAGATTCCGAAATCTGGTCAGAATTTACCGCGACGGAATTCCTGTCTATATCGACAACACCGATTTTATCCCCTCCCGCGACGAGATGGAGGGGCCCGGTATGTTCGAAGGGTTCACTCATACCGGCACCGCGCTGTTTTTCGGATTCGACAGCGAACAGCTGCTCGCAGAGTTCAGGCAGCTGTTCGAATCTGCCGGCGGATGCGAATGCGCTGTTACGAGGACAGCTTCCGGTGATATCGCGGTACGGCTGTTCGGATATACGGCGGACAAGCTGCAGCGCATGATCGCGGAAGCTTCGCGCATCGCCGGGGATCAGTTAAAAATGTAATATTTATACGCGCATTCCGCGTAAATCAGAACAGGCGTCCGTTTCGATTCGAAACGGACGCCTGTTCTGTTTTTTCCGGTCTTCAGCGGACTCCGGACTGCAGCTGATATAAAGTCTAGTCTAGCTGAGCCTCGCGGATCTCACATACAGCGGAATCGCCAGCAGCTGGGCGCCGACGGAGACTGCGATCATCGCCGGAATGCTGATGTCATACAGAACTCCCAGCAGCCAGCTGCCGAGAAACCAGAAAATCCCGAAGGAGCACTCGAAAATCCCGTACCCTGTGGCACGGCTGTTTTTCGGAACCATGCTCGTGACCGCGGCTTTGAGTATGGATTCCTGAGCCCCCATCCCGACGCCCCACAGAGCGACACCGAACAGAACCGCCGGAATACTGTCAAAAGCGAACACGAATACTGCGAAGGGCGCTGAGATCAGCGTCGAGATGACGAGTGCGTTGACACCTTTCCTGTCGTACATATATCCGAAGATCATTGCCGCGACGGCGTCCACCAGCATCGCGCCCGAATAGATAAGCGGAATCGTACTGTCCGTGATCAGCACGGAGGAGGCGAACTCCTTCGAAATATGCATGATAACGATCGAGTAGTCGATAAAGCCGAAGGCGAACAGACTTATTCCGACGATATACAGGATAAATTCCTTTTTCATCGTGAACGGTACGGATTTCTCAGGCTCCGGCTCGAAGTTCTCGGGATTCGGGAATTTCGACCGGGTCACGAACAGCAGGATCAGCGTGACGGCTCCCGGAATCGCTAGAAAGGCGAAGCAGGTCGAGTAAATCTCGAAGGTGGTCCCGTCCGTCTTGAACAGCATGACCACGTACAGCATCACCGGTCCGAGAAACGCGCCGATCTGATCCAGCAGCTCCTGTATCCCGAAGCTCTTCCCCACGCCTTCCTGAGAGGCGGCAAAGGACATGATCGTGTTCTTCGCGGGCTTCTTAATCGCCTTCCCCATCCGCTGGATCACGAGCAGCAGACAGGCCCAGATCCAGCCGTGCTCTCCGACGAGAGCGAGGGCGGGGACGGCGAGGACGTCCATCACGTAGCCGATAATCGTCATGGGCCAGTACTGCTTCGTTTTGTCGGTGATCTTTCCGAAGACATACCGCATCGAGTAGCCGACAAGCTCCCCGAGCCCGGAGATAAAACCGATGGTTCCGGCAGACGCACCCAGCAGCGACAGGTAAACGCCCCGGATGCTGGAAGCCCCTTCGTGAGTCATATCCGAGAACAGACTCACCAGTCCGAACAGCAGAATAAACACCATTGCCTGTGAAATCTTCTTACGCTTTTCATTTTTCATGACTGCATCCCCCGCCGCGGCAGATCTGCCGTAATTATTTCAATCTATATTTTAATTGTAGCTGATATTCCGGCAGACACATCTGGAATACTCGTATTTCGCATGAAAGCCGCGACTTATTCAATAATTTTCTCTGCTAAAGATTTGAAAATGAACACGGTCTCACACTGTGGTATGATAACGAAAAGGAGTGAAATATGAGTGATAATAAAACGTACGTGTTCGGGCATCAGAACCCGGACACTGATTCTATCTGCTCGGCTCTGGCATACGCCAACCTGAAACAGGCAGAAGGTCATAAGGATGTGCAGGCCGCAAGACTCGGTCCCGTCTCCAAAGAAACCCAGTACGCTCTCGATTATTTCGGAGTCCAGCCGCCCAAGATCCTGACTTCGATCGAGCCTCAGATCTCGGACCTGAGTCTCCAGCCCATTCCCCAGGTCCACGAAGACGATCCCGTTCTGAGCACACTCAAGACGATTGCCGAAACTCCCGGCCGTTCCACCCCGGTCGTCGACGATCAGAACAAGCTTATCGGAGTCGTTTCGATCCCCGACCTGATCGGAGCGTTTACGAATCCGTATGTCGAGTCGATGCTCATGGACACGAAGACGCCGTACAAAAATATCCTGGACATCTTAAACGGAACGATTATCAAGGGTTCTGTTCCGGAACGCGTTCAGGGCAACGTATACGCGAATTCACAGCTGGAAACCGGCCAGCAGCTCAAGCCGGAGGATATCGTCATCATGTCTCATACGGATGCGGATACCCAGAGAGCGTTCAAGACCGGTGCGAAACAGATCGTCATCACGAATCTGAAACCGACGGAGCATCCGAAAATCCCGAAGGATTATGACGGCGCCGTCATCGCGACATCCTATTCCCCGTTCGAATCGATCCGTCTGATGGCACAGGTCATACCGATCCGGGATATGGTCCGGAAGGACAAGGTCGAATATTTCGTCGATTATGAAACGCTGGACGATGTGCGCCAGAACATGCTCACCTCGGGTCATAACCGTTTCCCTGTCGTCAACGAAGGCGGCCAGGTGCTCGGTTCGATCTCGAAGTCGAGTCTTGTGGATCCGAACCGCAAGCGTGTGATCCTTGTCGACCACAACGAACGCTCCCAGTCCATCCAGGGCATTGACGAAGCGGAAATCACGGAAGTCATCGACCATCACCGCATTAACGAAATCACCACCGCCGCCCCGCTGTTCCTGCGCATGGAGCCCGTGGGCTGCACGTCGACCATCATTACTGAAATGTACAAGGAAAAGAAGATTCCGATCCCGAAGGAAATCGCGGGCATCATGCTCTCCGCGATCCTGTCGGATACGCTTATCTTCAACTCGCCCACCTGCACACAGCGGGATAAAGACGCCGCTGCTTATCTTGCAGAAATCGCGGAAGTCGATCCGCGCACCTACGGACGCGGCATGCTCATCGCAGGCAGCAACATCGGCGATCTGTCTCCGAAGGAAATCCTCGGGATGGACAGAAAGCGTTTCACGATGGGCGAATTCAAGGTTACGGTTTCCCAGATCAATACCGGCGACTACCGGGGAATGTACAAGCATCTGCCCAAGCTCATTCATGAAATGGACGAATACTGCAAGGATCACGAACAGGATCTGTATGTCCTGATGGTCACCGATATCGTCCTCGGCGGATCGGAGCTGGTCGTGGCAGGAAATTCGAAGGATCTCGCGAAGCTCGCGTTCGGTATCGGTGAAGACGATGTATCCGCTTATTTCCCGGGCTATTTTTCGAGGAAAAAGCAGGTCGTTCCGAAGCTGATGAACGCCGCGGCACAGTATGCGCAGCAGTAAAATCGCTGTCGTTCTGCTCCTCGCCGTTCTGCTGCTGTCCGGCTGCTCCGGTACACAGAATTCCGGAACTCAGGATTACGAGTCGGATCTGAAGGACGGGGAGTATACAGTCTATTCGAAATATTACGATCCCTGGGGATACGGACTTACCTTCAGGATGAAGGTTGTCAGCGGAATCGTCACCTCCGTCCACATGACTGAAGCAAATACTTCGGGAGCCGACAGACTTACGCTTTCAGATGCCGACAAGACATGGGATGACGGAGACCAGAAGCTGTCTGCAGTCCTCGGAGGCTTTTACGACACGCTTATCCACCGGCAGTCCGCGGATATCGATGCGGTTTCGGGCGCCACGACCACGTCGGACAGCTTCAAGCTGCTTGCCGAAGCGGCCTTCGACAATGCGAAAACCGGAAAAACCTCCGATGTCATCAACGATTTCGAATGGACCTATACTGTCACAAACGACGTCGACGCCGTAAGCGGTTCTCAGGAGACGCTGAGCATTACCTTCACGGGAGATAAGATGACCGCCGTGGAATGCTCGGAAGTCGTCAACAGCACCGCGCTGTATGCTACCGGACGGATCTATGCCGGCTTCGCCGAAACGACGATGCAGTCCCAGACGCTTACTGCGATCACATCGATTCAGGATCCGTCGGAAGCGGAGCGCTATAACGCGATGCTCGATCAGATTTCTCAGCTGCGTCAGCAGTACAAATAAAAAAAGACCCGCGGGTCTTTTTTTATTTGCTATCTTTTCCAGCCCATCACGCCGTTTTTCAGAACCTCGGTATCGTCAAAGCCGTGCGTTTCGAGATAGCTCTGCGCTTTTTTTGCGCGCATTCCGCTATGGCAGACTATAACGATCTTTCTGTTCCTGAACGGTTCCAGCAGGTCCAGCGAAGCGGGGATCGCCTTAAGCGGAATATTGATAAAATTATCCGCTTCCGCAAACTCGTTGTTGAGCTCGGCTTTTTCCCGAACATCCAGAATCAGGAGATCCTCCGGGTGTTTCTGGAGTTCTTTTTCTAGCTGTATTCCGGAAATCGTCTTATTTTTTTCAAACATAAAATCCCCTCCAGTACTTATAGTGTATATCCATATTTCAAAATTTCAATTAAGAATAGAGCGATTCGTTTAAATTCAGTCCAGCTCATCCGTAAACCGGCTGTTCGTGTATAATGCGAGTATAATGAACGATGCAGTCTGACTGCAGATCGGTATTCTATTCGGAAATATATTGATTCTGACAGGAACATAAAAATGAAATTTGTAAAAGTAGATAAGAACAGTCCAAAAAGAAAGCTTCAGCGCAGCACCGACGAACCTCAGCTTACGCTTAAAGATGTCGGTAAAAATCTCGAACGAAATCTGGCCGGAACAAAGAAATCCGGTCGAAAAAAATCTGAGGTGGATACAGCAGAGACGGATACATCAGAGACAGACAGCGAGAAAACAGGAAAAGGTCTTTCGCTGCCCAGGCTGAACGCCGCGCCGCTGCTGCAGGCCTTCGCAGGGCTTGCCGCATCCGCCAGACTGGATCAGCTCAGGCCCGAAATCGACTCTGTGATGAGTCCGGAGGAAAAGAAAAACTGTTCGGGAATTATCCACACGGCTTCTGCCGCCGCCGGAGGTATCGGAGCAGGACTTGCCCAGCTTCCCGGAAGCGACAATATGATCATCACGCCGATTCAGCTGACGATGACCATCGCTCTCGGAAAGGTCTTCGGACGCGAGCTTTCGGACAGCGCGGCCAGAGCAGCTATCGCCAGCGCGGCCGCTTCGACAATAGGCCGGGCAGTCTCCCAGGTCCTCGTCGGATGGATTCCCGGCGTCGGAAACGCCGTGAACTGCGCGACAGCCGCTTCAATCACGGAAATCATGGGGTGGAGCATCGCGTCGGACTTCGCGAAGAAACGGAATTAAATCCTCTGAGAATCTGTTCCGGATCTGCCGTAAAATTAAAAACTCCCGCGGCGCGGGAGTTTTTTCTGTCAGTCTTCAAATTCGTAGAAATCCTGATATTTGTCCTTGAAGATATCAAAGACCGCGTTGAGAACCGCTTCGTCTTCGACGGCCACGTAGCTTTCCACATCTTCTTCGTCGTCTTCACCGGACGTTTCGAGCTGCAGGATCACCACGGTCCCTTCGTCATCTCCCGCGTCGATGGGTGTAAGAACGACATATTCGTTATCTTCATAATCGACAACGTCGAGAAATTCGAACGGTACTTCCTTCCCTTCTTCGTCGTTTAATACGACAATGTTGTCATTGGTTTCTTCGCTCATTTCATCTTCCTCTTTTCGGTGTCTAGTTGTTCTGATTTATTAATACCTTAATTCTGCCCATTACGCAACCGGATAAGCACAGATTATGATTCGAAAATCTGCCGGCAGTGATTCTGTTCTAATCATACCCCCGATACGACGTCTCGTATTCAATATTAACAGCAAGCTTACGGGTTTAAATACAATATTGATATTTCCTTATCCATATTTAATCTATTGATGTAAAATAGGTAGGAACATTCTAAGACAAAACAATCAGAAAGTGTTGTAATATGAATACAAAGTCTAAAAAAAGTCATCCTAAATTCGGAGTGATCGATACCGGAGGCGGCCTGCGCGGTATCTACGGCGCCGGAGTCCTCGATTACTGCATGGACAACGATCTTCATTTCGATCTGTGCTGCGGCGTATCTGCGGGAGCCGCCAATCTGATCTCCTACCAGGCCGGTCAGTCCCGCAGAAATCTGATGTTCTACCTGGACTATGCGTTCCGCAAGGAATACATGAGCATGGACAATTTTCTAAAGAGCGGCTCCTATCTGAATCTCGATTATATTTACGGAACACTTACGAACGCGGGAGGCGAAAACCCTCTGGATTTTTCCGCCGTGTGCAGAAATCCCTCCGTCCTGACCATCGTATCGACAAACGCAGAAACCGGAAGAGCCCGGTATTTCGACAAAAGCGAAATGGAGACCAACCATTACGATATCCTGAAAGCCACCTGCGCGATTCCCGTCGTGTGCCGGCCCCAGGTCATTGACGGAAACCGTTATTTCGACGGAGCGCTGTCAGATCCCGTTCCGATCCGTTACGCGCTCGACAGCGGCTGCGACAAGGTGGTTCTGATTCTGACCAAGCCCCAGCACCATCTGAAGCCTTCGAAGGCGGATAAGCGTCTTTCGCTGCTGATCAGAAACCGCTATCCGGAAGCCGCGAAGGATCTGAAGCTTCGCGCAGTCCGCTACGCGCAGGGCGTAAAATACGTCCAGCAGCTCGAACAGGAGGGCCGTGCGCTTATCGTCTCCCCCGAATCGATTGAAGGAATGTCAACGCTGACGAAAGACAGAAAGGCGCTGATGGATCTGTATCTCAACGGCTATAAGGGCGGAGAAAGAATCCGCACATTTTTAGAACAGGCCTCCTGACAGGAAGCCTGTTTTTTCGTAATTTCGTAATAAGGTTCATGCTGAGCCCCGGATCCGAGCCCGTCCGGTCTCGGATCCGAATCTCTAAACTGAACATCACACCTGATAATTAAGCATTTTCAGAAACAGCTCCAGCTGTTCCCGCTGGAGAATCGGAACGTAGGACAGGATCTGACGCAGCGGAACGGAATCGACCATCATCCGGATCGTTTCCGGACTTATGCCGTTCACCTCCTCCGTCGGATACAGATCCTCGACCGTACCGTCCTTGACGTAATTGGAGGCCGCAAGATCCGCGACCATCTTCCCCTTCGGATGGCTCAGAATTTCGCCGATGGTCGAATTGAGCGAATACTCGATCGGAATCTCCGTCGTCGATATGAGCCTGACCGGCTCTTCCAGCAGGATATTCTCCGAAGACCTGCCGATCTGAACCCCGCAGACGCCGTTTTCGACCCGGTAATCGTGAAGTTCCTCCGACCAGTATGAAAAATCCTTTCCGGTCAGCTCGAAGGTCACATTCTCCGTTTCGCCGGGTTCAAGCTGCACCTTTTCAAAGGCCCGCAGCTCTCTGACCGGCCGGATCATCTCATTCCTTTCAGGCGCCGTGTACAGCTGCACGACTTCCTTCCCCGTTCTCGAGCCTGTATTCGTGATATCCACCGAAACGGACAGTGTCTCCCGGTCCGTCATTTCGCTCTTCGACAGCCGAAGATTACGATACTCGAACTGTGTATAGGACAGCCCGTGCCCGAAAGGAAACAGAACGGGCATTTTTTTCGACAGATAATACCGGTAGCCGACGAAGACACCCTCCGGATAAGCGACGTTCTGTCCTTCCCCGCCGTAGCTCAGATAGCACGGCGTATCCTCGAGCCTCAGCGGAAAGGTTTCCGCGAGTCGTCCGCCGGGCTCCGCGTCGCCGAACAGGACCTTAAGCTCGGCGGTTCCGACCGCTTCGCCTCCGAGATAGGTCTCGATTACGCACTTCACTTCGTCTA
>CALMRA010000151.1 GCA_937872065.1 uncultured Eubacteriaceae bacterium | reverse complement strand
CAGCACGAACCTGAACAGCAGGATTTCAATGGGCTCAAAGCTTTCCAGCAGAATCTTTGTAGATACGAATGTGGTCGCCCAGATCACGATGGTAATGAGCGCCGCCAGATGTCCTAAATTAAGCTTCTTTTCCAAGCGTATTTTCTCCCGTTTCTTTCTGTTTGAAAATCTTCCCCGACATCTACCTTATCAGGAAGAAGGAGAGAAGTCTTGTAAAATATCTTCATTTGGTCCTCTGATCAACAACCGAATATTCGACATAAAATCTGAATAGCTTCACTAAAACAAAAAGCGCAGTCCGATTACAGACTGCGCTTTTTTGACGGTAAGAGTTAAATCTGATCTGTTTTTATGACGCGATCATAAACTGCGTCAGTAATTCCACAAAAATATCGAACAGAACCGGTGAAACGGAGCTCGACTCCGGGTCGTCGGTCACATAGGGCAGGACGACACTTTTATCGATTATATCGTTATAGGGGCAGTCGGCGTTGGCGGTCACCAGCATGATCTGTCCAGAGGTTTTTTCCAGATATCTCATGATGTCGGAAGTGCCCGAGACTGAGAAGATGATCAGCAGATCGGATTTTGCCATCTGCTCGCAGGTTTCGCCGACAAAATCGCTTCGGACTGCATGAAGCTGCCAGTCGCTTTTGCGCGTCAGTATTTCCAGGAGCTCGGCGGGCTGAAAGGATTTGCCGAGCCCAGATGCATAGATGCGGTCGAATTTTTTTAGATATTCAGCCAGCCGCTGCATGTAGCCGACAGTCAGCAGATTCTGCGCGCTGTCGATCAGGGCTTTCAATGTGAGAAAGTATCCGGGCGTGCTCACATCCTGTTCGACAGTCGTCTGCAGGGAAGCCAGATACACGGCCATGTCCGAGTGGAACTCACGGTATCTTTCGTAGCCGATCGTTTTAACAAAACGGGTAATCGCCGGCTGCGATACGCCTGCCGTTTCCGCCAGCTTCGATATGCTTTTATGAATAACCAGATTGGGATTGCTGCGTATCGTATCATATACCTGTAAATCGGTCTTCGAAAAATTCGCCTTATTCAATTCCATGATCTGTATCGGGTTTACCGAGGTCATATTTCTCCTCCTGTTTTCTATATTATAGCAGAGTTGAATAAAATATTTTAAATCTGCACGAATAAAGCGCTGAAATTGCCGAAATATTCAAACCAATGAAATAAATATTTACAAAATGACGATTTAGGTGTATAAAATATACAAGAGCTGAACTGATTTTCTAGAGATCGGATTAAATGCTTAATCGTCAAGGAGACAGGAAGATGGCTAAAAACTATAAAGTTATTGCTGAGAAAATTGTTGAAGAAATAGGCGGAGAAGAAAACGTAAGCTCACTTG
>CALMRA010000150.1 GCA_937872065.1 uncultured Eubacteriaceae bacterium | reverse complement strand
GGAACAGATTCGTGCTCTTGAGCTCGTTGTCCGTTCCGTCGAGATACTTGATCGTATAGGTCTTCGTGCTCGCTGCCGTCTTGATCGCATCGTTGGCAAACGCTGCGGCGCCGAGCTTCGCAAAATCGAGAGGCGTCGTGTAATGATCGTCGTCGTAAAGACCGTGGGGATTGACGAAATGAGTCCCCGTCATCCCGAGATCCTTCGCCTTCTGATTCATCTCGGTGACGAACGCGGACACCGCCTTCTCCCAGTCCGCGCTGTCATCCTTCAGGATGACACGGCCGACGTTCGCCGCGATGGTTTCCGCGGCGTCGTTTCCCGAGGGCAGGAGCATCGCGTACAGCAGATCCTTGTAGCTGATCTTCAGTCCGGTCTCTAGACCTGCCGTGCTGCTCTCGTAGCCGAACTGCGTAACCTCGTCGCCCACAGTCACAGTCTTGTCGAGACTGTCGCCGACATATTCCATCATGACCAGCGCCGTCATCAGCTTTGTCGTCGACGCCGGATAATACTTCTGATCCGCATTCTGGGAATCGAGAACGTCGCCGCTCTGCGTTTCCATCACGACGATTCCTTCGTCAGAATCATAGGTCGGAAAAGCGGCTTGTGCAGGCAGCGCGGTAAAAACCGTAAAGGCGAATATCAGCAGAAGAATGCCGGCAGAACGTCTGATCACTCTATCCGACATTCCTCACCCCGCCGAATCTATGTGTCTTTTCCTGATCCTCAGTCACCGCGCTCTGGGCGCCGATGGTGCAGATCCGGTTCTGATCGAGAACATCCCGGACGGTCTTTCCGAAGGCGCGAAGCTGGTCCGTGGTCACGTCGAGGATCTCCTCGCGTTCCCGCTGTCTGTCCTCCGCGGTAAGCCCCGCAAAATACATCGAATTCGCAAGACTCGCCTTCATCGACGGAGACAGCGGAATTTCCTTCGGCGAGATGGTTCCGATCACGTACTTGTCGAGTTCGTCCCGGGTCAGCTCGAGGTTTTCGAGATATTCCGGAACGCCTGCGAACGCATCGTAGGTGGCCGCCAGGTTCGGATCGCGGAAGGAGCTCAGGTGCATGTCGCCGGTCCGGCTTACGCCGAAGCCCGCGCCGTAGGCGCCGCCCTTGACGCGGACTCTGTTCCACAGATAGTCCATGGACAGGATGGTCTTCGCGACGAGCATTCCGCCGCTGTACGGAGCGGTTCCCTCGTAGCTTCCGCCCTGAGCGTTGTACTGAACGCTTCCCGCCGTCATGAAGGCTTCGTTACGGGCGAGGGGGGCGAAGACAGGCTTTTTCTTCGCTGTGACGGCTTCGGGTATACGCTTGACGAATTCCGCCGTCATTTCCCGCGCACGTTCCATATCCCCGGGAGTGGCCGTCAGGCTGACAGTCAGTCCGCCCCGGCTGATGATTTCCCGAACGGTACGTTCAAGCTCCGCACGGAGCCTGTCCGCTTCGCCGGCGAACTCTCTGTCCAGGCCTGAGATCCAGTCGTAGAACGAGATTCCGCCGATTTCTTCGAAGAAGCGCGCGGAGTCAGAATAGCCTGCGGAGATCCGCGATACGGCCGCCGCATTGCCCGCGCTCTGGATCTGCTGCTGCTTCGCCAGACGCGTTTCCGAGACGATGCTTCTGATCTGATCTGTCTCATCAAAAGCCGGATGAAGCAGAATTTCGTCTGAAAGCCGCAGCACGTGTCCGAGATTTTCCATCGTCGACTTCGCGTGGAGGACGAAGCTCGAAATCGTTGCGCCGTCCGCGTTTTCGTTTGTTTCAATAGACGTCGTAATTCCGCCGGTATACAGGTCGGTTTCTCTGAGCAGGGTTTCGTAGCTCAGGTTTTCCGTCCCGATTCTGGCCAGCAGCTTGTTCAGCAGAGACAGCGTCTTGACGTCTTCGGCAGGAACAAAGTCCGTATCGAAGTACAGATCCAGATAGACCAGTCCTCTCGTCGCTTCGGGATGCTCGAGCCAGGTTGCTCCGTCGATCTTCTTTTCTGTCCATTCCGGCGAGACGGCCGCCCTGTCTATTTCCGAGACGGCAAGTCTCGGGATTGTCGCCAGCGCTTCCGCGGAATCCGGTTCGCTCTGACGGCGGATCAGTTCGTTCGTCTGTTCGACAAGCCGCCCGATCTCGTCTTCGCCGAGGGAGGCCTTGAAGTCCGCAAGCTTCCCCGCAGTCTTCGCTTCGGCTTCGGCGGCCATTTCCGTGTCGGGAGTCAGCGCGACCAGTCCGATATGAGGATTATCCAGCAGATATTCGCGGATCATCCGCTGAAGCGCGCCGCCGGCGATCTGTTTTCTGATTTCATCGTACAGGCCTTCGTAGCGCAGACGTTCGAAGGCGTCGTCGCCGTACAGCCAGGCTTCCATCATTTCAAGCCCCAGCAGCAGTCCCTTCGGCGTGGTTCCCGTTTCGCCGCCGAGGGTTTCCAGCGTCTTGAATTCGGACGCGTTGACAGCCGCTTCGACATCGACGGGATCAAGACCCTTTTCGGCGAGTCCGGAAAGCGTATCGCAGACGATTCTGAGAAATTCGTCGGTCCGGTCCGCGCTGGTGTTTTTCAGCTCGATCGTAAAGACAGGCTGAAGCAGCGGCGTCGAGAAGCTGTAATTGATGTCCTTCGCGATCCCCGAGTCCAGCAGTGCTTTCTTCAGAGGCGCCGCGTTGGAATTCATCAGCGCGTAGCTCAGGATCTGGAACATCAGGCTGTCGTGAAGCGGGAAACGGGCCGGAAGCACCCAGTTCAGGGACAGGTAGTCCAGATCGTCCCCGGTCTGTTCGGTCACGGGATACTTGAAGCTCGCGCGTTTCATGCCGTCAAAGGGCGCCTGGACCGCAATTTCAGAGTCCGGTTCGATCCGGTCAAATTCCCGCAGCCACGTATCGAGATATTCGAGCTGTTCATCGAGATCGATATCGCCGTACAGGTAGATCCACGAATTGGACGGATGGTAGCAGCGCGCATGGAAATCCCTGAAGGCCTGATCGGTCAGATCCGGAATGTTTTCGGGATCTCCGCCTGATTCCTGTCCGTATATCGAGTCCGGAAACAGCAGCTCGTAGACGCGTCTGTCGAGGATCTCTTCGGGATTCGAGAAGACCCCCTTCATTTCGTTGTAGACGACGCCGTTGTACGTGATTTCGTCCTCCGGCTTTTCGATATGATAATGCCAGCCCTCCTGCATCAGCGTAAAGGGATTATTCGTAATATCCGGATAGAAGACCGCGTCCAGATAGACGTCTTCGAGATTGCGGAAGTCGGTATCGTTCGTGCTGGCGATCGGATAGACCGTCTTGTCAGGATAGGTCATCGCGTTCAGAAAGGTGTTGATGCTGCCCTTGGCCAGCTCCACAAAGGGCTCCTTGACCGGGTATTTGCGCGATCCGCACAGAACCGAATGCTCCATGATATGGGCGACGCCCGTGCTGTTGTCCGAGGGCGTCCGGAATCCGATCTGGAAAACCTTGTTTCTGTCGTCCGTTCTGACGACCGCAAGTCTCGCTCCGGATTTTTCATGCTCGAACTGAATCAGTTCGGCATCGAGTATGTCTGAATGTTCGCGGGAAAGCTCCCGAAAACCGTGATTTGTCATTTTTTATCCTTTCTGTTCCCATGATCCGCGCTGCGATAGCGTTCAAGCCGCCGGCTGACAGCTTCTTCCGCGCCGTTCTCCGTCGGGCGGTAAAACACCGTCCCCCGGATATCCTCGGGCAGATAATCCTGAGCGACCCAGTTTCCCGGATAGCTGTGAGGATAGCGGTACTCGCTGCCGCGTCCGAGCTTTTTCGCTCCGGCGTAGTGCGCGTCCTTCAGATGCGCGGGCACCTGTCCGTCCGATTCGTTTCGGACCGCCCGTCTCGCCTCCATGATCCCGACGCAGCTCGCGTTGCTTTTCGGTGCGCCGGCAAGAAACGTCACCGCCTGGGCGAGATTGAGCTGAGCTTCAGGCAGTCCGATCATGTCGACCGCCTGGGCCGCGGCAACCGCGACCGGAAGTCCTTGGGGCTCCGCGTTTCCGACATCCTCGGACGCGAGAATCACGAGCCGTCTCGCGATGAACTTCGGATCCTCTCCCGCCTCGAGCATTTTGGCCAGCCAGAACAGCCCGGCGTCCGGATCGGAGCCGCGGATGCTCTTGATGAAGGCCGAGATCGTATCGTAATGCGAGTCGCCGTCCTTGTCGTAGACAACCGCTTTCTGCTGTATGCATTCCTGAGCCGTTTCAAGGTCGATACGGATCGTTCCGGTCTCGTCCTTGTCCTTGGTCAGAACGGCGAGCTCAAGGGCGTTGAGCGCCCGTCTCGCGTCGCCTCCCGCCACCGCAGCCAGGTGAGCCAGCGCGTCAGGTTCTGCTTCAACCTTCATCCGCCCGAAGCCCCTGTCGGGATCCTGCAGCGCGTGCTCCATGACCTCGACGACCTGCCCGTCCGTAAGCCGTCTGAACTCGAAGATCGTCGAGCGGGACAGCAGCGGAGAGTTGATCTCGAAGTACGGATTCTCAGTAGTCGCGCCGATCAGGATAATCAGTCCCTCTTCGACGCTGGGCAGCAGAAGATCCTGCTGCGCCTTATTAAAGCGGTGAATTTCGTCGATAAACAGAATCGAGCGCTTCCCGTATACGGAAAGGCTGTTCTTCGCCTTCTCGAGCACCTCCGTCATTTCCTTCTTTCCGGAGGTCACCGCGTTGATCTCATAAAAATCGGCCTGCGTCGAACCGGCGATGATCTTCGCCAGGGTCGTCTTTCCCGTTCCCGGGGGGCCGTAGAAAACTGCCGACGAAAGTCTGTCGGCTTTGATCAGCCGCGTCAGCAGGCGGCCGGATCCGACGATCTGTCCCTGCCCGACGAATTCGTCCAGCGTTTCGGGACGCATCCTCAGCGCCAGCGGCGCCCTGCTTCTGATCTGCTGTTCATAGTTCTGTGTAAAAAAATTCTGCTGCTGCATATCACTTTCCAGCCCCGTTCCGGGGCGCCGTCAGTTTTTTCATCGCTTCCTCAAGCATATCGGAAGACGGAACGGCCGGCCCCGAGCCGGCTCCGTTTATCAAAGGCGGCCCGCCCGTTTCGTTCAGCGCCTGACGAAGCGCCTTCGGATCGGGAAGCTTGAGCCGCATTACAGTATTCGGGTAATATTCGTACAGCGAAGCGCCGAGCTTCTTCCCGAAGCTCTTGAACAGCCTGTCATAAAACGGCGTGTTCAGCAGCGCTGCGAGAAGATCCGGATCCCATTCCGGGTCGGTTACGGTCATTCCGTATACGTCCGCGGAAAAGAACGCCCCGGTCCTGTCGACGCGGAACGCGTTCCGGTCCGACTTGTAGGGCCAGACGATCTTCACGGACTGGAAAAGCTCCGGATCCCGTTCCCACTGAACGCTGTACCACGGAGTCCGTCCCGACGCCGTTTCACGGCGCCGCTCGAGTCTGTCCCGCCACGGCGAGAGTGCGCGGACAAGCGTGCTGTCCTCGGGCGCATCCCTGCCGATATAAAGCAGACGCTTCCGTGCGGCCCCGATCCGGTCCTTCAGAACATCTGAATTTTTGATCCACGGCCGGACGTAGGCTGCAAGCTTCCGGCAGTCCGGATCGTCCGCGCCGCGTACGAACGCGCGGTCGCAGCCTGTGATGACTCCCTGAAAGCTCCTGCAGACATCTCCGAGCCTGCCTCCCGTAAGACCCGACAATCCCGACAGCCGGAGCTGACCGGGATCGCTGAGCTTCCATGTCGCCCCGCTTCCGGGTTCCGGCATCCTGCTTTCGTACAGCGTAAACGGGACAGTCCCGGCTCGCACTCCGTTCCGGGCGTTTTCAATCGAGCCGGCGACATCCTGCGCGCGCAGGCTCCCGCCCGGAAGCGACGCAGGTCTGAGGATCCGCGCTGGCTTCGTCCGGACATGTTCTCCGGCGGAAGCTGCGGTCAGAAGCATCGGATCGACACCCGGCCATTCCGAAACCCTCTGGCCGTAAAAATCGGCAATCTCTTCGATTATAAACGACGAAGTTAGATAGGACCTGAGATCCGCGGCGCTTCCCGCTTCGAAGAAATAGCGTGATCCCAGCGCGCACAGAGTGCCGCCGGGCCGCAGTGACTCGAACGCAAGCTGATAGAAACAGTACGAACAGTCGCTTTTGTCGGTGAAGACCCTCGAGAAGCGGTCTCTGAGCGCGGGCGCCAGCTGTTTTGAAGCGCGTCTGCCCAGCCACGGCGGATTCATCACGACAAGATCGTACCGGCGTTCATCCGGAGGCTCAGTCAGCGAATCGCAGACAGTCAGTCCCTCCGGATAAACCGTTCCGGTTCCGGAGAAGATCAGCGCGCACCGGGCCGCATAGACGGCATCCGGATCGATATCGCACCCGTACAGATGCGGTATGACCTCCCGGGACGTCTTTCCCCGTTCCGTCAGCTCTCGGAGAACCGCTAGCAGCAGCGCTCCGCCCCCGCAGGCCGGATCGCAGACCTCAGGAATACGCCCGTCCGGCAGAGAAGGAACTGCTTCTGCGACAAGTCCCGCCAGCGCGGAGGGCGTGTAGAAGCTTCCCGAATCCTTCCGCTCCCGAAGATCGAGCAGAGCGGTTCGGACGGCGCCGAAGGCTTCAGGTCCGGCGACAGCCCGGCGGACATCGTCAAACTCCGCCTCCGACAGCGCCGGGCATTCGATACCCGCTGCGCCGAATGCCGGATCGGTGATATTTTCTCCTGTGAGACGCTCCGCAAGCCCGCGAAGCCCCGTCTTAAAAATCTGTTCCGGACCCGGGCTGCAGCCTGTGAGCCTGCCGTACAGGATCCCCGCGACAAGGGTATAGAGTCCCTCGATCTGTTCGCCGTCCTTAAACAGTTCGGACAGATTCCTGTATACAGCCGCTTCCTTCACAGAAGTCCTCTTACGTTCAATAGCCGCGGGGCGGTTCATTTTTCCGTCTGTAGCCTTCGGCATCTTCATCGACACGGTCCGTCAGCTTTTCCAGCGACGTCGCGATGCTTTTCAGATAAACTGTGATCTCTTCGATCTTGGCCTTCAGAAAAAAAGCCATGACGATACCGGCCATCAGAAACAGAATCAGCAGGATCGGAACGATGGACCATGCGGATCCCGCCATTTCGCTCATAAAATTCATGCGATGACTCCCTTTAGTAAATCTTGTTTACTAGCTTACAATGTGTTACAATTCTAAATATATTAAGAAATCTTTAATACCGTTGTTCAAAACGCAGCGGTCCGATTATCAAGAAAGGAATACTTCTGTGAAATCATCAGCGCAGCAGCGTCTTAATAAGAAACGCAGATCCTTCTATAGAAGCCCGGGTCTGCTTCTCATCTTTCTGTGCGGACTGGCCCTGATCCACCTGCTTACTCTGAGCGGTCTGATCCGGCCGGAGATCCTCTGGGACAAGACGACCGTCGACACCCGTTCCCTTCTCCTCGCAGGCATCTTTACGATACTCATCCTTGCCGCAATGATCTGGAGTATCCGTTTCCGCGTGATTCCGGCGCTCAGAGCAGGCCGGCTCGGTACGGGAGCCGAGATCCTGTGCGACGCAATTTCGGTCTATTTTGCCCTTCAGCTCGCCGGCTGCATCTTCGGATCTCTCGCGACATACAGAATCGTCGGCGGGATCATCTACATGACCGGACTGATCGTCTCGATCAGATGCGCTTCGGTGATTTATCTGGACCGCAAAAGACAGCGTGCCCGCTAGGCTTTACCTATTATACAGTTTTTAAGAAAATTAAGCTCGGAAGACCGTCAAGGTCTTCTTTTTTTACGCTGTTTTTACCTGATGATTCTCATTTTTCACCTCAAAAAACAAGAGCCAGGCAGTTCTGCTGTCTGACTCTTATCTGAGTACGGCATGGTTACATGCCGGTCTATTTCGATTCGTGGACGCTGCGCTTTCCTCTCTGGAGTCCCGTTGCTCCGGAGCGGACAAATTCGATGATCCCGAAAGGCTTGATCATCTCGAAAAACGCGTCGATTTTGCTGGCCGGTCCGACGATCTCGAGGATCAGGCTTTCCGGCGCCACGTCGACGACGTTGGCTCTGAACAGATTGCAGATCGCGACGATCTTGTTCCGGTTCGTATCGTCCGCCTTGACCTTGATGTAGACCAGCTCCCGGCGGATCGCCTGCCCTTTTTCCAGCTCGACAATCTTGATGACGTCGACGAGCTTGTACAGCTGCTTGATGATCTGTTCGATCACCTTGTCGTCGCCGGACACGGTGATCGTAATCCGCGATATCTGCTCGTCTTCGGTGGTTCCGACAGTCAGCGCGTCGATATTGTAGCCGCGGCGCGAGAACAGCCCTGAAATACGCGACAATACTCCGGCATTATTCATAACGAGGAGTGACAGACAGCGGTGTTTATTATGATTCGTTAAATGCTCCATGCTCTCCTCCTATATTCGCAGGAAATCTTTGTCCACGTCGATCTGAACGATCGTCGGGCCCTGTATCGCAGCCGCCTTCTGAGCGGCAGTCACCGCGTCTTCGGTCGTCGACGCTCTGAACGACGGGATTCCGTAGGCCTGGGCGAGCTTCATAAAGTCGATTTCGAAATTCAGATCCGTTCCGGAATAATGATCCTTTCCGTAGGTGTCGTGCTGAAGCTGACGCACCATCCCGAGCTTCGTATTCGTGAACAGCAGGATATTGATATTCAGTCCCAGCTGCGAGATTACCGCAAGCTCCGCCAGCGACATCTGGAAACTTCCGTCGCCGCATACGCAGTAGATCTGACGTTTGTTGCCGTCTTCGGCTTCGTTTCCCGCTTCGTTTCCGAGAGCGACCGCCGCCCCGGCCGATGCCGGGATGCTGTAGCCCATCGTGCCCAGCCCGCCGGAGGTGAAGTATCTGCGTTTTCCGTAAATATGGTAGTACAGCGCGGCCCAGATCTGATTGAGTCCGACATCCGCGAACAGAATCGCGTCCTCCGACGCGACTGTCGACAGCTGTTCGAAAAACAGCTTCGGATTGGCGAGACCGTTTTCGAGGCTCTGATGGAACAGCAGCGGAATCTCATCCTTGATCGCGCTGATCCTCGTAAGCCACCGGGACGTGTCCGTGTTCAGATCGCGCTTGAGCAGATCCAGCAGCACAGTCCTGGCATCCCCGACGATCGGAATCTCCGTGTTTTCAATATTTTTGCCGATTTCCGCCGGATCGATATCGATATGGATAAGCTCCATCTTTTCGATATCCTTCTGAGTTCCTGCCACGCCGCGGTCGGACATGCGGGCCGCAACGCAGATGCACAGGTCCGCCTCCTCCATGATCGCGTTGGAATAGTCGTAGCCGTGGCTGCCGACAATACCGCAGTACAGCGGATGATCCTCCGGGAAACAGCCGATGCCCATCATCGTCGTGATGACCGGGATCTGGTTGGCTTCCGCGAAGGCGAGCAGCTCGTTTTCCGCGTAGGACAGCTTGACTCCGCCTCCCGCGTAGATAACCGGCCGCTTCGACTGCTTGATCTTGCGTATCGCCCTGCGGATCTGACCGGTATGGCCTTTGTAGTTGGGCTTGTAGCCGGGGATGTTCATATCCGGATTCCTGTCGATGTTCCTGAGATTTTCCTCCTGAACGTCGCGCGGGATATCGATAAGAACGGGACCGGGCCTGCCGGTCGAAGCGATGTAGAACGCTTCCTTGATGATTCTCGGAAGCTGCGACGCATCCTTGACGAGATACGAATGCTTCGTGAACGGTTCCGTCGCGCCGGTGATGTCCGCTTCCTGGAAGGCGTCGGTACCGATCAGGTCGCGGTTGACCTGTCCCGTCAGGACGACGAGCGGAATCGAATCCAGGTAGGCGGTCGCAATCCCGGTCACAAGATTTGTTGCCCCCGGACCCGAGGTCGCCAGACATACGCCTGTTCTTCCCGAAACTCTGGCATATCCGCTTGCGTAATGCGGAGCAGCCTGTTCGTTGCGCACAAGGATATGGCGGATCGGGGATTCACGCATCGCTTCGTACAGCGGAAGCAGCGCTCCGCCCGGGTATCCGAAGATCACTTCGACATTTTCGTCTTCGAGACATTTCAGTATTAGCTTTGATGCGAGCATATTCCCCTCCGAAACGTTGATTTCTGAATATTCTACCAGTTAAGAAAACTTCAGTCAATTAAAGTCTTCCCGGTTTTGTGCAATGGGTTTACCGGCGTTTCTTTTCCGCCGCGCGGATCCCGTCCTCTGTCTGTTCCACAAGACCTTCCTTGAGCAGATGCCCGAGCGCTTTCTTGAACGCGCCTTTCGAAATTCCGAAGGCCTGCCGGATCTCTTCCGCGTCGCTTTTGTCGTTGTACGGAAGGAAGCCGCGGCTCAGATTGAGCGCGGTCAGAACACTTTCGGCGTCGTGCCCGATCTCCTTGTAGGCTTTTTTGACCGGAGAGAGCATGAGCTTTCCGTCCTTGCGGATTCCGGTCACCCGGACTCTGACCGTCCGGCCGTTCTTCACGGTCTCGTTCAGATCTTCCTTGCGGATCATGCCGTTGTAACGGTTGTCCACCGCGAGAAACGCGCCGAGCTCCGGATTGATCTGATAGACGTAGCCTTCCGTCCAGTCGCCTTTTTTGTACTTCGAATCGGTCGCGAGCAGCGGATAGACCTTCATCGTCGCCGCGAGACGCCCCGATTTGTCCTCGTACAGACTCACGAGATAATCGCGTCCCTGCATGACCTTGACAGTCTGTTCCGAATATGGAAGCAGCAGGTCCTTGTCCAGCCCCCAGTCGAGAAAGGCACCGATTCCGGTGACCGTTTTAACCTTCAGAGGCGCGAAGCCGCCGAGCTCAATTTTCGGCGTCTTCAGTGTGGCCGTCGGACGGTCTTCCGTATCCTTGTATAAAAAAACCTCGATCTCATCGCCGGGTTCGAGCTCTCTGTGCTCGCGGCGCAGCTCCGATCCGGGGAGCAGGACAGTCTGACGGTCTCCCGGCGTTTCCGCGAGGAAGGCTCCGTGTTCTCCGACTCTTTCGACGGTCATTTTCTGTTTCGTTCCGAGCTTCATGCGTTATTCCCTTTCGCTTTCAGACTTTTATCCGGCGTTTCCTGATGAAAGGCAGATAAAAAAAGGGACAAAGTCCCTTGTCCCGCTGTATACCCGCGCCGCCGCATGCGACTCATTTGATCTGTCTGAGTTCCTTCCGGTCCTCTTCGATCGTATCGTTGATCTGCTTAAGCTGTACCTGCAGGTTGTACAGGATTTTATCCGAATAATGCTGAGTACCGACGCGGATATCCTTCGCCGAATTCTGGGCGTTTTCCAGGATCTTCTCCGCCTGTTCGGTCGCCGTGCGCGTGATTTCGTTCGTATTGATCATTTCCGCAAGTCTCTGCTTCGCTTCGGATCTGATCCTGTCCGCATCGTTCTGCGCTTCGACGAGAATCGCGTTTTTTCTGTTGACGATGTCCTGGGCCTGAACCAGTTCTTCAGGAAGCGCCTTGCGGATATCGTCAAGTATGTCCAGCGCTTCTTCTGGGTTGATCAGCGCCTTCGACGAAAACGGAAGGGTGCTCCCGTTTTCGACTATTTTCTGCATTTCATCTATCAGTTCGATAACCTTCACAGGCTGTTCCTCCTGAGTTCGATAATCTGTTCCAGTACCTTAGGCGGAACGTACGGAGAAATATCCGCATCGTACGAGATCAGTTCGCGCACAGCGCTTGAGCTGACCCACGTCTGGTCCGCTTCCGCCGCAAGATAGATCGTTTCGCTTTCCGGCAGCAGCTGGCTGTTGAAGCGGTCCATCGAAAGCTCGTAATTAAAATCTTCAGCATTGCGAAGTCCCTTGATAATATAGACAATATCGTTAGCGCGCATAAAATCCGTCAGCAGCCCTCTGCTGGTGCAGCATACGACATTGTCCATATCCTGTATGGCGATTTCAACAAGCTGTTTTCGTTCGTTGTAGGTAAACAGGCCTTTTTTCTCGACATTTTTCATAATGCATACGATGACGCGGTCGAAAAGCTTCGACGCGCGCTTGATAATATCAAGATGACCGATCGTAATCGGATCAAAAGAGCCCGGATAAACGACTGTTTTCATTTCTCCCCCCGGCGAAAAAAGCTGATGACGGTGTTTCCGTACATCTTCTCTTTGATTTTCATAAAAGCTGAAACCTTATTGGGTATTATATCAGATTTGTCATGTTCGAGTACAATAACTCCGTCTGCAGCAAGCAGCTGCGCCCGCTCTATTTCGTCAAAGAGCGAGAGCGAATCGACGACATCTCTGTACGGCGGATCCATAAAGATCACGTCGCACCGGACTTCGTCTGCCGCGAGCCTGTCAAGTCCCCTGCGGGCGGGCATCCGGTTCACCTCGGCCGAATCCGAAAAGCCGGTGCGTTTCAGATTCTCCCTGACGACGGCCAGGCTTTTCGGATCCCTGTCAAAAAAATAAACGTTCTCCGCTCCGCGGCTCAGCGCTTCGATCCCCATTCCGCCGGTTCCGGCAAACAGGTCGGCGAAGGTATCGTAATCCGGGACAAGATTGTCGAGGATGGAGAACACAGCTCCCTTGACCTTGTCCGAAGTCGGACGGATCCTGTCTCCGGTGAACCCGGCCAGTCTGATCCCGCCCCTGCAGCCTCCGATTACTCTCATAGCTTCTCCTTACGTCATGCTGATCTCACGCGTCTTCTCGTCAAATTCCGACAGGAGCCGGTCCTTGAAGATCATGTCCTCCGCGCTGCCTGAATCGTAGATCTCCCGGGCAGCCTTCACACAGCTGTCGAAGAGCTCCGGTTCCGCCAGCGGATCGAGCAGCCGCAGTCCTCCGTATCCGTGCTGCCGGAAGCCGAAATATTCTCCCGGCCCCCGCAGTCTGTAGTCCGCCATCGCGATCTCCTGACCGCTCGTGCTGTTCACGATAATTTTCATGCGTTCCACAGTCGTCTCGTTCAGATTGTCCGATACGAGGAAGCAGTAGCTCTGGGTGCCGGAGCGTCCGGTCCTTCCCCGCAGCTGATGGAGCTGTGCAAGTCCGAAACGATCCGCGCTCATCACGAGCACAGTCGTGACATTGGCGACGTCAATACCGACCTCGATAATACTTGTCGCCACGAGCACATCCGTTTTTCCCTCCGTAAAGCGGCGGATCACCCGTTCCTTCTGTTCGGGCTTCTGCTTTGCGTGCAGAGCTTCCGTTTTAAAGCGCTTTCCGGCAAATTTCCGGATATCCGCGCAGACACGCGTAACGTCCGCAACCTCGGGCATTTCCTCGGATTCTTCGATAAAGGGACAGACGATAAAGGCCTGATGGCCCTCCCGGATCTGATCTTCGATAAACCCGTATATCTTCGTCAGCGCCTTCGTCGTATAAAAATACGTCTTGATTTTCTTTCTTCCCGCGGGAAGCTCGTCGATGACCGACAGGTCCAGGTCTCCGTACAGCGTCAGCGCGGTCGTTCTCGGAATGGGCGTCGCGCTCATGACGAGGGTATGACAGCCCCCCTTGTTCGACAGCTGGCCTCTCTGGCGCACTCCGAACCGGTGCTGCTCGTCCGTGATGACGAGACCCGGATTATAAAAATGCGTCTTTTCCTGGATCAGAGCATGGGTGCCGACAGCCACCTGAATCTCTCCGTTTTCCAGACCCTCCCGGACCCGTTGGGCCTCGGAAGGCTTCAGGCTTCCCGTCAGCATCGCGGTTCGTATCCCATGGGGCTCCAGCAGCGCGGCGAAATTTTTCGCATGCTGCTCCGCGAGAATCTCCGTCGGCGCCATATAGACGGTCTGATACCCGGACAGCGCCATCTGATAGGCGCAGATCACCGCGATAATCGTCTTCCCGCTGCCCACGTCTCCCTGAAGCATCCGGTTCATCGCCCGGTCGCCCGAGAAATCGCCGAAAATCTCTTCGAGAACGTGTTTCTGGGCGCCGGTCAGTTCGAAGGGAAGACCAGCCGCAAAGGCGCGGACCTGATCGAAATCGCGGACGACGGCTCTCGTCCCGCCGCCCGAGCAGCGTATCCTGAGAATCCCCGTCGCAATTCTGATTCCTTCTTCGAATTTAAGCCGGCGCATCGCGGCGTCGAGCATCTCCCTGTTTTCCGGAAAATGGATTCCCCGGATCGTCTCCCGGTAGTCCGGCAGACCGTAATCCCGGCGCAGATGATCCGGAACAGGATCGGTCATGCCGGCGTCAAGATCGTCCCAGGCTCTGCGGATCATTCCGCTCAGAACCCCCGGGCCGATTCCGTCCACCTTCGGGTAGACAGGCGTGATCCGGACAAAGGTCTCCTCGTCCGCGGCGCGCGCAAATTTCGGAGCGTACATTCTGAAGGCTTCCTTGTCCTTTTTCGTGATCCTGCCGAACAGCAGAAGCTCCTCGCCCGGGGCAAAGGTCCCGGACAGATAGGGCTGGTTGAACCAGACAGCCTCCGCCTTGACGGTCTTCCCGTCAGCCGACTTCCAGATCAGAGGCAAAACAAAAAGGGACATGCCGCGCCGGATCCGGCGCACTGTCCCCTTTGCCCCCGCGCACGCGCGAACCGTGACGGGCGTATCAGGTACCGGCAGGTCGAAGCCGCCGAAGACCGTGCGGTCCTCATAGCGGTTCGGGAGCATATTCAGGAGTCCACCGACGGTTTCGATTCCCGCGTCGTGAAGCTTCTGCGCTCTGACCCGGCCGACCCCTTTCAACTCTGTTACCGGTGTTTCTGGTCTCATTTATTCAACTGAGATGATGTAGTAATAGAGCGGCTGTCCGCCGAAGCTTACTTCGAAATCGCAGTCCTCGTACTTCTGTTCGAGCTTGTCGGACAGAGCTGCAGCTTCATCTTCCGTCACGTCGTTGCCGTAGTACAGCGAAATGAGTTCGGTATCTTCGTCGACCATTTTGTCGAGGAGCTCTTCCGCGACCTGATCGACGCTCTTTCCCTTCGCGACGATTTCTCCGCCGGTCAGTCCGATAATATTGTTCTTTACGATCTTCAGGCCGTTGATCTTCGTATCGCGGATCGCATAGGTGATTTCGCCGGTCTTGACCTCGCCGATCGCTTCGTTCATCTGTTCCAGATTGGTTTCCCAGTCCGCTTCAGGATCGAAGACGAGCATCGCGGCGATACACTGGGGCAGCGTCTTTGTCGGGATCACATGGATATTCCGGTCGGAGATCGCTTCCGCCTGATTGGCCGCGAGGATGATATTGCCGTTGTTCGGGAACAGGAAAACATGCTCCGCATTGATCTTGTCGATATCCTCGAGGAAGTCCTGAGTGCTCGGATTCATCGTCTGTCCGCCCGTGATGACCTCGGTGACGCCGAGATCCTTCAGGATGTCCGTAAGGCCCGGTCCCGGGGATACGGCGACAAAGCCGTAGGGCTTCGGCGGCTGCTTGGCCGCTTTTTCCTTTTCCTCTTCCGCGCTCTTCGTCGTCCCGAGCATTTCACGCATATTGTCGATCTTCATCCGTGTGAGCGGGCCGTAGGTCAGACCTTTTTCGAAGGCCTTGCCGGGATGGTCGGTATGAACGTGAACCTTGACGATGTCGTCGTCTTTGATGACCAGCGTACAGTCGCCGATGGTATTCAGATAATCGCGCAGCTCTTCGTCGTCCGCTTTTTCCGCGTCCGTAATGATAAATTCCGTGCAGTAGCCGTAGGTGATATCTTCAGGCTTCATTCCCGAGTCGTCGACGAGTCTGTCTCTCGTGGACAGATCCAGCGTCACCTCTTCGCCCAGCTCTTCGTTCTTAAGTCCCTTCAGAGCGCCTTCTACGATATACATCAGACCCTGTCCGCCGGAGTCGACGACTCCCGCTTCTTTGAGTACCGGCAGAAGCTCCGGCGTTTCCTGAAGCGTCTTGTTGCCTTCCCTGATGACATCCGTCAGAAATTCGTTCATATCCGTGTAGTTGGGATAATTGGCATCTGCAAATTCGCCCATCTTTCGCGCGACGGTCAGGATTGTCCCTTCCGTCGGCTTCATGACCGCCTTGTAGGCTGCGTCCGAAGCGGATTTTAACGCGGCTGCCGCATCCCTGATTTCAAGCTTGTCCTTGCCCTTCATGCTCGCGGCAAGACCGCGCAGCAGCTGGGACAGGATAACGCCGGAATTTCCGCGCGCGCCGATCAGCGCTCCCGAGGAAGCGGTCTTTGCGACTCCGTGAAGCGAATCGTGTCCGAGCTTGTTCAGCTCGGCAACGGCGTTTTTAAACGTCAGCGACATATTCGTACCCGTATCGCCGTCCGGCACCGGAAACACGTTCAGTTCGTCGACCGTCTTCTTGTTGAGCTCGAGGTTCTTCGCCCCGACCTCGAACATCTTTTTCAGCTCTTTGCCGTCTATCGTTTGATTTCCCATCATTCACCTACATTCTGATGCTTACGACATTTACGCTGATTCTTCTGACTTTGACGCCCGCCTGTTTTTCAACGTTGTATTTCACCGCATCGATAATATTTTCGGCAACAACAGAAATCTTTATCGCCTGTTCCAGAATAACGTAAACGTCAACGAGCGCTTCACCCTTGTCGTTGAAGCGGACCTTTACGCCCTTGCTGACATGTTTGCCGGACAGAATTTCGATCAGTCCGTCGGTTCCCCGCTGATGTGCCATGCCGACAACCCCGTAACAGGTCATCGCGGCGTACCCTGCGATGTCCGCGATCGCTTTTTCAGAAATCTCGATATAACCAAGTTCGTTCTCGATTTTCATTGATGGCTCCTTTTTTCATTCATTCATATTCTACAATAAGCGCGGCTTGTTTTCAAAATTTTATATTGGCACGTTTTTTAGACCTGTGGTATAATAGTTCCTGTTTAAGTTGCAAATTTATAAAGGAGGTGTCACAATGTCAAAAGAGTGCTATGTATGCAAGAAAAGCGTAGTGTCAGGCAACCATGTCTCTCACTCGAATAAACATAATAAACGTACCTGGAAACCGAACCTTCAGAAGGTGAAGATTGTCGAAGACGGTACTACCAAGCATGTCGAAGTCTGCACCAGATGTCTTCGTTCAGGCAAAGTCGAACGCGCCTGATTCCAAGCGTTCACAAAAACCATTTATTAAGCTTAATACATGGAAAAACGTGCCGAAGGGCGCGTTTTTTTTATGCCGTTTTTCCCTTTTCCGCTTCCGGCGTCCGCGCGCCGGATCATTCTTATTATATAACCCATTGCGTCAGGATAAAACTCACTTTTCATCAGGCCCGTTTTTCACGGAAACGGCTCTTTGTCCCGAACCCTGCGGGCCTGTTTCGGCAGTCCCCGCCTCCGTCCAGCGGCCGGGATCAGTACCGGACCTTCCGGTTCTTCAGCTGCTTATACAGCGTCTTATAGCTGTCGTAGCGTTCCTTCGCAATTTCTCCGGAATCCACCGCAGTGCGTACCGCGCAGCCGGGCTCCGAGATATGAACGCAGTCCGCAAACCGGCATTGGGCCTCCGCGAACTCGGGATACCAGTCCGCAAGCTCCTCAGGCGTGATCTGCTGTTCCAGCTCGAGGCTCGTAAACCCCGGCGTATCCACAAGCCATCCCCCCGACAGTCCCGGCAGCAGCTCGACGTGACGGGTCGTATGACGCCCTCTGCCGAGCTTCTGCGACAGCTCTCCGGTATCCATCTCCGCGGAGCTGATCCGGTTGATCAGGGTCGATTTGCCGACCCCCGATGGGCCCGCCAGAAACGCCGTCTTCCCCGCGATTCTCTCCGTCAGCTCCGGAAACGAATCGTCCTCCTTCGCAGACAGACCGATCACCGGAAATCCGGCCGGCTCGTAAATTCTGCTGTAATTCTCAAACGCACCCTGCGTGTCCGTATCGCGCTTCGTAAAGCAGATGACCGGGTCCACGCTGTTAAGCTGTGCCTGAATCAGCAGCTTGTCCAGCAGGAGCAGGTCCGGCGCGGGCTTTGTCAGCGCAAAGCAGATGACCGCGATATCGACATTGACTACCGCGGGTCGGATAAAGCTGTTGCGCCTGTCTTCGATCTCCGTGATGACCCAGCCGCCCTCGGAATCCGGCGACAGTGCGATCAGATCGCCGATGGCGGGCTTCATCTTTTTGTGACGGAAGATGCCCCGGGGCTTGCATTCGATCGGAATCTCCGGCGGATTCTCAAGAACCTGCCGGACGGTTTCCGGGTCGTACCGGTCTTCGGATATTCCGGATAAAAAGAGCGGATCGAGGGGTTCCGCGTAATAGAACCCCCCGATCCCCTTGATGATACGTGCTCTGATTTTTAATTCTTCTCTGGTTTCGCTCATAGGCCTTCTTAATTGCCGCTCGTTGTGGTCGAACTGCTGCTTGAACCTGACGATCCGCTGGTGCCGCTCGTTCCGCTTGAACTGGAACTGCCTGATCCGCTGCTCGAGCTGTCCGATCCGCTGCTTCCGGTATCGGTGGTGGTCGTCTTCGGCGGTCCGGTACTGACAACAAAGTTGATGTACGTGCCTTTCGAGACGCTCGTGCTTTCCGCAGGATCCTGGGAAATGACGACGCCGGCGGCATACTGGCTGCTCTCAGCCTGGGTGACCGTACCGACATTCAGATTATTGGCGGACAGACGTGACTGCGCGTCAGCCTGGGTCAGTCCGATAATTCCCGGAACGGAAACCGTATCTTCGCCCTTGCTGACGTAGATCGTAACCTTCGTGCCTTCCTGAACGGTGCTCGACGCGGAAGGATCCTGAGAGAACACGGCGCCGTAGCCGTAATTCGAGTTGTACTCGCGCTTGATGTCGACGTTGAATTTCTGCGCCGTAAGCGTGGTTGTGGCTTCATCCTCGTCCATTCCGACGACATCGGGTACCGTCACAGTTTTAATTCCCTTGCTGACGGTAACCTTGACGACCTTGTTTTCCTGAAGCTCAGAACCGGCCGCCGGATCCTGCGTGATGATCTTGCCGGATTCGACATCTGCGTTGTAAACTTCCTGTTCGACTTCCAGAGACAGGTTCGCTGCCTTGATCGCCGCCGTCGCGTCCGTCAGGGTCATCCCCGTGACGTTCGGAACCTGGACGGTCTTGTTGAAGATGATCCCGTTCATATACAGAACGGCCATCGTTCCCGCGATGACAAGCAGTATGATCAGCACTGTCCAGACGGTTTTATGCTTCTTTTTCTTTTTCGCGATATCGCTGGCCGGCGTTTCGACATCCGCGCCTTCGGAGGTGGAGATGGGCGCCGTGACGGGTTCGACCTTGAACAGGCCGGTATCGTCTTCCTCTAGCAGCGGAACGCTGCTTCCCGCCAGCTGCGTATTGAAGTCGTTGAGCATCAGATCCAGGTCGCGGATCAGCTCGTCCATATTCTGATAGCGGTCTTCGGGCTTCTTCTGAGTAAGCTTGACAACCACCTTGTTCACGGAATCCGGCAGATCCGGCACGAGATTCTTCGGCGGATTCAGCGGTTCCTGAATATGCTTGATCGCAATGGAGACGGTGCTCTCTTCGTCGAAGGGAAGCTGCCCTGTAAGCAGCTCGTAATACATGATCCCCAGCGAATAAAGGTCGGAGCGTTCGTCGACAAAGCCGCCGCGGGCCTGCTCCGGCGAAATGTAGTGAACCGAGCCCATCGTCTGATTTGTGATCGTGACGGTGCTGGATGTGATCGCCCGGGCGATGCCGAAATCCGCCACCTTAGGCGTCAGCGTCTTCGTAAGCAGAATGTTATGGGGCTTGATATCCCGATGGATAATCTTGTGCTCGTGGGCGCATTTAAGCGCTTCGGCGATTTCCAGGATATACTGGGTCGCTTCCTCGTAGTCGAGATGTCCCTTTTTGTTCAGATACTGTTTGAGGGTGATCCCGTCGACATATTCCATAATAATATAGTAAATATTATCCTGGACGCCGACATCGTAGACTGAAACGATATTCGGATGAGAAAGTCCCGCAGCTGCCTGCGATTCACGGTCGAACTTCTTGATGAACTGTTCATTGTCCGTGTACTCCTCACGCAGAACCTTGACCGCGACGAAGCGGTTCAGTTTCAGATCCTTGGCCTTGTAGACGTACGCCATGCCGCCGCGGCCGATAAGCTCGACGATCTGATAACGTCCGTTCAGTATTTTATTGATCATCAGCCGCGTCTCCTTCACTGTTGAAAACCATCACGGTGATATTGTCGCTTCCGCCGTTTTCATTCGCGAGATTTATCAGCTGTTTCACCGCGGATTCAGGAGCATTCTCACTGACGATCGAATAAATCTCCTCTTCCGGTACCATATTGTACAGGCCGTCCGTACACACGAGGAACGTATCGCCTGACTTGACTTCATATTCGTATAAATCGATGCTCACCATCGAATCCGTCCCGAGGGCGCGCGTAATGACGTTCTTCTGGGGATGTCTGGCCGCGTCTTCCGGAGACAGGCGTCCTTCGTCGATAAGCATCTGTACAAGCGAATGATCTTTGGTGAGTCTGGAAATTCCTTTTTTGTTGATCCTGTAGGCGCGGCTGTCGCCGATCTGGATAATATCCAGCTTTCCGTCTCCCAGGATACAGAGAGTGAGTGTCGTCGCCATTCCGGAGAGCTCCGGATCGTGAATGCTGGCTCTGACGATTTCTGAATTGATATCGTTGACGAATCGGTCCATCTCCACCGGGTCCGAGTAATCGTTCACCTCCGGCAGGAAGTCCTTGATAAAGTCCACCGCCATCTGACTTGCGACCTCACCCGAGCGATGTCCGCCTAGTCCGTCCGCTGCTGCAAAGACATAATATTCGGTTCCATTGTTCGTGATCTCGGCAGCCAGACAGGCGTCCTGATTGATTTTTCGTTTAGCGCCTATGTTTGTCGAGTAAGCACATTTCATTCTTTACCTCATGCTGTTTCTGCGAAGCTGTCCGCATGCAGCGTCGATATTACCGCCGTTTTTTCTTCTAATTGTACTGTTAAGGTGGTGTTTTTTCAATTCAGCCGCAAATAAATTTACATTATTGCTACGTTTGTGATTCGTTTCCGTTACAGGATTGAGCGGAATCAGGTTAATATGATGGGGTTTTCCGCCCAGCAGTTTTTTCAGCTCCGCAGCGTCCTCCGGCCTGTCGTTAACTCCGTCTATCAGCGTGTATTCATAGGTGACGCGTCTTCCGGTTCTGTTAAAGTAGTCGTCACAGGCCGCGATGAGCTGCGGGATCGGGTACGCGCGGGCGACCGGCATGATCCGGGCGCGTTCTTCCTGGAACGGCGAGTGAAGCGAGACCGCCAGGTTGATCTGCAGATTCTTATCGGCAAGGCGTTCGATGCCGGGCACGAGCCCGCAGGTGGACAGCGTGATATGCCGCTGTCCGATACCGAGATCCTCGTTGGCGATGCGTATAAAATCCATGACCTCGTCAAAGTTGTCGAGAGGTTCTCCCATCCCCATCAGGACGATATTCGAAACCTTTCGTCCGGAGTCCTTTTCGGCGGAGACGATCTGTCCGGCGATCTCTCCCGCGGTCAGGTCCCTGACCTTTCCGCCAAGTCCGGAGGCGCAGAACGTGCATCCCATATTGCAGCCCACCTGCGTGGACACGCACAGCGAATTTCCGTGTTCATATGACATCAAAACGCTCTCGACGTGTTCTCCGTCCGCAAGGCGCGTCAGATACTTGATCGTGCCGTCCGAGGGATCCGTCTGCTTTCGTTCGATGTCTCCGGTAAATACAGTATAGTCCTTCGCGAGATTTTCTCTGAACTTTCCGGGAAGATTCCCCATTTCGTCAAGGGACGACGCTTTCTTTCCGTAGATCCAGTCGTACAGCTGACGGCCGCGGAAAGGCTTTTCTCCGAGATCCGACGCAAGCTGTCTGAGCTCCTGTTCGGTCATCCCGAATAGATTTGTTTTCTGATTCTGTTCCATTTTATGATCCTTTCAGCGTTTCAGGCTATACATGACAAAAAGGCCCTCAGGCCTTTTTAAGTTCGCACATATAAAAGCAGTCTGCCTGCTCAAGGGGCGAGGTCTGACGTTCTGTCAGTACCGTGTAGTCCGGATGGCGCTTCAGAAAGCGCCGGACCTGATCCCCGTTTTCTCCGGGATTGACGGTACATGTAGAATATACCATCCTTCCGCCCGGTTTAAGCCTCAGATCCGCCGAATCGAGCATTTCTGACTGCAGCTTTTCAAGCTCCGCAAGATCCTCCTGCACGACTCTGTAGCGGATATCCGGCTTTCTCCGGATGATGCCGAGTCCCGAGCACGGCGCGTCCAGCAGAACCGCATCGAAGCGTTCCTGCTGATCCTCTCCGGGAGCGGCCGCAGCATCGAGCTTAACCGCTTCGATATTCGTACAGCCGAGCCGCCGCGCATTTTCTCTGATGAGCTCGAGCCGGTTCTCATGAAGATCGCCGGCAAGAACCGTCCCGGTATTATCCATCAGCGCGGACAGGTGGGTCGTCTTGCCTCCCGGTGCCGCGCACAGGTCCGCGACTGCAGATCCCGGCTGCGGATCGAGTATTTCTCCGATCAGGGCCGCACCGGCATCCTGAACGATAAAGCCGCCGTCCTGAAACGACGCCAGAGCATCGATCCCGCCGGCCGGCAGCTCCGATTCTTCGATAATCAGAGAATCCCGTCCGAGCTGTGCGGAAGAGGATCCGATCCCCTCCGCCGCGAGCTTTTCGACGAGCTCTGCGCGGGTATTGACCAGCGTATTCGCCCTGACAGCAAGCGGCGGACGGGTGCCGGTCATTTCAAGGATTTTATCCGCATCCTCTCCATAGCTCCGACGGTACAGATCGGCAATCCAGTCCGGCACCGACGCACGAACCTCCGCAGGCGCCTCCGAAATATCCTTCAGGATTCGTTCTCTGTTTCCTGCGATATTCCGAAGGGACGCGTTGGCCAGACCCGCAGATCGTCTGTCCGCTTTCCTGACCTGAGACACCGCCGCGTCGATCGCCGCGTAGTCCGGGATCGAATCCAGCATCAGTATCTGATAAACCGCCATGCGCAGCGCGTTTTTTACGGCCGGCTTGAGTCTGTTGTAGCCGCGGCGGATAAAGCCTCTGAGAACCTGATCGAGAAGCAGACGGTTCTGAAGCGTGCCGTACACGAGCTTCGTCGTCAGACCCCGTTCACGTTCCTCCACGCGGCCTGATTTGAGCAGACGGTCAAGCTCCAGATTCGAATAGGCTCCGTCCTCCTCGACGCGTCTGAGCACGCTCAGAGCCGCGCTTCGCGCGTCCATCAGCGTCTGTTTCCGCGCAGGACGAGCAGTCGCAGCAGGTTCAGGAACGCCGCGAGCATGCTTGCGACATAGGTGAGCGCCGCCGCGTTGAGAACGCGCTTAACGCCCGCGAGTTCATCCTCGCTGACGATCCCGTTCGAGCTGAGCGCCGCCATCGCGCGTCTGCTGGCGTTATATTCGACAGGAAGCGTCACGAGATAGAAGACGAGAGCGACGCAGAACAGTCCGATCCCGACATCCATCAGCGTAATGCCCAGCTGCGAATTGCCGAAAAAGAAGCCTACGATAAACAGCGGCCACGATGCGTTCGACGCGAAGCCGCAGATCGGTACGATAAAGTTGCGGAAGCGCATCGGAAGATATCCGTCGAAATCCTGCAGCGCATGACCCGTTTCGTGGGCCGCGATCCCGACTGCAGCCACCGACGCCCTGTTTGCGACAGCCCGCGACAGGCTCATCTTCTTGTCCTTCGGATTGTAGTTGTCCGTCAGCTCGCCGCCGATGGTGACGATGTCGACGCCGTAGAGACCCGCGTCCTGCATGATCTCACGCGCCGCCTGAGCGCCCGTCACGCCGTTTGCCGTCGGAACCTCGTTGTAGCGCGAGTACGCGCTCTTGATTTTCGCCTGCGCGATCGCGGAAATAATCAGTCCCGGGATCAGCAGGAGCATGGTCCAGTCCCAAAAATAAAACATAAAATTTCTCCATTCCAGCGGCCCGTAAAATCAGGCCTGTTGTGCTCCGAGTATTGTACCCGGTACGATTGAATTTCCCTTGAAAAAATCCGATGTTTTCATCCGTTTTCGACCGGGCAGCTGAACCTCCCCGATCCTTACAGCTCCGCTGCCGGTCCTGACTGTCAGGCCTTCCTTCGAGTCCGCCGTCACAACGGTTCCGGGAACCGCGTCTCCGCCCTTAAAGCCGGGCAGCGCCTCCGGACTGAAGACCTTTATCTTGACAGTCTTCCCGCCGTGTTCGAGCATCGTATAGGCGCCGGGGAAGGGATCCGTTCCGTTGATGCGTCTGACGACCGCCCCTGAATCCAGGGTCCAGTCGACGCAGCCTTCGGTCTTTTCTATTTTATCCGCGTAGTCCGCCCGGTCCGCATCCTGCGGAACCGGCGTTATTCTGCCGTCAAGGTATTCCGGGATCGTTCTGAGGAGAAGCCCGGCGCCGATATCCGCCAGGCTGTCGTGCAGCGCGCCCGCGGTGGTCGTCTCCGTAACCGGAACCGAGGCTTCCGAGAGCGTATCCCCCGTATCCATTCCCGCGTCGAGGAGCATGATCGTCACGCCGGACCGGTCGTCTCCGTTGAGTATCGCCCGGTGAACCGGCGCAGCTCCTCTCAGATGAGGAAGGAGCGAGCCGTGAATGTTCAGCGAACCGCTCTTCGGAATATCGAGGATATTCTGCTTCAGAATCTGTCCGTAGGCGCAGACGACGAAGAGCTCCGCATCCTGTTCCCGCAGCAGCTCTTCCCCTTCCGACGAGACCTTTTCCGGCTGATAGACGGGAATCCCCAGCTCTTCCGCCGCCCTCTTTACGGGCAGCGGAACGATCTTTTTCCCCCGGCTGTTGGGACGGTCCGGCTGAACGACCGCAAGCGTCACCTCAAACCGGCTGTCCTGCGCCAGGGCTCTGAGCGCGGGGACTGCAAAATCGGAGGAGCCCATAAAAACGATGCGGACAGGGTTTTCGCCGTTATGCGTTCCTGTCGTCATGGAGTGTCCCTTCGATGACCTTGTCAAGGAAGACGATCCCGTTCAGGTGATCGACCTCATGGCAGACCGCGCGCGCCAGGAGTCCTTCGCACTCCAGCGTCTGCCGGCCGCCCTCCAGATCCGTAAAGGTGACCTTGACCTTTTCAGGCCGGTCGACCTGACCGGAACGTTCCGGAAAGCTCAGGCAGGCTTCCTCCATAATGATCGACCCTTCCGGTTCGGATACCGTCGGATTGATCAGAACGATCGGATTTTCTCCCGTATCGATGACGACGATTTTCTTCAGGATTCCGACCTGGGGAGCCGCAAGCCCGACACCCTCCGCCTGATACATCGTATCGAACATGTCCTGCGCAAGCTCCCGGATCCTGTCGCTGATCACGTCGATGCTGCGCGTCTGTTTTCTGAGAACAGGATCGCTGTCCATTCTTATCTGTCTTAATGCCATATTTTCTCCCGGCCCGCGGGGCCTGAACTTAACGGCCGGCCGGCCGTCTCTGCAGTGCTGCAGCTTTATTGTTGCAATAATTCTTCATATCATTTTATAAAATGCCCGGAGGATCGATGTTCAGCGAGACGCTGCAGACCAGAGCTTCGATCTCGCCGTCCGCATACAGACGCGCGAGCAGATCTCTGAATTCCGGACTCTCGCTCCTGACCGTAAACCGGCAGGCGCCGGACTGGTTCCTGAGCCCGAACACCGGATAGACCTTCGCGTCAGTCTTCTCCGCCTCGCAGATTCCTTCGATCCTGTCGTGGAGGATCGCGCTTTCACGGCGCGCCGTTTCGACATTTTCCGTTCTCAGGGTAAACACAAAGAGCTCTCCGTAGGGCGGCAGCCTCATGAGCCTGCGGTATTCCGCCTGCTGCTCGAGAAAACGCGCCGGCGCGCCGGCAGCGGCTCTGACCGCTTCCGAATCTCTCAGATACGTCTGTATGAAGCGCTCCGGCCGTCCGTTTTCACAGACTCTGCGAAAAAACTTGCTGTAAAGCCTGTAAGCCCGCTCTTCGGCGCGGTAATCAGGAAAGCTGATGTCGAAATCGATCAGAAGCGCCGCCGCTGTCCCGACATTCGAGAAATCCGCCGCGCCCAGAAGCTTCTGGGTTCCGATCAGGATGTCCGCGTCATCATCGGGATAAATTCCGACCCTGACATCGGGAAAATCAGGCCTGAAGCGCTTCTCAACCAGAGCGGCGGCCTTTTCGATCCCGAGTCCGCTCTCGCGCAGACGCAGACTGCCGCAGGCGGGACATTTGTCCGGGCGTTCGATTCTGCAGCCGCAGTCCCGGCAGTACAGCCATCTCCCGCTTTTATCCGTCTGAAGGGGCAGCCCGCATTCGGGACAGTGGAAGCTGTAGCCGCAGCTGCGGCAGAACAGATGTCCAGCGTAGCCCTTGCGGTTGAGCAGCAGAACGCTTCGCTCTCCGTTTCTCAGTGATTCGCCTATGCTGGCCTCGAGCATTCCCGAGAGTATTCCCGTATTGCCCGCCCGAAGCTCGGAATCCATGCGGATAACGTGGATCTCGTCAAGGCATAATTCCTCCGGCCGGAGCGGAAAGAGTCTTTTGAACTCTCTCGTCCGGTCCGTCCATTTTGACTGCGCCGTATCCGTTTCACCGCCTTCGAAGCCGGCTTCTTCGGTTTTATACGACGCGAGCACCGACGGCAGCCTGTCCGTCAGTACCAGCGGCGCTCCGCTGAGGGCGGAAAGCCGCTGAGCTGTCTTCACGGTGTCAAGACTGAGGGTCCCCGGCAGATGATAACGCTCGCTGGCCGCGTCCGTGACCAGAATCGCGGGGGGCGTTTCTCCGAACGGAACGAAAAGTCCGGCCGCCGTCGCGCTTGCGACCTTTATTCGGCCGTCGCGAAAATTCCGGGCGAAGGCGAATCGCTTTTCCTGCGGATCTGCTCCGTGATAGACCTCCGGTACGATCCCGGAACAGGAAGCAAACCCGTCGGCCAGACGTTTCGCATCCTCCGCCGACGGCGACACGATCATCAGCTGGCGTTCCGGCGTGATCAGCGAGCCGATCAGAGAGAACAGCTCCTTATCCGTTTCTGCCAGAATAAAGACCGGCTTTTCTTCCCCCTCCGCCTCGGGAACCAGATGCTCGGAATACACATAATCCTCGGGGATCTGGGCGGGCGGGTCCAGTACGGCGGGGCGCCGGGTATACTTGCGTACAGCTCCCTTGTCGTGCAGAGACTTGAGCGGCGCCCTCAGATTGGGCATCCGCTTTCTGAGCTCCGGATAAGACCAGTCGTGTCTTCTGAGCAGGACCAGCAGTTCCTCCTGAACGGGACCCGCACGCTCCGGTTCCTTTTCAAACGCGATCCAGGTCACGTCCTTAATCGCGTACGGAACGAGGCCGCCGGCGCTTCTGCGCAGCGGCGTCCACGCGGTAAAAAACGACAGCGCATCCCAGAAAAGACAGAAACAGCTCTGCTTGAGTTCCAGGCAGAGCTTGATTTGCAACGGAGTCAGGACGGGCTCCGCATCGAGAACGGCGCGGACCTCCTTCAGACTCTTTTCATATTCGGAATGCTCGATGATTCTGACAATGAACCCGCGGGTGATTCTGGATTCTCCACCGAAACGCTGAACGGTGCGCATTCCGGGCCCGGCGCTGTCCGGGACCAGATAGTCAAAGGTCCTGTCCAGTCTTTTATTCTTCTGATCAATGAAGATCTGTGCGATTTTCACCGGAATCAGTCGTTATCGGTCGTTCCCCCGGAAGCCGCTTTAAGGTTTGAAGGTTCCGCAATTTCGCCGAGTTCTTCATCAAAGCACGGATTTTCGAGCGTCACAAGACCTTCGGCGATTTCAGCCGTCGCAATAGAGATCGGATTGTCGATTGTGATCTTGACCAGCGGTTCCGCTCCGTCGACGATTTCTCTCGCCCGTTTGGCGGTCGCCAGCACCAGTTCGTATTTATTGTTCGCTTTCGCGATCAGGTCGTTCAGAGCCGGATAGCGCATGCCTTTTTTTGTGTAGCTGTCTGAGATATTTGGTTTCATCTGTACTCCTTATATAAATGTAAGCCGGACTGTCAGTCTTCCCGGCTGTCCTGCGCCGTAATCCTCGAGGTTCTCAAGTGTTCGGCGGTAATGACGGCCTGAAGCTCGGAGACCGATCTGCCCAGACTGTTTTCTCTGTTCACGATAATATAGTCGTAGCGGGGCGCCTGTTCGATTTCGTCCTTCGCGCAGGAAAGCCGCTTGACGAGCTGATCCTCCGTTTCGGAACCTCGTCCCGTGATCCGGGCCCGCAGCTCCGTCACCGACGGCGGCATGATAAAGACCGTGACCGCCGACGGGAAATTCTTCCGGATACTTTCCGCTCCCTGGGGATCGATCTCGAGAATCACGTCCGTACCGGCCTCAAGCTTCTCTTCGATACGGGCTCTCGGCGTCCCGTAGTAATTATCGTATACCCGCGCCCATTCGAGGTAATAATCCTCGCTGATGCGCGATTCAAATTTTTCTCTGTCCACGAAATAATACGTTACGTCCGCTTCGTCCCCCGGGCGCATCGGCCTGGTGGTTTCAGAAATCGAGACGTCCGGACCGCCGTCGGTCCGGGCCAGCTCTCTGCAGATACTGCCCTTTCCGACTCCCGCCGGTCCCGATACGACGACAAGTAGTCCTCTGTTATCCGTATATTTTCGCTGCAGCATTCCCTTATTCAATATTCTGCACCTGTTCCCTGATTTTTTCCGCTTCGCCCTTCATTTCGACGACGAGGCCGGTAATCTCGATGCTGTCGGTTTTCGAGCCGATCGTGTTGATCTCGCGGTTGATCTCCTGTACGAGGAAATCCAGTCTGCGTCCGACGGGCTCGTCTTCCTCCGCGCACAGCTCCGCGAGACGTTCGAGGTGGGAGCCCAGACGAACGGTCTCTTCGTCGACGGCGAGCTTGTCGGCCAGTACGGCCGTTTCCGCGAGAAGTCTCGTCTCGTCGATGCCCGTATCCCCGAGAGCCGTCATCACGCGGCTTCGGAGCGCCTTTGTGCTCTTTTCAAGCTGCTGCGGCGCCAGCTCCACGATCTGCGCAAGTCCTTCGGACAGCGCCTGTCCGTGGGACAGGATATCGTTCTGCAGCGCGCCGCCTTCCACCGCACGCGCCGAACAGACCTGCTCGAGCGCCTGATCCAGCACGGGCCGCGTTTCCAGCCACAGCGCCTCGCAGTCCGGTTCTTCGTCTTCAAGACGGATCACATCGGGAAACTTCGCCAGAAGCTCCAGATCGATATTCTGGGAAATCATCGAGTCGAGCCGCTTGAGCTCGTCCAGCGCTTCAAGATAGCTTTTGGCAAGCTTTCTGTCGCAGATGACCCGCCCGCCTTCGTCTCCTCCGGCAGCCCGGATAAAGATTTCGATCCGTCCGCGGTTCAGTCTGTCCGACACCTCGCTGCGTATCCTGTCCTCGATCCCGTTAAACGTCCTCGGCGCTTTGATGAAAACGTCTCTGTATCTGTTGTTGACCGTCCGGATTTCCACCGTGATCTCCCGGTTTCCGTTCTTGAGTCCGGCCCGGCCGTAACCTGTCATGCTGTTCATGTTTCCTCCGCTGGATATCAGACTCTACAGCTCGATTTCACCCGAGTATACGAATTTCGCAGGCCCCGTCATGACGATGCCGTCGTCCGTATTCTCGATCACAAGCTCTCCGCCGGGAATCGTCGCGGTCACCTTGGGGCCGCACAGTCCGATATGGTACAGAAGAGCCGCCGAAGCGCTCGTTCCCGTCCCGCAGGCCAGGGTCCGTCCGCAGCCCCGTTCCCATGTCGCCACTCTGATATGCTCGTCGTCGTCCGGCCACGCGAAATTGACGTTCACCTTTTCCGGAAACATCGGATGATTCTCAAGCAGCGGTCCGAGGGTATCGATATCCACCAGCTCCTGGTCCGCCACGACTACGATATGAGGATTTCCGACTGACAGACAGCCGCATCTGAGGGTGCGTCCGCCTGTCGTAATTTCGGTATCCGTCAATTCGCTTTCTCCGTTTTCGGGTATCATAGGTAGAGAAGCACATTGAAAATCCGGTTTCCCGATCTGTACGGAGATGCGCCCCGGTCCCTCGATCCTGACGGGGACGGAACCTGAGCGGCTTTCGATGACCGCTTCGGTTTCCTTCAGAAAGCCGTAGCGTCTGAGATATTCCGCCGTACACCGCATCCCGTTGCCGCACATCTGAGCGGGAGTCCCGTCTGAATTGAAATAATTCATGAAAAAGCGGTCCGCTTTCTTCTCGACGAGGATCAGACCGTCGGCTCCGATTCCGAAATGACGGTCGCACAGAAAGGCGATCTGTTCGGGCGTCGGCGACAGCAGACCGGCTGTGTTTTCGATCATGATAAAATCATTGCCGCACCCGTGCATTTTGTCAAAATAATATTTCATCTGGTTCACTCAGTCTTTCACCTGTATCTTATAATCATACCTTAAGAATAACCGGCAGACAAGACTGACAGAGCCGGCACACTCTGTATCATGGGGGTGTCAGAATACGGACAGACATCCTGGGGCAGCCGTTTCGGAGGAACCGTAAGGATGCCGGCATGACGCCGTTATTATAAATTATAGTCAGCAATAAGGAGGACTTATGCCCTTTGACGGTATTACAGCGGCGCAGTGCGTCCGCGAGCTGGACGGTCTGCTTTCAGGCGGACGCGTCCGAAAAATCCAGCAGCCTGAAGTAGACGAAATCAGACTGACGGTTAACAAGGACCGGAAGAATCTGATTCTGCTCATCAGCGCGTCCCCGAACAACGCGAGAATTCATACGACGGAAATTCGAAAGGAAAATCCGGCCGTTCCCCCGTCGTTCTGCATGACGCTGCGCAAATACATCTCCGGCTCCGAAATCAGACGGATCGAGCAGCAGGGCTCCGACAGAATCGTCGAGATTGTTCTCGATTCCCGGGACGAATTCGGAGAACCGATCGAGCGCAGACTGATCTGCGAAATTACAGGCCGCAACAGCAACATCATCCTGACGGCCGCTTCAGAGGAAGGTCCGGTCATCACGGACGCCCTGAAAAAGGTCGGTTTCTCCAGCAGCAGGTACCGGCAGATCCTGCCGGGCAATCCCTATCTTCCGCCGCCGTCAGAAGACCGGCACGATGCGGATACGACGGGGCGCGCGGAGCTTACGGAGCTGTTCGGGCAGTCTGCGGACAGCGATCCGGAGCGCTTCTTTACCGGACACTTCTTCGGCCTGAGCCCGGCCTTCGCCCGGGAGGTCCTGTACCGCGCGGGTCTTGAAGGCGGCACGAAGCTCAAGACCTATTCCGACGAACAGCTCGAATCCCTCGCGGCTTCGTTTCTTTCGCTGCTCGAGGAATCGAAGCTGCCGGCGCCCGCGATCTATCTGAAGGACGGCGAGCTGCTGGATTTCTACACGGTTTCGCTGACTCATCTCGGTGCACAGGAAAAGAAACAGGCTTCCGTCTCGGCGATGCTTGAAAACTTTTATTCGCTGCGCGACCGGAAGATGCGTTTTCGGACGAAAAGCGCGAATCTGAGACATCAGCTGGAGAATCTGCGCAAGCGCGCCGCCAAGAAGCTCCAGTACTTCGACGCGGACTTCAGACGTCTGGCCTCGAACGATAAAAACAAACTGTACGGCGACCTGATCACCGCGAATATATGGATGCTCGAGCGCGGCATGAAAAGCGCCGAGCTTCCGGATTATTCGGATCCCGACGGCGGCAGCGTCGTCGTGCCTCTGAAGGTGAACGAAACGCCAAGCCAGAACGCCCAGCGCTTCTACAAGCGATATGCGAAGGGCAAGCGGGCCGCGGTGGAGCTCGAAGCGCAGAAGGCGCAGACGGAGGAACAGCTGTACTACATCGAGACGCTCCTCGAAAGCCTGAAGAACTCGACGGAAAACGCGGAGCTCGACGAAATACGCCACGAGTTCTCCCAGTCGGGTCTCATCTCGAACCGCAGCCGTACGGTGCGCCAGTCCGGTTCGAAAAAGCCCGCGGCCTCGAAACCGATGCACTTCCGCTCCAGCGAGGGCTTCGACATCTACGTAGGCAAGAACAACTACCAGAACGACTATATCTCGACGCGCCTCGGAGTCGGCGAGGACTGCTGGCTCCACGTCAAGGATGCGCCGGGCTCCCACGTGCTTATCGTCGCAGACGGAAAGTTCATCACAGAGAAGACGGTGCTTGAGGGCGGCATGCTAGCAGCCTGGTATTCAAGTCTCCGGGGCTCGGAAAACGTTCCGGTCGACTACCTTGAATTCAAGGATCTGAAAAAGCCGAAAAAGGCGAAGCCCGGCATGGTGACCTTCAAAAATCAGAACACGATGTACGTGACTCCCGACAAGGCCGCCGTATCGGCGATCGAACAGCAGGACGAGCCGGAATGAGCGGACCGAAGGACGAGAAGGCTTTTCTGACGGCGCGTATCGAGGATCATCTGTCTGCAAACTGGGAACCGTACTTCACGGGATTTCTCGACCGCAGGACCCAGTCGGAGCTGGAGCCGCTCCTGAACCGCTCGGGAGAGCCCTGGGCGTTTTACGGCGCCGTCCCCGATGCGGAGCGGCGCATCCTCGCGGTCTATCCCGATTATCTTGCAGGAGAGGATCTCGAGTGGCCTGTCGGCGCTGTCTATATTCCCGTCGGCTTCGAAGCCGAGCACAGGAAGGTGCTCGGTACGCTGATGTCGCTGGGAATCAAGCGGGAGAACGCGGGCGATATCCAGATCGGCGAGGATTTCGTTCAGATCGTCATGCTGGACCGGATGAAGGATTTTGTACTGACCGAATTCACGAAGCTCCAGGGGCATAGTGTAAAACCCCGCTGGCTTGAACGCGGTGAAATCCGCATACTTCAGCGAGAATATCAGGAAACGAGCGTGACCGCCGCGTCAGACAGGGTGGACGCCGTATGCGCGGCGCTCTTTCACCTGTCGCGCACAGCGGCCCAGGAAGCCGTCAGAACGGGAGACGTGAATCTGAACTGGCTTCCCGTTCAGAAAAGCGACGCCCGTATCCATGCCGGTGACGTGCTGTCGGTACGAAAGAAGGGCAAGGCCGCGATCGACGCGTGCTCTGAAAAGACAAAGAAAGGGAGGCTTCGAATTGACGCCAGATATTATAAATGATTTGCCGGAGAACCTCGACGACGAACCGGAGACTGTCGTTCTGAAGGTTGATGAAAACGGCGCCGGACAGCGGATCGACGCCTGGTGCGCGGAGAGAGAGCCCCGGCTCTCCCGCTCGAGAATCAAGCAGCTCATCGAAAACGGAGATATTCTCGCAGACGGGAAAGCCGTCAGGCCCTCGAGAAAGCTTAAGGCAGGCGAGGATATTTCCATTGCCCTGAGTCTTCCGTCCGAGATTGAGGCAAAGCCGGAGAATATACCCCTCGATATTGTCTACGAGGATTCCGATGTGATCGTCGTAAACAAGCCTCAGGGACTCGTCGTCCATCCGGCGCACGGAACGCCCGACGGTACCCTGGTTAACGCTCTGCTTTACCATATCGACGATTTGTCGGGGATCGGCGGAGAGCTGCGGCCCGGAATCGTTCACCGCATAGACAAGGACACCTCCGGACTCCTGATGGCTGCAAAGAACGATATCGCCCACCAGAGCCTGTCGAAACAGCTCAAGGCTCATTCGGTCACCCGCGAGTATCTCGCCCTCGTCAAGGGCATTATGCCGGATAATTCGGGCAGAATCGATATGCCTGTAGGCAGAGACCCGAAAAACCGGAAGCGCATGGCCGTCACCGACAAAAATTCCAAGGAAGCCGTCACTCATTTCGAGGTCCTCGAACGCTACGCCGAGGGCTACACGCTGTGCCGTTTCAGACTTGAAACCGGGCGGACTCACCAGATTCGTGTCCATATGAAACAGATCGGAAATCCGCTGGCCGGAGATCCGATGTACGGCGGCGACAGGAAGAACCCTTTCCATACGGAAGGTCAGCTGCTGCACGCCGGAAAGCTCGGTTTTATTCATCCCGTGACAGGAAAATATCTCGAATTCACCGCCCCTCTCCCCGACTATTTTACACGGATCCTCGAATCACTGACTCCGCTGTCGAAGGGAACGGATTCGGAATCCCCGTACCCGGAATCACAGGAGGACTGAATGAAGGATTTTCTCACGCTCCTGCTCGGACTGTTTCTGGTCCTTGCCGGCTTTAAGCTTTCGAATTCCGCTTCCTCCGGAATTATGACTGCTCTGCCTGTCGTTCTGATCGCAGCGGGGATCGCCGTTCTGGCTT
>CALMRA010000149.1 GCA_937872065.1 uncultured Eubacteriaceae bacterium | reverse complement strand
GAGACGACACGCTGGCCATCTTCGATGGAAAAATCGAAACACCCTTCGGACCTGCCGCAGGGCTCACAATCAGCTGGCGCAGAACATCGTCACCGCATACTTCGGAGGCGCACGCTTCTTCGAACTGAAAACCGTCCAGGTTATCGACGGCAAGGATCTTCCGGTCGCAAAGCCCTGCATCACTGCCGGCGACGAATGCTACAACTGCGAATGGTCCACGGAACTGACTGTTCCCGAAGCGTTCGAAGAATACGTCAAAGCCTGGTACATCCTGAAGCTGTTCTCGAAGGAATTCGGCCTCGGCGATCCCGACAGCTTTGTCTTCAACATGAGCGTCGGCTACGACTACGACGGCATCCGTACCGAAAAAATCGACAAATACCTGAACGAAATGCAGGACGCGTCCCAGACCGAGCTCTGGAAGAGCATGCGCGACTGGACGCTTGCGAACCTCGACAAGTTCGAAAACATCGACGAAGAATACGTCAATTCGATCTCTCCGAAGGTCTCGGAATCCGTCACGCTGTCAACGCTTCACGGATGTCCTCCGAAGGAAATCGAACGCATCGCAGCCTACCTCATCGGCGAAAAGGGGCTGAACACATATATCAAGTGCAACCCGACGATGCTGGGCTATGAAGACGCGAGAAAGATCCTCGACGACCTCGGCTACACCTACATGGACTTCGACGATTTCCACTTCACCCACGACCTCCAGTACGACGACGCTGTTCCGATGATCACCCGTCTGAAGAAACAGGCTGCGGAAGCGGACCTCGACTTCGGCGTCAAGCTCACGAACACGTTCCCGCAGAAGGTCACAGACGGGATCCTGCCGTCTGAAGACATGTACATGTCCGGCCGTTCGCTGTTCCCGTGCTCCGTAGAGCTGGCGAAGAGACTGTCCGACGCCTTTGACGGAGATCTGAAAATCTCGTATTCAGGCGGCGCGGATATCTTCAACATCGCGGATATCTTCAAGACCGGCATCTGGCCCATCACCCTCGCGACCACACTGCTCAAGCCGGGCGGATACGGCCGCATGAAGCAGATGGCGGAAGCCCTCGACGAAGTTCCGTTCAAGGATGTCGAAAAACTCGACGCGCAGGCTGTACGCGACCTCGCGGATTCTTCAAAGGTAAACCCGAACAACGTGCGCGGCAGCGTCAAAAAGACCCCGGCCCGCAAAAACGATAAAAAAGTACCGCTGGCCAGCTGCTTTATCTCTCCGTGCTCCGAAACCTGCCCCATCAGCCAGAATATTCCGGAATACCTGCGTCTTCTCGAAGAAGACAAGCCTCTCGAAGCGCTTAAGGTTATCACGGACCGCAATCCGCTGCCGTTCATCACAGGCACGATCTGCTCGCACCACTGCCAGACCGCCTGCACGCGCAACTTCTACGAAGGTCCTGTCGGCATCCGCAGCGCGAAGCTGGACGCGGCTGTCCGCGGCATGGACGACCTGCTTAAGGAAATCAAGCCCGCCGCTCCGAAGACCGACAAGAAGACCGCGATTATCGGCGCAGGTCCCGCAGGGATCTCCGCGGCAGCGTTCCTGAGCCGCAACGGCGTTCCCGTAACGGTATTCGACCGCAAGGAAGAACCCGGCGGAATCGTCAAGTACGTCATTCCGGATTTCCGTATCGAAGACAACACGATCTCCGGCGACCTGGAACTGCTTAAAGCCATCGGCGCTGACATGAAGATGGGCACGGAAGTAGAAAGCGTCGAAGACCTGAAGAATCAGGGCTACGACAGCGTGATTATCGCGACCGGCACATGGAAGCCGTCACCGTATCATCTGGACGGCGATCAGGCGGTCAACGTCCTCGAATTCCTCGAAGACTTCAACAATATCGAAGATAAGCCCTTTGAACTGGGTAAAAAAGTCGTCGTCATCGGCGGCGGCAACACTGCGATGGATGCGGCCCGTGCGGCTAAGAAGGTTCCGGGCGTCGAAGACGTCACGATCGCCTACAGACGTACGGTTCGCGAAATGCCCGCGGAAGAAGAAGAACTCCAGCTCGCCCTCGAAGACGGCGTGATCTTCAAGGATCTTCTCTCCCCTGAAGCCTTCGCAGAAGGCAGACTCACCTGCCGCGTGATGGAACTAGGCGAACCGGATGAATCCGGCAGAAGAAGACCGGTGGGCACCGACCGCACCGAAATCATCGACGCCGATACAGTCATCGCTTCCATCGGTTCGAAGGCTGACAACGAATGGCTCGAAAAGAACGGCGTCGAAGTCGACAAGCGCGGCCGCGTCGTCAAGAATCCGAAGACCCTCGAAGTCGGCGAAAATGTCTACATCGCAGGCGACGTCTCCCACGGAGCATCCGATGTCGTCAACGCGATCGCAGACGCAAGAACCGCTTCAGACGCGATCCTTGCGAAGCTGGGCATCGAACCGGCGGTTCTCGGAGAAGCAGACACCGGAGACGCGGACAGAGCGCTGTCCAGACACGGAATCCTGAAGCAGCACGAAAGCGGCGAAGCCGAAAGCGACCGCTGCCTCGAATGCTCGACGATCTGCGAATCCTGCGTCGACGTATGTCCGAACCGCGCGAATATCGCGATTAAGGTAAAGGGCGTCAAGATGCCTCAGATTATCCACGTGGACCGCATGTGCAACGAATGCGGCAACTGTGCGATTTTCTGCCCGTACGACAGCGCGCCGTACAAGGACAAGTTCACGATGTTCCATACGCAGGACGATGTGGACGAAAGCGAAAATAGCGGCTTCATGATCACGGGCGACGGCGCTGTAATCCGTCTTAACGGCGAAGTTTTCTCAGTAGGCGAAGATCTGAACGATTACCGTCTGCCGGAAGAACTGGCCGCGATTGTCAGAGCTGTCCGCGACGACTACGCGTATCTCCGCTAAAGCGGTTTAAGGGATGCTCCGGCATCCCTTTTTTGTTTCTCAGGTGGAATTTCCTGCAGAAACCTGTAAGATTAAGACATAAAGATCCGGCAGGAGCCGGACGGATGAGGTTAATATGAAACGACTGATCAAAGGAGGAACGGCCGTCACGCCGGAAGGCGCGGTAGCGGCGGATGTTCTGATTGAAGACGGAAAGATCGCGGCAATCGGAGAAAATCTCGCTGCCGGCAGTCCGGATGCGGAAATCATCGACGCCGGCGGAAAGATCCTGTTCCCCGGCTTTATCGATCCCCACACTCATCTGGAGATGACTGTGGCCGCCGGACGGACGGCGGACGATTTCGCCACCGGAACGGCTGCGGCGCTGGCAGGCGGTACGACGACGGTGCTCGATTTCGCGGGACAGGACAAGGGAGTCACACTCACCCAGACTCTGAAGGACTGGCATCAAAAGGCGGACGGTAAATCCTCCTGCGACTACGGCTTCCATATCGGCCTTGCCGAATGGAACGACGAAACGAAGAAGGAGCTGCGGGAAATGCCTGACGAAGGCATCTCCTCAGTCAAGCTGTACATGGCCTACGACGCGCTGATGCTGGACGACGCGCAGATTTTCGAAACCCTGCGGCTTGCGGACGAGCTGGGAATGACTGTCTCCGCACACTGCGAAAACGGTCTGGTCATTGATGAACTCATTGAAAAGTACCGGAAAGAGGGCTGCCTGACGCCGAAGTATCATCCTCTCTCCCGCCCCGCGGCCATGGAAGCCGAAGCGGTAAACCGCTTCCTCGCGATTGCGGAGCAGACCGGAAGCACCGTGTATGTCGTCCACCTGTCGACTCAGCGCGGACTCAGGGCCTGCCTCGACGCGAAGGAACGCGGTCAGAAGCTGTATATCGAAACCTGCCCCCAGTACCTGTGTCTTGACGACAGCTGCTACGATCTGCCGGATTTCGAAAGCGCCAAGTACGTCTTCGCGCCGCCGGCGAGAAAGGTCCCCGACCAGAAGGCGATCCGCCAGGCGATTTTCGACGGCATCATCGACACGGCCGGGAGCGATCACTGCAGCTTCGATTTCGGTTCGATGAAGCAGAAGGGCCGCGACGACTTCTCGAAGATTCCCAACGGAATCCCGGGCGTCGAAACGCGTCCGCAGCTGATGTTCACCGAAACGTATGCGGGACTCGAAGGGGGACTTTCCTACGAAGATTTCTCGGATCTGATGAGCGCGAACGCTGCGAAGATTTACGGGATGTATCCTCAGAAGGGCGCCCTCGCACCGGGTTCCGACGCCGACATCGTGATCTGGGATCCGGACTGGACCGGGGAAATCACCCATGATGCGCTGCACATGAACGTCGACTACTCGCCCTATGAAGGCTATCCGGTCCGCGGCAGAGCGGACGAAGTGCTCCTCCACGGCGAAACCGCCTATAAGGACGGAGCATTCGTGAAGAAGAACGCCGGACACTACGTCAGGCGGCAGACGAAACAGGCTTAACCGGAACGGCAACAGGAATCAGATATAGTCTGCGGCAGACACAGAGCAGACCGGCAGGTGCGTCTGCAGGCAGGCGCACCGCAAAAAAGCGGAACCGGGGTTCATTCCCCGATTCCGCTTTTTTATTTGTCTTATTACGCATTACGCGCTTTTTCCTTCTTCAGCAGCAGCCAGATACTCCCGTACCTGAAACAGATCCTTCAGAACGGCTTCCGCTCTGGATGCGGCTTCACCGTCCGGACTAATCATATCCGGCACGAGAATCACCGGAATTCCCGCCGCTTCCGCCGCCTCCGCTCCTCTCGGCGTATCCTCAAGCACGAGACAGTTCTCAGGCGCGACTCCTAGCTCTCCGGCAGCCTTCAGAAAGATTTCGGGATCCGGCTTGGACTCGACGATGTCTTCCCCGCTGATAATCGTATTGAAATAGTCTTCGAGACCGGCAAGTCTCAGATTCCTGTCGATCTTGTCACGGTCGTTGGACGAGGCGATCGCCGTACCGATATGCTCCGACGCGAGAAAATCGAGGAGCTCCGAGAGCCCGGGCTTCACCGGGAGACCGTGCTTTCTGATATAATCGTCGAAGTATTTTCTCCGGACCCGCATGACCTTGTCCAGCGGGATGGGACGTTCGTAATATTCGTCCACCATGCGCTCGAGAGCGGTCATATTCGAGCCCTGCAGGGCCTGAGAGAGCTCTGTCGGGAACTCGCAGCCTATCTTGCCGAAGCCTTTGACGAAGCCCTCGTGGGAGATCTTTTCGGTATCGAACATGAGTCCGTCCATGTCGAAAATGACTGCCTCAGGCAGTCTTCCGCGCTTCATGGCCGGGTTCCTGTCAGGATTGTCTGCAGCTCCGCCGGCGTTTCCGGCGTCAGATCCGCGATCTCGCGTCCGGCCCCCGGCGCTCCCCATACAGCCAGCGCCGCATCCGCTCCCGCCGCTTTCGCGCATTCCATATCGTAAATGCTGTCGCCGACGTACAGGACATTTTCCGGTTTTGTTCCCGCCTTACGGGCGTAGCAGAGAATCGGGTCCGGGTACGGCTTGTGCCGTTCCGTCTCTTCCTGCGTTACCGCGATCTCGAAGTAGCCGGCGAGGGGCTGCATCGAAGGCGCCTCCCACACGCCGCGTTTGTCCCGGGACGTGACGATCCCGAGCCGGTAGCCTTCGTCTCTGAGAGAATCCAGCAGCCCGGTTATGCCGTCGATTACACGGATATCCGGTTCGTGGCGGTCCATCATTTCGAGCCATTCCCGGACAGTATCCGGAATTTCCTCCTCAGGAAAACCGAGTCTCCTGAGTCCCGAGACGCCCGGAATCCCGAGCACGACGCTCAGGTCCTCCGGCTTTCTTTCCATTCCCCGCTTTTCGAGCAGCTCCGAGAGCGAATTTATAATCACCGATTCCGTATCGATAAGCGTTCCGTCGACATCAAAAATGATGTCTGTATATTTCTTTTCCATTTTTCCGTTCCGATGTGCCTGTTCTGATGTGATATAGAAATTATAACAAAAAGACGGCAGCTTAAACTGCCGTCTCGCAAGATCTGTCTGTAATGGTCCGAATCAGTCCGCTTACTTTGCCGGCGCCGCTTTTGCGGGAGCCGCCTTCTTCGCGGGCTTTTTCTTTTCGTAGGGCGTATTCTTCAGCGGAAGCGAGGTCTGGAAATCGCCGTTGAACTGGTAGTAGGCGCCTGCGACTGCCGGAGCTGTCGGAATGGACGTGATTTCACCGATCCCGATGGCGCCGCCCGCAGGGACGCTCCCTTCCTTTTCGATGATGATCGCTTCGACGTCCGGTACCGCGTCCGCCTTGAGCAGACCCAGCGTACCGTATTTCGATTTCGGAATGCCGTTTTCGAGCTCGTACTTTTCAGTCAGCGCGTAGCCCATGCCCATGATGATCCCGCCTTCGATCTGGCCTTCGACAGAGATCGGATTGACCGCCTTGCCCACATCGTGAGCGCCGACGAGAAGCTTGACCTTTCCGTCGTCGTCGAGCACGCACAGCTGGGTCGCGTAGCCGTAGGCGACGTGAGAGACCGGATACGGCACGTCCGCGCCCATCGGGTCGGTCTTCGCCAGATACTCGCCGATATATTCCTTCCCGTTGAGCTCGTCTATCGAATGCTCTTCGAGATCTTTCTTCAGTTCCGCCGCCGCGCGTCTGGCCGCTTCGCCTGTGACAAGCGTCTGTCTGGAGCCTGATGTTACGCCGGAGTCCGGACCTGTGCTCGTGTTCGCGCGCATATAGTCGATCTTTTCCACCGGGATATCCGCGGTTTCCGAGACGACCTGAGTCAGTACCGTCCCCAGGCCCTGTCCGATGCAGGATGCGCCGGAGTGAATTTCAACGCGGCCGTTGCGGACGACGAGACGCGCGCGGCCCCAGTCGGGAAGTCCGACGCCTACGCCCGCGTTCTTCATCGCGCAGGCAAGACCGACATGCTCGTTTTCGTCGTAATACGGCTTGACCGCTTCGAGAGTTTCCGCGAGACCTGTCGACGGGTCCGCGAGCTGTCCGTTGGGAAGCACCTGTCCCGGGCGGATCGCGTTGCGGTAGCGGATTTCCCACGGGGAAATTCCGACCTCCTCCGCAAGCTTGTTGATATTCATTTCAGACGCAAAGTTGGTCTGTGTTACGCCGAAGCCGCGGAAGGCGCCTGCCGGCGGATTGTTCGTGTAAATCGCCTTGCCGTCGATATCGATGGTCTGGAAGTTGTAGGGTCCTGCGGCGTGGGTGCACGCACGCTGGAGTACCGGTCCGCCGAGAGATGCGTAGGCGCCGGTATCCGAGATGACGACCGCCTTGAAGGCTGTCAGGATTCCGTTTTCATCGCAGGATGTCGTGACGTCCATGCTGAAAGGATGACGCTTCGGATGAATCATCAGGGATTCCGGTCTCGTCAGCTTGACCTTGACGGGCTTTTTCAGCAGCCACGCCATCAGCGCGGCGTGATGCTGGACCACAAGGTCTTCCTTGCCGCCGAAGCCGCCGCCTACAAGCCCGTTTTCCACGATAACCTGATCCGGCGGAAGATTGAGCAGGCTCATGACTTCATGCTGGGTCGCATAGGTTCCCTGGTCAGTCGAGTAAATATAGACGCCGACGTCCCCGATGGGCATCGCCAGACAGGTTTCAGGTTCGAGGAACGCGTGTTCGGTCCACGGCGTTTCGTAGTGATACGTCACCTTGTGAGCGGAATCCGCGATGACCTTGTCCGCGTCTCCCCTGATCAGGTGCTCGTGCTGGAGCACATTGGTGCCCTTGCTGTTATGGACGAGAATTTCGTCCTTGATTCCTTCATGAGGTGAAAAGACGCCGGGCAGCTCTTCGAATTCGATCTTCACGAGCTTCTTCGCCTTTTCAAGCGCTTCTCTTGTTTCCGCCGCGACGAGAACGATCGCGTCGCCGATAAAATGAGTGATGCCGCCGACAGGAATCAGACAGTCCCAGTCCTGCATGATATGACCGATCTTGTTGTTGCCGGGCACATCCGCAGCTGTGAAGACACCGACGACTCCCGGAACGGCCTTCGCCTTTTCGGCGTCGATGCTCAGAACCTTCGCTCTCGGATACTTCGAGCGGACCGCGCCGCCGTACAGCATCCCCGGAACGTACATATCGTCCGGATACAGACCGGTTCCGAGAACCTTTTCCGAAGCATCAACACGCTTGATGCGGTCGCCGATATCGTGAACGCCGTGTTCCGGCAGATCCACCGAGCCGTTTCTGAACATTTCCGCAGACAGCATGATCCCGTCGATGATCTTCTTATAGCCGGTGCAGCGGCAGATATTCGTGCGGATCGCCGCCGCGCAGTCGAGACGCGTCGGATTCGGATTCTGGTCGATAAGCCCCTTTGCCGCGATAACCATGCCCGGGATGCAGAAGCCGCACTGAACCGCGCCGGTTCTCCCGAACGCGTTGGAATAAACTTCCTTTTCGCGGTCGGACAGACCTTCTACCGTAATGATTTCTTTTCCTTCAAGCTTTGAGATCATCGGAACGCAGGCGCGGGTTGCCTTGCCGTCGATCAGTACGGTACAGGTGCCGCAGGCGCCTTCGCTGCAGCCGTCCTTGACCGAGGTAAGCTGCAGATCATCGCGAAGATAACGCATCAGTCTCTTATCTTCCTGAACCTGGTGTTCCTGTCCGTTTACCTTTACTGTATACATATTTTCCCCTTGTGTTTCTATATCTTAAAATACGTTCCAAAATACGCAGACGGTACGCTTTTTTCTACCTCTATTGTATCGGGTTGGCGGACAATTATAAAGAGAATTTTTTACTATTACAAGGGTTTTGTAATAATTTCTTCCTGAAAATAAGAAAATATCACGTTTTTTGATCGACTGGTCTGCTGATCCGTGTTATTAAGCACCGAATCCGATTAAAAACAGACCGCTCTGCGAATCACATAAGAAAAAAGACGCTTCCCGGTCAGGAGGCGTCCCCGCTGCGGACAGTCTGTCCGTCCGCGTCTGTTTTCTGCTCTAATTTTGCCAGGATCTGATAGTCCTCCAGATTATATCCGTCGAGTTTTCCGTCTTTATCCGCGGTTGAACATGCCAGATTATGCAGCTCGAAGCCGGTCCCGCCAAGCTGTTTTGCGATCCAGGTTCCGACCGCCGCGCCGTGGGAGACGATCATCACGTCGCCGTCATATCTTCCCGCGATATCCCGGACGCTTTCGGAAAACCTGTCGAAAAGTTCGTCTGTCGGCTCGATTCCGTCAATATCGGAAAGATAGAACGACAGCGGCATGCCTGTCGTCTGCGTGCCGTCAAGATGCCTGAAATCCCGTTCCTTCAGACGCTCGTCCGTGAGCACCTCTCCGACCCGTGCGTTTTCCGTCAGGATCGCGCCGGTTTCCACTGCCCGCGACAGCGGGGACGTGATGAGCGCGTCGAACTGACGTCCGTCGAATATCCGGGCCCGATTCTGCGCCTGTTCCCGTCCCGTATCGTTGAGCGGAATATCCGCTCCGCATCCCTGGATCCTGTGGACGAGGTTCCAGTCTGTCTGTCCGTGTCTTAATATAAATATCATCTTTTTATCTCCGGTTCTGATTCTCCCGTTCCGCTGCGGTTTATCTATTTTAGATGATCCTAAATAGAAAATCCGAAACAGTTCGAAACGTTCATGTCTTATTATGTCACAGTTTTCCGACCGGCATTGCAGATTAAAGATCTCTGTTTACCGCGAACATCTGACCAGAACCCAGTTCAGGCCCTCAAGCCCGTAAAAGGTGCCCGTGCGCGTCGTTCCGTTTTCTACGAAGCTTACGGAACCGCGTGCCGCGATATCCCTGCCGCTGTTGAGCGATGCGATCATCGCCCGCAGCGTACCCGGAGAATCCTGTGTCTCCTTCAGTGAAAACAGCGTACCTTCAGTCAGATTCGCGACATGAAAGGTGTCGTCCGCAAGATAGAGGATCCCCGTATTCTGTTCGTCCGCCGGCAGCTCGAAGACGGCCCTGACGATTCCCGACATCGGTTTTTCAGCTCCGGACACGGGAATTTTCGTCAGCACGGCGACGCCGGGCTTTCCGGACGATGTCAGTGCCAGCTCGCAGAAGCTCTCCATATGACCCATCAGACGCGCGTAGGATACGGTCTCACGAACCGATTCCGGCGAACTGCCTGAAAGCGATGCCGCAAGCGTCCCGTGTTCGTCGTACACCGCGCTGTCCGAAGCGCCCGGTACTGCTTCAGCGCCTCCGGCCTGCGCGGTCTCGATCGTCGCCGTCCGATCCTGATCGACCGCATCCGACAATATCCGGGCATATGCCGTCATACTGTCCGTGCTTTCTGTCGCTGCGCAGCCTGCCGACATAAGAATCATTGCAAAAATCAGCGGAAATAATATATATCTTTTTACTCGTTCCAT
>CALMRA010000148.1 GCA_937872065.1 uncultured Eubacteriaceae bacterium | reverse complement strand
ACGCCGGGAAGCTCGACCAGAACCCTGTCGCCTTTATGCAGATCCTGTCCCTTCGGACAGCAGACGATCTGCGTGAAGGCGTTCAGCGATTCCCGGAGAGAGGATCCTGCGGACGGAAGCGGCTGCGCATAAAGCTCGCCGTCCCGCCATTGAAGGCTCACCGACTGCATGAAGTCCATCCACCGTCCCGGGATGTCGGTATCGAGAACCGCCGGAACCTTTGGAACCTCGCTGCGCCCTCCCGTCGTCAGCAGCTCGACGGCCGCCCGGACGTAATACCGGGTGATGAGCTGAGCGCCTCCAGGAGGACCCGGTATGCCGATAACGGGGGTGGTTCCGACCATCGTCAGGCTCAGATGCTTTCCGGGCGCCACGCCGATCTCCCGGACCAGTACCGTTCCGAGCTCGTCGAGGACGTTCATCGTGAAGTCCTTGCTGCCCTTGGAGGATCCCGCGCTGATGATCGCAAGGTCCGCCCGGGACACACATTCCGAAACCGCCTTCCGGATACTGCCCGGATCGTCCGGGACAATCGCCTCGGAGGCATGGACGGTACCGAATTCCGCCAGCAGCGCCTCGACGACGATGCTGTTGGATTCGACGTTCATGCCCTGCGGGACGGCTCCGCCCGAGGGGACCAGCTCGTCTCCCGTCGGAATGAAGATCACCCGGGGAAGCGCGTAGACGCAGACGCATTTGACGCCTGCCGACGCGAGGAGACCGAGGAGTGAAGGAGTAAGTCTGTCTCCTCGCCTGATGATCGTCTCGCCCTTCCGGATCTGATAACCGGCGGGCCGGACGTTCTCACCCTTGCGGGCAGGAACCCTCAGGACCGTCACGTCTCCGTCCGCAAGGCGAAGTATTTTCTCGACGGGGATCACCGTGTCAAAGCCGTCGGGCACCGCCATGCCGGTGTTGCACCAGGCAAAGTCCGTTCCATCCGAAAGGGTTAAATTCGCAGGTACCGGCGCCGTAGAATCCTCTGCCTGGTCATTCTGCAGCTCGTCGTATCGGACGGCGATTCCGTCCAGGGATCCGACGGGCAGCTCCGGCAGCGAATAGGACGCCAGCAGATTCTCAGCCGCCCTGCGCCCGCATGCCCGGGAAATCGGCAGGGTCTCGCGCCTGTCGAGAAACGGGATGTTCTCGTCGAGGATCAGCATCATGCCGTCCCGTGACGGTCCGAATTCAGGATTATTCACTCGCCGCCTTCTTTCTGATCGTTCTTTTTCCTGATCACGGTCCGCTCCGCACTCTTTCCGAAGAAATGGTAGCCGGAGCCTGCCTCACTGATGATATCCAGCAGCTCGTCCGCGTTCGTGACCTGGATGCCCCCGAGCATGTCGACGCCATGCTCGAAGAAGGCGTCGGGAAGCATGCTGGCGGTGGGCCCCGTCACGAGGATCTCGGCTTCAGGTTTAGCCAGATCCAGGAGGCCCGGCAGCGTGTCGTTGAGGATCGTGACGCCGGTGATGACCAGCAGATCTGCGTCGGGGATGCACTCCGCCGCCCGCTCCGGCGGCAGGTAATGGGGCATCTCCCGTTCCTTGAGCGTACGCGGATCCTGCTCGAGCACCTTGAAATCGGCGCCCGCCTTCATAAGCTTCTTGAGCATCGGGACCAGCGCGCCCACGACGACGGTCTTTTTGTATTTCGAGACGTCAAGCGCGTCGAAGGCGTCGACTCCGTGAAGGATCTCGTAGGTCTCCGGCGGCCGGCGCTTCCATACAGCCATGCTCAGGGCGTTGAGCACGGCGATCCCGAGGGTGCGGCGCAGGATATTGCCGCAGAAAATATCGGCCAGGCATTCCCGGGCGGTGCGGCCCCGGAGTCTTCCGGACAGCGGCATCGCCTTCGCGGAGCTTGGACAGCACACCGCCTCAGGCATCTCCTTGACCGGAGTAAAGCACAGGCCGCCGTCTCCGGTGGAGAGCTTCGCTCCGGTAAAGAACAGCCCGAACACCGCCCGTTCCAGGGTGATCGTATCCAGCTCGTCTCCCAGCAGCTCTTCTATTTTTGCGACGCTCTCTCCGAGCATCGTAAGTTCGTTCGCCATTTCTTCTCTCTCAGTCTGACTGTCAGCAGGATGGTCAGTTTTTCCACGGACCGGCCGTCATGCCCGTCCTCAGTCTGATCCTCCGACCGGCGGTCGGATCGTTTCGTTCTGTCTCCGGGCTCGTCAGCTTTCAATGATTGCTGCCAGCTCGTCTTCAGTCATATCATAATTGAAGAAATTGCTGTAGAAGTAGCTGATCTTTTCTTTCAGATCGTCCTTCGTTTCAGTTTCAGGATACAGCTTGTACATCGTCCAGAAAATCGTCAGAGGCTGTTCCACCGTCCGGTTTCCCCAGACGTGGGCGACGGTGGGAACGACGTAAATCTGATCGTTGACGACGGCGTTGACATCGGAATACAGAGAATCGGACTTGACGGCTTCCTTGACGCTCTTGTCAGTGGTGAGCATGACGTCCGGATTCCACTGCAGGATGTCTTCCTGTGTGTAGCTGCACTTATTGCCGTCCGCGTCCCAGCTGTTTTCCGTGACGCAGGTTCCGCCAGCCGTGGTGATCCACCATTCCGCGATGACATGGGGCTGTGTGAGCTTGTCGATATTTCCGTACAGCACCGTTTTTTTCGAATCGTCCGCAATCTTCGAGGTCTTCGTTCCGGCTTCGGCGACCATATCGTCGAAGTATTTCAGGTATGCCTCCGCACGGTCCTGCTTGTTGAGCACTTCGCCCATCAGCGTGACGGCGGTCTTGATGTCGGCCGTCTTTTTCCAGTCAAAGTA